>DATGIQ010000180.1:0-11317 GCA_035295665.1 Gemmataceae bacterium | reverse complement strand
CTAGGTCCAGCCTTGCAGGGGCCCCGTTCGCCATCCCACCGATTCACACGGCAACGATGTTCGCAGAGGGTACAGCAGCGATAATGCTCCTGGGCTTGCTTCATCCGTTCTTCGGTTGCCCAGGATGGTCTTACCACGCATGGCCTCTGTGATGGTCCAAACAGTTTGTTCCCTTATTACCTAAGCGTCGGAAGGAGCTGTTTCAGACAGGAATCTGGCAAATTGTGGTTGTCGACCTCCGACGCTGTGTTGGATTCTTGGTTGATGGGAGAGCGCCCTGGCCCAGCTTGACATCCAAAGCGGGGTCGAGCCAACGCACAGCAAACCAAGGGAACACGGTCAAGGCGAGCGGATCGAAACGCTATTCTCGATGCCGCTGAGATCCCAAATCAAGGCAGTCGTATCATCGCCACCGGAGACGAGGGTGCGGTCATCCAAAGAAAATGCCAGGGCCGTGACGCGGCCCTCATGCCCGGCACAGCGGCGGAGTGCGCGGCCAGTTGCCACATCCCAGAGCCAAACTTGTCCGTCTCCGCCTCCCGAAGCCAGGATCTTGCCGTCATGGGACCAAGTCAGCGAACTGACCGCCTCGCGCCAGGCTGGCGCTGGGGCGGCGTGACCTCGGAGCGCTGCGATCTCTGCTCCGGAGGCAACGTCGAAAACGTGAATGATGCCGTCCTGTGTTGCTACAGCGCAAGCGAGGTACTTGCCGCCCGGCGAGATCGCCTGGGCAGAGAGGATAAATCCTCTGTATCCGTCCCGCATGGCCAGCGATGGCACGCCCAGTTCTGGACGAAATTCGCCGAGTCGGGTACGATCCCCCATGCTCCAGAGCTGCACTACATCCGGTCCCCATTGAGCCAGCAACGCTCCATCGGGAGTTAAAGAGGAGTACAGTCCCCCATGGCCGAAAAACGTTCCGTTTGGAGAAAACGAGGCATTTGCCGACAAACGGTTGCCAAACTGGTAGAGTTCCTTGCCGGTCGCAGCTTCCCAGATCCGCACACGCCCTCCGCCGGCTTCGACCGCCGCAAGCGATTGACCGCCGGCGAGAAACGTCACGCGGATAACAGGGGATTGACCGCTATCCAATCGGTGCACCTCTCGCCCTGTCGCGGTGTCCCATAAACGCAGCTCGCACGGCTGGTCGCGGGGCTGGAGCGGGAAAACCATCCCTCCCCCCGAGGCCAACAGCCGGCCGTTCGGGGAGAACGCCAGACAACTGATCGTCCATTGGTGCCCCTGGTAGCGGCGGATCAATTGACCATCGGATGCGTTCCAGGCGTACAGAACCGAATCTTGCCCCGCAGTAACCACGCTCTTCCCATCCGGAGCCACCGCGGCTGCCGTAATTGCTCCTTGGCCACCATGACTGCGCAGTTCCTCGCCGGTAGCCGTGTTCCAGAGGCGAATGACACTGTCCGAGCCACCGACGTACAGGACGGTGCCATCCTCGGATAAGGCGATTGGTCCCGCATGCTTAATGCGGCAGCGTTCTTTGCCGGTGGCCAGATTCCAAACACGGATTTCGCCATTGCCGCTGAAGGAAGCCAATGTCTTGCCGTCTGCCGAGAAAGCAACCCGAAGAACGATTCCCTGGTGGCCGCTAAGTGACTGGATTTGTTTGCCGGTCGCCGGTTCCCAGAGTTGGAGCATGCCATTGGAGCCACCCAGGGCCAGGATCCGGCCATCGGGCGAATACGCCACAGCCGCAGCGGAAGGGAGTCCGAGTTGCTCTTCGCCCGTGGTGACGTCCAGGAGCCGGACCGCGTTATCCGATACGGCCAGCGTCCTGCCATCGGGTGAGAAGGCCAGCTGTCCGCCTATCTGTGCGCCCCAATCGTAAAGCTTGGTAGCGGTCGGCGCGTCCCACAAGGAGATTTCTGCGCGGGCTTGGCCACGCATCGCCAGAGTTCGGCCATCCGGAGCCAATGCGAGGCAAGTTGCGAAGGCGAGGGGATTCTGCCACCGCCGCACCTCTTTCGCAGTCGCAACTTCCCAGTAATAGACGCCCCGCTGTCCGCCGGCAGCTACCCATTGGCCATCGGGAGAGAGCGTGACGCAGTAGAGCGGCTCACTAGCGCCGGAGAGGCAGCGCACCGCTTCCCCAGTTCGCGTATCCCAGATTCGGACTTTGCCGTCGACGCCGCATGAGGCCAGCAAGTGATTCCGCGATGGCCCTGCCAGATCCTTCACGATTCCCCCGTGGCGAAACCGCAACGTCCCCAAACGCAAACGCGGTTTGAGCTCCGGGGCCTGTGCCATGCGGACGGGCCTGGCTTTCCTCGATGCTGTCTTTGGTACCGGATCAGCCGGGGGCACCGGCGGAGGAGTCAAAGGCGCATCAAGGGGTCGCTCCTGGTTGACACGGGGCCGTTGGCGCCGCTCCCGTCCCTTCGCGGAATCCCCCCTGGCAAAGAAATCGAAGATCATGAACCCAGCGCAGGCCAGTCCCGTAACGGCCAATCCTACCAAGAAGAGGTTTGACTTTCGCTGGAGTCGCAGCCCTTGATGGTCCAGCGGGCCCGACCCCTGCCTGGCCTCTGGAGAGGCCGCCCCGCTTGCCGAAGATGCCGCTGCCAGCTCATCGGAATCCGGTAGCGAAGCGCTTGGATTCCGCGGTGTGGGGAGAGGGATCATCTCGAAGCACTTGGGGCATCGAGCGACCTTGGCGGCGGCATTTCCGGTTCTCAGAGATGTGTTGCAGTGGGGGCAAACAAACTGAATCATGAGGCGACTCTCCGCGTGATTGCAGCTTTGGCCCGTTTGGCCGCCCGGTCGGGCAATCCGCCAGCGAACGGAAAACATCACCTTCCACGGGACCATTGCGAATACCTGGACCCGCACGGTTTCCCAAGCCGGTCCATTTTACAACGATCGCGGTCCGATTTTTGTTTGATTTACCGCAAAATGGAGAGTAGTCTAGGCAACTGTGGATCCGGTCACCGGGCTTTGTCTCGCCATCCAACAATGCCCACGTCTATTTCGTTGGGTCCGCCCTCGGAGAAAAGCTCATGAATCGTCCCCGTCGCCTGTCGGCTTTCACGCTCATCGAGCTCTTGGTGGTGATTGCGATCATCGCCGTCCTGATCGGCCTGCTCTTGCCGGCCGTGCAAAAAGTCCGCGAGGCCGCCAACCGCTTGAAATGTGCCAATAATCTCAAGCAAATGGGTCTGGCCTTGCACGGCTACCATGATCAACTTGGCTCCTTTCCACCCGGCCTGGACAACATGCCGTTCTTCGACAGCACCGGTCCCAAAACGACCCAAAAGTATTGGATGCTGAGCTGGTTTACCCGGATCATGCCCTGGGTCGAACAAGGCAACGTGTGGAATCAAATGAATCAGGAAGAATCCAACACGGCCGTGCCGCTCCCCCGGCGTTTCGATCCTTGGAGCTTCGATGGCCTGGGCAAGCCACGGTTCGTTGGCCTGGGAACGGAGCAACCGATCTTCAGTTGTCCGGCCGACAAGCGAACACTGGTTGTTACCCAGGTGTCGGAGTACGGCGACAGCTACACGATTGCCTTCACCGCTTACCAGGGCGTGAGCGGGATTAGCCACCGCGGCGGCCATGTGTATCCGGGAGACACGGGGGACTTTCCCACAAAGAACGACGAGCTCGATCCGACGACCGGGCACCCAACGGGCATGAACGGAATTCTCATTCCGGTTCAAAACACGACCGGCGTTTGTCCCTCTGGGGTGCGCCTGGCAGCGGTGTCGGACGGTACCAGCAATACGTTGATGATCGGCGAACGGCCGCCGAGCAAAGACTTGATTTTCGGCTGGATGTTCGCCGGCTTCGGTAACAGCGGCGATGGCGATGGGGACGTCATCCTGGGCATGTCGGAACGCCATGAGTTCGATTCGCCCGGCTCTCCCAATCCAATCGACGCCAACGGCAAGCCTTGTAGCCGGGGGAGCCCGGACCCCAATAGCCCGCTCGCCTACAAACTCAGTCCCGGCAGCCTGTTCAGCCAATGCGATCAGTTCCATTATTGGAGTTTGCACGTCGGTGGAGCAAATTTCTGCATGGGTGACGGCTCCGTGCGGTTCCTGGGCTACGACACCAACCCTGTAGTGCAGCGGGCCCTGGCGACCCGCAATGGCGGCGAAGTCTTTGATGCACCGTAACGGCTTGCCAGCGGTTCCAAATTCGCGTTTTGATCGGAGAGAACGGGCCATGCGTCGTCCCATCCTCATGGCTTTAGTGTGGAGCATGTGCTTGGCCGCGGGTTTGGGATGTGGCAAAGAGCCGCCGGTCTTGAAAGAAGAGCCGATCCGCAAGGGTCGGATCCCAACGCAGCGGGCAAATCCTACGAAGCCTCCCGGAGAATCCTAGCTCACTCCTGGGCTACTCAGCGAAGTTCTCGCTCAAACCAATGACGCAAGGACTCTTGCTGTTCCGGCCCGACCAGGGGCAAGAGCAGGGCGAACTCGGCCTGCGCTTTCGTCCGATTCCCCACGCGGAGGTAGCTCGTAATCAGCAACCGTCGCGAGGCCAAGCTGAAGGCATTCAGCTGGAGCGTCTTTTGACATTCCTCAACCGCGGCCTGCCAATCGTTGGCTTGCGCGTGGATAGCGACCAAGACTTGATGATATTGCCACCGCCACGGATTCACGCGGATGGCTCGCTCCGCATAAGCTTGGGCCACGCGGCGCTGCTGCATGCGCAAGGCCAAGGTTGCGGCCAGGTACAGCGCCGTTTCACGCTCCGGAGCATGCACCAAGGCCGTCTGCAAGGCGGCGAGGGCTTCCTCGGAGCGGCCCAGGAACCAAAGGGCGCTCCCCTTGGCCTCCCAGGCGGGGGCATCGGCTGGGGTGGTCCCCAGTGACGATTCGAGTAACGGCAGCGCCCGAGCGCTCAGCTGGCGGGCTGCCGAACCCGGTTGTTTTTCGGCCAGGTCCATTAGCGCGATCCCCAAATCTCGGCCGCGATCCACGAGGTCGGGACCGCCCCCATCGGCCGGGAACGGGACGAGCGCCGTTTCCACATCAATGGGCCAATCGATGGCCGGTTGCTTTGCCCTCGCCTCCGGCCGGCGCAGGATGCGGTGATCCGTGATCGACGTGTGGTTCACGTCAGAACCGGTACGCGGCATGTGGCAGACGATGCAGCTGTCCTCCGCACTCTGTTTCAGCCGCACGGATCTCGGCAGCCCGCATTCTTCTTCCCCGTGACAGCTCAAACACCGGGCGCGGTAGTGGGTGCTCTTCTTCTGGACCGATGGCCGGCCGTGGGGATCATGGCAAGTGATGCAGCCCATTTTTCCAGATCTGTTGCTCGCTTGATAGCACCGGCTGGCAATCATCTGCTCCACCGTGCCGACGAATTTGGCATCTCCTTGATACTTGGCCGGTTTGACAAAATCGACGAAGAAGAGTTGTAATGGGAGTCCGGGACGGAAATCGAAGTATTTCCGGCCACGTCGGAGGACGCGCTGTTCGCCCTGTAAGTGGCACTGTTGGCAGACCGCCTCGCGCAGCCCGCGTTCCAGCTGTCGCGGATTCACGATCGTTTCGTCCACGCCGGCAACTTCACCGCTTTCTTGGTGCCGCTGGACATGCAGCTGGCCCGGGCCATGACAACGCTCACAGCCAATGGCCGTGCCCCGGAACAACGGCAACCGATAGCGGTTGGCCGTATTGTTAACATGCTCCACCTGGTTCGCATGACAGAACAGGCAATCCGGACCGATGGGCCGGCCGAAATGAGGATTGTTCGCCGCATATCCCGGCGCCAGGTCCCAAATCCCCTTCTGGGGATACCAGGTAATGGGCGATGCGAAAAGGTAGCCGTCCCGGTCAATCAAGTAGGAACGCCCATGCTCTCCCGAACCGACCACGAACTGCACTTCCGCCGACTGCGTCAAGGTCGAGGGTTTCCCCGACCTGCCGAGTGCCGTTTCCTGGTGCAAGACCCGCTCGCCGCGCCGCTCAATCCTGTAGCGGAACCCCGCTGCATCGAAAGGATTGTGGGCGCCGTGGCCGTAGTTCTCGATCGCCGGTGCGGTGGAAACTGGGAAAAGCGAGCGGCCCATGGGATGATTGTGGTAGGATTTGGAAAGGCGGACATGGCAAGACTGGCAAGCCGCATCGCCAACATATTTCACATCGGGCCGAACGTTGCGGTATGGCGTGGCAAACGTCCAACGGGGATCGGCGGAATTGGCCACTACAGAATCGTGCGGTAGGGAAGGCGTCAAATTGGGTCGTTGTTCCCTGGCCGCACCCGGCCACGCAGTCCATCTCCACGCAACAACAAGACCAAGCAACACCAAGCCCAGAAGCGCGCCTCCCAAGGCGGCGCGCTTTCCCGCAACATGCCGGCTTTTCGGACCCACCGTCATGGGTGCCCCACTCCCGCGGCGTGGCGTTGTCCTTGACCGTCTCTGCCATCAATTTATACTGGTAAATGGTCTTCCAGAAATCCAATCGCGTGCTGGATTTGTGTGGCTGGTACCTTTGGATCCGGTTCGAGCCTGGCCTTCGGAAAAGGCACCGTGATGAAATCTTCTGACGCCATCTTGGCTTTTCTGAGCCTGGTGTTCGCGATGCCGGCGCGGGCCGAAGAACCGTTTCTCGATTTTGTTCGTGGACTTCGCCAGAGCGGCAAAGCCGACCTGGCCTTGCAATACTTGCAGAGCGAAGTCCCGCGTTTCCCCGCAGCGCTCGTTCCACTTGTACCTCTCGAACGAGGTCTGACCCGGCTGGAACTGGCGGCCGCGCAGCCGGATGCCGCGGGCCGCGCGGCACTCTACGATCAGGCTGAGGCGGAGTTTAATGCGTTCATCGGGAGCAACCCCAAGCACCGACGGGCGCCGGAGGCAATCTTGGGGCTCGCTCGGATCGCGGCCCTGCGTGGTCGAGCCCATCTGAGCGAGGCAAGTCAGGAGGAGGCCAAGGAAGCTCAACGGGAAACCCTCTTGCGAGCCCGGACGTTGTTTGAGCAGGCCGCCAAGCAATTGCAGGCAGCAAAGACGCAGATGGACGAGCAACTCCAGCTCCGTCCGGCGACGCCACAAGCACAAGACGAAAATCTCACCCTGATGCAGGCTCAGGGCCAGGCCGAGCTGGAGCAGGGAATCAATCTGCTCGATCAAGCCAAGACATTCATGGAGGCAACCGAGCTCACCCAACGCGGCGCCCTCATCAAAAAGGCCCGCGCGATCCTGGATAAGTTGGCCAAAGCCGAGCCAAAGTCATTTCTGAGTTGGCAAGCGCTCGCCTGGCTGGGATATGCCCTCTTTGAGGACGAGGATCCCAAGGCGGCCCGCCGAATCTACATGGAGGTCATCAATGCCGAGGCCGGCGGCGAGGCCGACGTGGGTCGGCGCCTGGCCCGTTGCTTTCGCATTCAGGCGCTGACCAAGGAAGCTGATCCCAAGCGCGCGATGACCGACGTTGTCAACGCAGCGGAGGAATGGCTTCGCCTGTATCCTCAGTACGCCAACACTCCCGAAGGCTACGGCGTTCGTTTCGAGCTGGCCAACGGCTACCGCCAGCAAGCCCAGCTCCTCGGCAAGACCTCCAACCTGGCCCGCGAAAAACTTGAACAGGCACGGAAACAGTTTGAGATTCTGGAGCAGAGCGACAATGACTACACGGCCATTGCGCGCGAGAATCGTCTCAACCTTGTCCTGCTCACGTCGCTGGACCGAACCAAGGGGGAGATCCAAAAGCTACGTGACTTCGAAGAATGTTACTTGCGGGCCGAGTACGAACGGGCCAAGCTCGCCCAGGCCAAGAAGGAGCTCAGCGGGGCAAAATTCGAGTCGCAGCGCAAACTCCACCTGCGCAACCTGGTGGAAGCGTTGAACCGCGGGCTCGACCTAGCCGGGGCCGCGACGCCAAAAGAAGACCTCAACCAGGCCCGCCTGTACTTGGCCTATGCCTATCTGGCCCTGGAGGATGATTACCGAGCTGCGGTCGCCGGTGAGGAACTGGCGCGCACCGAGCCCAAGTCGGCCCAGGCCGCGATGGCCGGTGCGTATGCCCTGAGCGCCTATGCCCAGCTCTTGGCCAAGCGGGAGCAAGCAGGGGCCGTCAAGGAAGATCTCGAAGTCGAGCGCAGACGGCAGCGAGAACTCGCCCAGTACATCGAGCGCACCTGGCCAACTTCGCAGGCTGCCGACATTGCCCGGCACATGCTCGGTGTGATCCTCTTTGCCAACAAGGAATATGTCCAAGCCGTGGAGGAGCTGAACCGAATTTCGTCCGGATATTCGGACGCAACCCGCTCGCTCTACCAGTTGGCCGGGGCGGCACTGGCGGCACAAAAGAGCGACCTCAAGCCGCCGGCGGGAAAGCCCTCTTACGAGCAGCGTGCCTTGGCCGCCTTGGCCCGAATTCCGGATCTGAAGACGGGTGCCGACACGTTTACCGCCCGGGATTATTTCGCCGCCAAGCTGATGTTGGCCGAAATCTACTTCAAGGCGAAACAGTATGACAAGCTGGAGGCGCTGGCCCCGACGCTCGCCAAACATCTGGACGGCGTAGATGAAAAAGTCAAGGATGAATTCCGCACTCCTGTCCTCTCGTTAACGCTCTATGCCAAGCTCGGCCGAGCAGAAATCGATTACCGTGCCGGCCAATATGGGAAGGCGTACGGATTGCTTGGCCCTGTGGTCAAAGAGCTGACCGATTCTGCCGATGGCACTCGACTGTCGGAACTAAAGGAGAAAAACCCCCAGCTCCTGCGCGCCCTGTTGGCCTTTGCCCTGCGTGCCAGCGTAGGCGCCAACAAGATTGAACAGGGCAAACAGATCCTGGATCTCGTGCAGAAAACGTTTCCAGAGAATTCGCAGGAAACCCTGGCCCAGCTCGTGCAACAGCTCCGCAGCCACATTGACGATCTTCGCCGGCAAGGGACCCCCGCGCGGGAACAACTCGAACAGACAGTTACGAACTTTTCCCTGTTTCTTGCCGAGTTGGCCAAGCAGCACGAAAAAAGTGCGAAGCCGGAAATGACGCTTTTCTTGGGGCAGAGTTACTCGAGCCTGGACCAGCATGGCAAGGCGGCGGAGCTGTTTCGCTCGATTCCGCCCGAAGCGCCGCCGGCGCTCTCTCATTGGGCACGAATTTTGTACGTGCGGGAATTACGCCTCGGCAAGGAATTCGCCAAGGCCGAAGCGGCCCTCAAAGAACTATCGGCCACGGACTGGGGAAAACAGCATCTCGAAGTGAGGAAGGAAGGCATCCTTCTTTTGGAGGATCAGCAAAAGTATCAGCTATCCCGCACGGAGGGAGCGATCCCGCAATGGAATCAACTCATGCTGTCGCTGCGGCCCAAGTTGCAGGATAACAAGATCAAAGAACAGTATTTCGACTGCTATTGTCACCTGACCTACTGCATTTTCCAGAACGCCCTGAAGAAATCGGACAAAAAACAGCGGGACAAAGAAATCCGCACCGCGGCGTCGTTTATCGCCCGGTTCGAAGACCAGACGGACAGCGGCATCGAGCCGTACAAGCAGCGTCTTCAGGAGTTGCGAAAACAAGATCCGCTGCTCCAGGAGGCATACGAGTCAATCAAGAAAAACGCGTCGGAAGGAAAGAAGTAGGGCCCCGTTGCGATCGGCACTTTCGTACGGGACGGAGAAACGAGAAGCAATGAATCGTTCGTTGGCTGCCGCGTTGACCGTGTTCAGCGTTTATCTGTGGGGCGATTTCCAGGTCGGGGCTCAAGATACGATCCGTTACTTGGAACGAGCCACCAAGGAAACGGTTTCGGCGTCGGGCGCCGTCCTCGAAGAGTCACCGGCCCAGGTCGTGTGCAAGCTTGCGGGCTCGGCCGTCAAAACTATTCCCGCCGCGGATATTCTCGATATTGTTTATGATGTTCCGGCTTCGGTTCGGCTAAGCTATCGCAGTGCCATCGCGGAAGAGCGAAAACTGTCCGATCCTTCCACGAAGGAGGAGGATCGTAAGAAGGCATTCAGCGAGGCTCTCAAGAGTTACCGAGAGATCCAGCCGCGGTTGGCGGGCGAGAAAAGCAAATTGGCGGAGCGACACGTTCAATTCAAGATCGCGCGCGTGTTGGCATGGTGGTCGGAGGAAGATCGGGGCCAGTTGGAAGCATCGGTTGCGGCATTGACGCGATTCCTCAAGGAGCATGGCGACGGATGGCAAGTGAGCCATGCGGCAAAGCTACTGGCGGAGATCCAGCTGGACGCGGGAAACGTGGAAGGTGCGCGCAAAACCTATCAAGATTTGGCGGCGACCCCTCACGTCCCTGCCGAGATCCAAGAGGAGTGTGAGTTCGGCATCGTTGATGCCCTCATCCGTGCAAAGAAGTTGGCGGAGGCTGAGGCCCGTTTGCAAGCCCTGTCAAAACGTGTGCTGCCGGACAGCCCTCGGGCGATCCGCGTTTCCATTTACGAGGCGAAATGTCATGGCGCCTCAGGCAAGCTTGCCGAGGCGGTGGCTCAGCTCGAAAGCATCCTTGCGAAGACGGACGACAAGAGTCTGAAAGCCGCGGCCTACAATGCTCTTGGGAATTGCTATCGCCTGAACCGCAAGCCGCGCGAGGCCCTTTGGCCATATCTGTGGGTGGATGTAATCTACCATCAGGATCGGCAGGAACATGCGAAGGCGATGGCGGAGCTCGCGAAGCTTTTTGAAGAACAGGGCAACGCCGCGCGCGGGAGAGAATACCGGGATCGGCTCCGGAGAGAGCCGCGCTAGCGCGCGGTGGATTTTGGCAGGCATGCCGGCTTGCTGCGCGCCGCGTAGAGTTTCTATAATAACTTTTCCACTGGGGCGGTAGCTCAATTGGGAGAGCGTCGCGTTCGCAATGCGAAGGTTGGGAGTTCGATCCTCCTCCGCTCCACTTGTTACAGCCGGGACTTTCTGCGACCGCTTGACGTGTGCGGGCCCCCTCGTCCCGCCAGCATTCCCACTCATGGCGTCCCCCGCTGGCCAAGCCTATTCCGGCAGACTCTCATTGGGCACTCGTTATCGCGCAATTCGAACGACGATATACGGAGTCTCTTTGTTCAAGTGCGGGTAGATTTGGCCGTTGCCCCGATTATCCATGACCTCGAAGAAGTACATCAAATCCCATGCCGGCAGGACCTGCTCCGCCGGGATCACGGCGCGATAGGCATCTTTTTCGCCCGTCGGAAGCATGGGCAGCGTACGGTAATCTTCGCGCTGGTTAACGCTTCGGTAACGCAAGCGGACCCATTTCACGCCAAACGGAGCGCGAACCTGAGCACCAATCGCCAGCGGTTTGCTTGCGGCGGCCACGGTAATCGCGTGGTGGATTACCACGGGAGGCTCGCCGCGTTCGTCGGCGGACCGTACGGCATACC
>DATGIQ010000179.1:0-4521 GCA_035295665.1 Gemmataceae bacterium | reverse complement strand
AGCTGCCGCGGTATCTTCCGTCACGGATCCCGCAGGTCTGGTTGTCGCATAGCCGTTTCAGCCATGCCCGGCATCGTATGCTGCGCTGCACGGAATGCCACGATGCGGCTAACAGCAGCATGGCCAAGGATGTGCTGCTGCCCAAGATCGAGAGCTGCCGGCAATGCCACAATTCCCAGATCGGAGCCCGCGCCGACTGTGCGGAGTGTCATCGCTATCATCAGCGTTCCCCAGACGTGCTGAAGGGACAGCGGACGATCTCCGACTCCGTGCACAAGCCGTGAGGAGCCTAACCGAGCCGACGAGGAAACGAGAGGTACACGATGGCCAAGCAATTGATGCCCAAGGCGGAGCTGGAAGTCCGGGCCAGCGATGTCCCGCTGACGGATGAACAATTCCTCAAAATCGGCCTGTTTGCCCAGCTAAAGCGGAAGCCCAGTCTGGACAAATTTCCGGGGGCCATGGTACTCCGCCGTTATCGCAAAGGGGAGGTTTTGTTTCGCCAGGGCGAAGCGGGCTGGACGGCTTTTTACATTCTGGCCAGCGAGGATCTGCTTGCCATCGAAGGAAAAGAACCCAAGCCCGCGCCTCCCGCCGGGAAAGAAAGCAAGCCCGTGCCGGCCGCAGGCAAACCCACGGAGCCCGGATCCGATCTGTTTAAAACCTTGAGCCCCGGCGAGATGAAGACGCTGCTGCTGCGCATGCAAGAACTTCAGGAGACACCCAATCGCGACGAGGAGCTGCGGACTGTGGCGAGCGTCAATTTGGCCATTGCCCGGCCCGCGCAACAACGGAAGGCGGGCTTTTTCCAACGGCTTCAGCGGCGCCTGTTCGGCGGTCCAACGGAACGCGGAGCGAAGCCGTTGTATGTCCCCATCGATGGCCCGCGCGATCTGGATTACCAGACCTTGCAATCGTTTCTGTACGAGGGGGAGCTATTCGGCGAAATGAGTTGTCTGTACCGCACGCCGCGGTCTGCGACCGTGGTGGCCACCCGGGATTGTTACATGCTGGAGATGCTCCGCAACATCCTGGACCAGCTCCAGAAAGACCCCGCCTACAAGGCCCGAACGGATGAACTCTACCGGAAGCGCGTCTTCGAATTGTACTTGCGCCAATTGGCGATTTTCCACGACCTGACCGAGCAACAGCTCCAAGCCCTTCGCCAAAAGCTCGACTTGGCGACGTTCGAGTCCGGGCAGATTATTTTCGATGAGTACGAACGTCCCGAGTGCATTTATGTCATTCGCAGCGGCCTGGTACGGGTCGTGAAGAAGGCCTCGGCGTTGCTTGGCCTGGAGCACATTCGCAACTGGAAAGAGCTGGGCGCCACCCTTGTTGAAGGCGAGAAGGAGACCGCCAGCCCGCGCGGCAAAATCTGGACGCTGCTGGGCGAGAAGGTGCAAGCGCTCCTCCGCAATACGGCCGACGCATCCACCTTGGCAGAGGCAGAGCGGCTGGAGATTCTCTATGCCTTGAACGATGTGATCAAGCAGCGAACGCTCGCCGACGCCAAGGAATTTCAAGCTCTGCTCACCACGCCGATTTTCGTCGAGCGGGCCAGTAGTTTTCCCGAGAAAAAACGCAAGGATTGGTCGGAGTCGGACCTGCGCCGGTTCCATCGACTTCTCATCGAGACGATCTATACCGGCATCATCCGTACGTATCGCCGGAGGGTCGGACCTGATTGTGTCCTGTCCTACTGTGCGCGCGGTGAGTTCATCGGCGAAATGGGCTTGATGGCCCAGCAACCGCGTTCCGCGACCTGCGTGGCCTACGCACATCCCCAGGAAGATGGCCGAAGTAAGGATTCCGGGCAGGTCGAGCTGATTCGTATTCCCGCCGCGGTCTTTCAAGACCTACTCCAGACCTCTCCCACGATCCGGCAAAAAATCGACCATGAGATTGCCTTGCGCCTGAAACGCACCCAGCGGATCCTCAGCCAACCAATTTGGGACGAGGATACGCAGGTCTTCCAGTCCAAGCGTTTCGAAGAGCTCGGCTTGATCCAGGGGCAGCGGCTCATGCTCATCGACCTGGATCGGTGCACGCGCTGCGATGAGTGTGTCCAGGCCTGTGTGAACACACACACGGACGGCCGAAGCCGGCTTTTCCTCGACGGTCCCCGTTTTGACAAGTACCTCGTGCCGGCGACGTGCCGGTCATGCCTGGATCCCGTATGCATGATTGGCTGTCCGGTCGGCTCGATTCATCGTGGCAACAATGGCCAGATCGAGATCGAGGACTGGTGCATCGGTTGCGGGCTGTGTGCGAACAATTGCCCGTATGGCTCAATCCAGATGCACGACATTGGCCTGATTCCGGAAGCGGCGCGTGGCTGGCGGTTTCAGTCGGCGGCCGTCGTGAAGAATCCGAAATGGAATCGGGTCTCCTTCAACGATGCCAACTGGGCACTGGGCGAAGCCCCTTTCTATCACGATCGCCAATTTCACGATCAGTTAACGGAAGGCGTCAAACCGAACCTTCGGGCCAGCATCAGCTCGGGAGACCGGGCGATTTATTTCCGATACGAATTCCGCCTGGCCTCGTATCTCCTTCGCCCGGACAGCCAATTCAAATTGGAGCTGACCTCGACCGACGCTACGGCCACGCTCTGGGTCAACGGCCAGGAACTCCAGCCGGAGAAACCAAAAGCCGGCAAACGGGATTACTGGCTTCCGCCCAAGACTGCTGGCGCCGGGGCGGCACAGGGACAGCCATCTGCTTCGAAACGACCGGTTCCGCCCCAACCGCTACGGGCTGGCCGGAATGTGCTCGCCGTGCGCATCACGCCTACTCCGGGGAGCAAAGATGTCTTGCTGGCTTTGCGTCTGGATGCCATCAACAAGCCCGAGGGTTTGGCGGACTTGGCGGAGGAAGTCACGGAGAAGCTGGTCACGGAACGGGCCGTGGTGTGCGACCTGTGCAGCTCCATCCCAGGGCAGGTGCCGGCGTGTGTGAACGCCTGCCCCCATGATGCAGCGATGCGCGTGGATGCACGGGTGGAGTTTCCGGCACGTTAAGGATCGACAGAATAATCGTGTCTTACCTCAGTCCACCGTATCACATGGCTCATAGCCCACCAGTTGCCGCGTGGTTTCGATATCCCAGCGCATTCCGGAATTCGCCGACATCCCGTTGACCACGGCAAAACGGCAAGGAAGGTCGGCCACGATGCACCGCTCCATCAAGTGGCAAAAATCCCGGTTCGATAACCACATCAAACGGAACCAGGGCCCGCGCTCCACAGGGATATCCTCGCGCCGATTCGCGCCGGGTCGCACCCAGCCGATCCGGACCGCGATCACCGACAAGCCGTGGGTATCCGCGTAACACTTGCCCAATCTTTCGCCAAATAGCTTGGCGGCTGCGTAGGGGGTGCTGTCCCGAGCCTGCCCTTCGACCATGTAGTGCGTTCCCGGCAAAGGCGGAATTTCCGTGGTGATTCGTTGCGGTTCTCGTTTCTCGTGGTAGCCACCCATGACATGGTTGGAACTGGCGTAAACCACACGCTTCACCCCGCCCTGTACCGCCGCCTGAAACACGTGAATCGTGGCGTCGATGTTCGAACCGATCACCTCCGGCCAGCTTTGATGGGCCGTCGGATTCGCCGCCAAATGAACCACCACGTCCACGCCCTGAAACCGGTCTACCCAGCCCCGGTCCCAGTGACTGAGGTCCGCTTGGAGGATGGCCGGATCTCCCCGTGGATCGATGTCCAGGAGCTGCTGGGCGTAGCGCTCTCCCAGATGGTGTCGCAGCTTCGACCCCAGATTCCCCGTGGCGCCGGTAATGAGCACCTGCCGCACTTCCATTCCGATCTCCCCGCATCGCGTTCCCCCCGGTCCATTTGCCTGGCCGGGAATTTCCAGGGCGTATGTAGAATCGATACGGGTTCGCGTGCGGGTGGCCAGCTCCGGCAATCATTCGCCATGAGTTGATCCAGCCGAATCACGCACCGCCATTTGAATCGCCGGGATGTAAAGATTTGCTGAGGGTGTCGGCCGTTCCCCACAGCCAATCCGCACCCCAAGGCGCGGAATCGGATTGGCTGGCCATCTCGGCTGCGAAAACCTGCTCCGCCAGCGTTGCCTGATTGGGCCCGGCTGTGGCTGGATTGGTGCTTGGCACCGAGGAATCATTGGAAACCGTCACGATCGAGACGTTGCTATCCACGGCAGGCTGCACGCTGGTCCCGGTAGCGAGCGTGGAGTTCGCATCGGCCGTATCGATTGCCTTTGTCGCATTCCCGCTTACCGGCGGAGTGTTGGTGGCCGCGGTAGCATTGGGAACCACGGGGCTGCTCATGTCGCTGCCGTCCATCGGGGCCTGCACTGTATCGGCCGGCAAGCCGCTATCCGGGGGGGCGGCCGCGGAACCGCCTGGCTTGCTGTAGACCACGAGTCCGGCCACCAAGCTGAGGCTGCCGCCGGTGGAGAGGACATGCTGGGCGGCGGTCGTGGGATCGATGGCCACGATGCGGCTGGCGGAGCTGCCGGCGGGCAAGGCACTGACATAGAG
>DATGIQ010000178.1:0-9551 GCA_035295665.1 Gemmataceae bacterium | reverse complement strand
GATGGGATGTCGGAAAAAGGCACTTGCTATCGGAACGATCAGCTGTCGGTTCGCACCTTGGAGAGCATGGGCCCCGTTTTTGCCCATTGCCCGCTGGGTTAACGGTTCTGCTTCTTGCGCTCGGCCAGGAGCCCCGCCAGGGCCGCCCGCCCCTTCTCCTCATGCGAGTTGCCCGCGACCGCCTTCGGCACGGCCGTGGCCGCGCGCAGGACGATGCCGATCGCGCCGGCGGCGGCGCCGAACAGACCCAAGCGGTCGGCGCATCTTCCCGCCGCTGCCCCGTGTTATGAATGATGCTTGAGCGGTCCGGGCCAGACCAGACATCTGATTCCAACCAGTGACGGCAATTGTCAGCCTGGTCGGTGCGCCAAGCTCTTTCGAATCGAGTAATGGGCAGCGCAAGACGGCTGACACGCGATAAAGCCTGCTTAAGGCCGCCAATCCAATTGGGCTGGGCAACTTAGCCGGCGTTTCGCTGGTACCTCAATCGCGCCCCCTTCGGAACCCAACCAGAATCACTGGGCCACGTGGACCAGGGACCCCGCAACCCGTTCTTTGCTCCTGTCCCGTCCGACTTTTGAGGCGGTGTCAATCATCCCACCATCCCAACCCGTCTTGAGCCACCCTCATTCTCATGGTCGTTCGCTGCTGTTTGCTCCACAAACGTCCGTGCCTTCCCCACCGCCGCACGGCATTCATCAGCCGAAGGCTGTAGCCGGGCAAATTTCACGAGGTCGCACCGCTCCAGAAAAGCGCACAAGACCGCCTGTTGTTCCGGTTGCAACTATGGGGAGCGGCGCATCGCTTCCAGGAATTCCGCCGTGGTTTCTTCCAGGGCCGGGAGGTGATAGCGCAATTGCACCTACCGACGCAGGATGTCCGACAACCGCGTGAAAAAACCTTCGCCTTCTCTCTCGGTGCCTCCGCTGGGCAGGGGGACTCGTTCCAATGAGGGAGGTTGTAGCGCTGACGCCGCATCACCGGCGCCACGAGACAGAAGCAAGAATGCTTACCGTGCGGCACAGGTTTTGCGATGCTGCATCAAGGGCGGCCCAGAGAGGAGAACATCTATGGGAGGCTGGCTCCAGACTGACTGGGCGCAGCTATTCCGCCTGGAGATGTCGCTGCCGGAAATCGTAATTCGCGGCACGCTCGTCTATGTCACGCTGTGCTTGCTTCTCCGGATTGTTTTGAAACGTCAAGCCGGCAAGGTTTCGATGAGCGACTTGCTGGTCGTGTCGATCATCGCAGGGGTTTGCCGCAATCCTTTGGTACGCGATGCGTATTCCATTCCGGACGGGCTGGCTGTCGTGGTCGTGGTTCTCGCCTGGAGCTACGCTCTGGACTGGCTCAGCTACCACTTCTCGTTCGCGCATCGGCTGATGCACCCCAAGCCGGTGGTGTTGATCCGGGACGGCACGGTACTACGCGCGAACCTACGGCGTGAACTCATCACCGAGAATCAACTGTGCTGCCAGCTGCGCCAGAATGGAATCCGCGATCCTGCCCAGGTTGCCGAGGCTGTTTTGGAGGGCAGCGGGCACATTAGCGTCATCAAGAAGGAGGATGCCTGTCCTGCTCAGGCCGAACGACGGTGCGACGAAGCTGGTAAACGGGTCGGACCAGAGCAACAATCCAAGCCGCGATGAGCACGATAGTCAGACTCCCGCCCCGTGACCAGGTGATCGGTCTTCGGACCAGTAACCATTTGGAACGTCTCGATGCTCACCAGCGGCCAAAGGCCGGTGAGGAGGTAGTACACTCCCTGGATCAGGCAGAGGTAGGTGAAGCCACCCGCACGAATGGACCCATTGGCGGTCGCTTGGCGCATGGCCGGTTCCAAAAGGAAATGTCTTCGTGCTAACCATCTGGGACGCGGGCAAGTCGTATACCAATTGCGATCTGGAGAAGTGCAAATAATCGGTAGCTTATAAGGTGCAGGATCCGGCATGGTGCTTTATGCTGCGCACCGTTTCGGCCGCACCTGGAGATCGAACAGCCCGAAAATCTCCTCCTCCGTCAGGCCCAGGCTCGGCGGCGGGCTGTTCTGTTCCAGCAGCTCGTTGAATAGCTGCCGCTTCCGGTCCAAGACCTCGGCGATGCGCCCCTCGATCGTCTCCTGCGTCACGAAGCGGGTCACGAACACCGGCTGGCGCTGGCCGATGCGGTGGGCGCGGTTGATCGCCTGATCCTCGACGGCCGGGTTCCACCAACGATCGAAGAGAAATACATAATTCGTGAACTGCAAATTCAATCCTACGCTGCCGGCCCCGTAGCTCATCAGCAGCACGTGCTTGGAGGAATCGCTGCGGAATCGCTCCAGCACCGTCTGCCGTTCGCGGTCCGGGATTCGGCCATGAAACTGTAGGGGGCCGAACGGTTCGAGAGCCCCGGCCAAGATTTCCAGCGGTTGAACCCATTGGGAAAAAACCAGGGCTTTTCGGCCACTCTCGGCAATCTCGGTGAGATCGGCCAGGAGCCGCTCCAGCTTGGCACTGTGGCCGGTGAGCGGATCAAAATTGCAAATCTGCTTCAGCCGCATCACCAGCTCGAAAACATGTTGGATGGTGATGGTTTCTCCCAGGCTGTTCAGATGGACCACCCCTTCGTTTTCTGCCAGGGCATACGACTGACGCTGCGCCGGGGTCAATTCCAGGTACGCATCGCGGATCGTCTTGGCCGGCAAGTCGGTGAGGACATCGTCCTTGGTGCGGCGGAGGATACAGTCGCCGGTGAGGTGGGGCAACCGTTTGGCGGGAGTGTCCGGGGGAATCCGCCCCGGATCGACGAAGGCAAACAGGTTCACCAAATCCTCGGGCTTGTTCTCGATCGGAGTACCGGTCAACGCCCAGCTGCGTTCCCGGCGGATGCCGCGCACAACCTGTGCCGTCTTCGCGTCCCGATTCTTGATCCGCTGGGCCTCGTCCAGGATCACCACATCAAAGGCGATCCGCTCGTCGGCCAGCAAAGCCGCATCACGAGTCAAGAGCTCGTAATTGACCAGCTTGAGCGGGCAGTTGGAAACCAGCCAGCAGCTGCTCCGTTCCTGGGCGTCGCCGCCAACCACTTCAAACGGCAGGTCGTCCGCCCACAGGCGAAGCTCCCGCGCCCAGTTGCTGACGAGCGGCTTGGGACAGACAATCAGGCTCCGTCGGACTAACCCAGCGTGGAAGAGAAGACGCAACGCCAGAACGGCCTGCGCAGTCTTTCCCAGCCCCATCTCGTCGGCCAGCAAGGCCGCGTGCCGCGGCATCAAGAAGGCAATTCCCTCCATCTGATAAGGATAAGGCCGTAACGGCAAGCGAACCTGTTTGCTGGCCAGGCAACTTTCCAAGGGCGGCTGAAGTAAGTAGAGAAGCCGCTCTTTGAGAACAACGGTATCCTTGGTCGGCCGAAGACGCAGATTCACAGCGGAGAGATAAGGAGAAGGGGAGAGGGGGAGAGGGGGAGACAGACCGCAACTCTCCCCCTCGCAGCGCTCGGCGCGGGTCTCCTGACCCTGTTGCCCTGAGTCTCCTTGTCTGCTGGCCGGCTCGTCGGAAGGAGGCGTGGGGAAGCGCCAGCCTTCGGTTTTCACGTGCATATCCAATCGACCCAGTGAGCGAACCCAGGGGCGCTCGGTGAGGAGGCGCGTGGGACGTATGCCAACCTGAGTGGCGCGGTCCCAGCGCTGGGGCAAGTAGGCTTCTACGGATAAGGTGAGATCGAGCTCGGCCACATCCGGAGCCGGCAAATGCTTGTCCTGGCTCATAACCGCCTCAACGCATTTAGTTCCGGCTCATCGCGCCCAGCTTGCGCGCTTCGCTCATCGCTTCGCGGATACGCACAAAGGGCTCCGCCAGGTCAAGACTGCCGTCCACACCGTCCAGCATCGCCTGGACCGCGGCCACGTCGCCGGGGAACCTCGAATGGCAGCGCAGTGGCCATTTCCGGCTGGCGGCGGGATCCGAGCTGGATGCTGGGGCCGTAGAGCCGTCGCTGGGCAGGCAAACGACCGGCACGTCCAGTTGCAGACGGAGATCCAGCACGGATTCACAGTCGGTGAAAATGGCCTGGACCGCGGCAGTCGTTTTTTCGATGAGCGTTTTGCCGATCAGGTCAGCACAAATGTAGGATTGCAGCGTGCCGCCGTAGAGAATCTGATGAATGCGGTTAGGCTGCACTGCTGTGCTGAGACGAAACTCGACCGGCCGACTCCAGAAATTCGTCACGAGGTACCCCCCCATGTACCCATTGTCCTCGTGCAGGATCGTCAAAAAACCCAAACCTTGCGTCCTCGGGGCAGGGGTCTGAGTCACAACTTCATCCTCGATGCCCATTGGAATGTGTGTAAGGCTAGACGAACCCCAACCATCAGGGAGGGCAGTCACTCCTCCCTGATGATTGGGTCTAGTCCGCTGAATCCGGGAGTTTCCCGGATGCTGAGCTTTCAGAGGATTCGGGAGAAACAGGCAAGGACTTTAAAAACCACCTGGACAACTTCCCAAGCTCAGCAGTTTCCAGTGTCTCTTTATTCTTTTGGAAAGCCTGAACCCCGAATTTCGCCTTCACATCCCGCAAAACCATCTCAACCGTCCTATCCAGCGGAGCCGATATCAATAAGAATGTTGCAGAAAAGACCTGGATTTTCCCGTGAATTCTGCATAGAGTTATCTAGACTGATCAGATTAGTAAACATTGTCCGATCTTGTCCTTGGCAGGATCGGGCCAGCCAGAGTGAAGCTTTATGTCCTCCACTCCGACGTATATCTCTCCGCCTGCCGGCGACGCCCCGCCGGTGGCTCCGCGCTCCGCGGTCGAGTCGATCAAGGAGACCAGCCGGCAACTGCGCGGCAAAATTGGTCTGGAGCTGCTCAGCGACTCCGATCATTTCTCGGACCAGGATAAGCAGCTGCTCAAGTTCCACGGCACCTATCAGCAAGAGGATCGCGACGCGCGGAAGAACCGCAAGAAAGACGGAATCGGAAAGCATCATATGTTCATGGTGCGTTGCAAGATTCCGGGAGGGCGCCTCACGGCCGAGCAATACCTCGCGGTGGATGAGCTGGCGGACGCCTACGCCAATGGGACGCTTCGCTTCACCACACGCCAGGGCATTCAGCTGCACGGCGTGCTCAAGAAAAACCTGCACGAGACAATTGCTGGGATCAACCGTTGCCTGTTGACCACGCTCGGAGCGTGTGGCGACGTGGAACGCAACGTCATGGCTTGCCCAGCGCCCCACGATCAGGATGGCGTCCATGCCCAGCTTCAGGAGACGGCGGCTACCCTGGCGGCTCACCTTGCCCCGCGGACCCGGGCGTATCACGAAATCTGGCTGAACGGCAAACCGGTGACGGATACGCCGGCGGATACCGACACCGAGCCGCTTTACGGCAAAACCTATCTGCCCCGCAAATTCAAGACCGGGTTGGCGTTGCCGGAGGACAATTGCATCGACATTTACGCTCAGGACTTGGGCCTGCTTGCGATCGTGGAGAACGGCAGCATCCGTGGCTACAACCTGCTGGTCGGCGGCGGCATGGGGATGACGCACGGTAACCACGACACGTTTCCCCATCTTGCCCGGCCGATTTGCTATGTGCCGGCGGCCGCGGTGGTCGGTGCGGCCGAGGCGGTCGTGCGGTTATTCCGCGACCATGGCAACCGGGCCGATCGGAAACGGGCCCGGATCAAATACCTGGTGCACGATTGGGGCGTCGAGAAATTCCGTGAAGTGCTCGCCGGCTACATTGGCGGTGCACTCGAAGAGCCCCGGCCGGTGGCTGTCCGCGAGGTGGAATCTCATCTCGGCTGGCATCCCCAGGGGAATGGCAAATGGTACTATGGCATCAGCATCGAGAACGGCCGGGTGAAGGATGAAGGGAGCTTCCGGCTCCGCTCGGCACTGCGGAGTCTGATCGAGCGCCTCCGGCCGGAACTCCGCCTGACGCCCATGCAGGATATCTTACTCTGCGGTCTGTCCGGCAGTGCCAAGATCGAAATCGAACGCACCCTGGCCGACTTCGGCATCCGGCATCCCGACGAGATTTCCACCGTACAGAAATTTAGCCTCGCCTGCCCCGCCATTCCCACGTGCGGACTGGCCATTTCGGAATCGGAACGAGCGTTGCCGGCCGTGATCGACCAGATGGAAGAGGAACTGAAGCGGCTCGGCCTGGAAAACGAACGGCTCAGCGTCCGCATGACCGGTTGCCCCAACGGTTGCGCCCGGCCTTACCAGAGCGACATCGGTCTCGTGGGCCGCAGCGGTGATAAATACACCATTTATGTCGGTGGCCATGTGCTGGGTCATCGGCTCAATTTCGTGCTCAAGGACTTGGTCCCGCTGTCCCAGATCGTGCCGACCCTGAAACCGCTGTTGGAGCATTTCCAAAAAGAGCGGCGCCCCGAAGAGAGTTTCGGCGATTATTGCCAGCGGCAGGGCGCGGAACGGCTGCAAAATCTTCTTCCTCCGACAATCGAGGCCAAGCCAAAAACCGAGGGGAAAGCCCCAGCCCTCAAGCCGGAAGCACTCCTTGCGACAAACGGCAAGAATGGGCATGGCCATGCTGTGGCGGGGTCCAAAGCGGTGAACGGGGCCGATCGCCCGCCGGCGCTGACGGCCCCCCCGCCAGCCGAAAATGTGGCCAGGGCTCCGAGCGCTGCCGGCGCGGACCTGCTTTCCTTGGCTGAGCCAACCACCAGCGGGGCTTTGCAGCAAAGCGAGCGCTTCCTGGTTGGCGGGCCCGGCGAAGAGCGGCTCGATTACGCTTACCGCTACAACAGTGATGGCAACGTCCGCGAGACCGCCGTGTATTATTACGGCGACGATTGCCGCGCTGCCGCCGCCCACTCGGGCCAGCCGCTCCGCCGCAAAGCAGTCTATCAAGGCCGCGTCGATCCGTTCCGTTTACACAATGCGCGGAAGCTCAGCGATACCCACTACGTAGGATCTTGCGGAAGCGAACAGCAAGACGCCCATATCGAGTACCACACGGATGGACGGGTGGCACAGGCCGTCGTTTTTTATTACGATGGTGATGTCAGGGCCAGCCAAGCGCCTTCCGGCTCCGCCATCCGGCGGGCCGTCGCCTATGATGACCTACCCGATGAGTTCCGAGCGGCGTCCCTGCGGTGACCGCCGTTTTATCGTCCCGACAATTTTCGCACAGGGCTAAACCGAGCCCGCATGTCTCCCCGCGGACCGGACACGTAATTGTACCGATCCCATACTGGCCTTAAGATAAACCGCGGATGCAACACCGCGCACAGACGAGGCCGAACCATGAACATAGTCAAGAAGTGCCGCCATGGCGATATGGTCTTTCAGACCAACGATGTGTACGTCGGCCGATCGTTTGATCTCTATGGCGAATTCTCGGAAGGGGAGATTGACCTCTTTCGGCTGTTGATCAAGCCCGGTCAGGTCGTTCTGGATATCGGGGCCAACATCGGCGCCCACACGATCCCGCTGGCTCAACTGGTCGGACCCAGCGGGCGGGTCCTGGCTTTCGAGCCGCAACGGATGACCTATTACACCCTGTGTGCCAATGTGGTCCTCAATAACTTGGGGAACGTGATCTGTCACCAGGCCGCCGTGGGTGAGACGGCCGGGACGCTGACGGTTCCGGATCTGGATCATCAGGCGGAGCTTAATTTCGGAGGCGTCGAGCTGGATCATGATTTCAGCCATCTTCGCAAAACGTATACCGTGCCGATCCTCACCGTGGATGACCTCCGCTTGGACGCTTGCCATTTCATGAAGATCGACGTCGAAGGCATGGAAAAAAAGGTCCTGGCCGGTGCGGTGGAGACGATTCGCCGGCTGCGGCCGATCCTGTACGTCGAGGATGACCGGATGGACCGGTCCGCGGAGCTGCGTGCGTTTCTTGAACGCCTGGGATTCGAGCTGTACGTCCACCGACCACCCCTGTACAACATGGAAAACTTCTTCCGCAATCCGCAAAATGTTTTTGGCAGGATCATCTCGCTGAATCTCTATTGTCATCCGCGTGAACTTCCTTCGCCCGTCAACCCAACCGCTTTCCGGATGACCAGTCTTCGGCAAGAAGCCGCTGCAAGAGCACCAATCCCCGATGAAGCCGTGCACGCTTACCGGCAGGGGATCCAGTGGGCCCAGCACGGGAAGCTGGAGGAAGCGATTGCGAAATTCGAGCAGGCATTACGGCTGAACCCCGAATACGCCGTGGCCCACAGTGACCTGGGCAATGTGTTTTACCTCCAGGGTCGTCATGAGGCCGCCGTGGCCAGCTATGAGCGGGCCTTGCGTTTGAACCCCCGCTTCCCGGTGGCGCACAACAACATGGGCGCGGCCCTGACCAGTCTGGGACGGTACGAAGAGGCCGCGGCCCACTGCCGGTCGGCGCTGGCCCTTCGGCCCGACTATGCCGAGGCCCACAACAACCTGGGGAACGCGCTGAACGACCAGGGACAGCTTCCCGAAGCGATCGCCCATTATCGCGATGCCGTGCGGCTGAAACCGGACTACGCAGTGGCTTACAACAACCTGGGCCTAGCCCTCGTCGAGTCGGGTGAGTGCGCGGACGCAGCCCGTTACTACGACGAAGCACTTCGGCTCAAGCCCGATTATGCCGAAGCCCATCTGAATCGGGCTTTGCTTTGGCTCCTGCTGGGCGATTTCGAGCGAGGTTGGCCGGAGTATGAGTGGCGTTGGCGGTGCCAGGGATTCCCCACGCCAGGCTTTCGCCAACCCGTCTGGAACGGCAGCCCGCTGCAGGGGCGGACCATCCTCCTCCACGCCGAGCAGGCGCTGGGCGACACGCTGCAATTCATCCGCTACGCACCGCTGGTGCAGCAGCGGGAGGGCAGAGTGCTGGTGATGGCGCAGCCCGCGCTGCTCCCTCTCCTGGCCAGCGCTGCGGGAATTGACGGTCTGGTAGAACAGGGTACGGCGCTGCCGGACTTTGACGTGCATGCGCCGCTGCTCAATCTGCCGGCGATCTTCGAGACCACCCTGGCGACGATCCCGGCGGAGGTGCCTTACCTCTGGGCGGACCCCGAGGCGGTGCAGCGCTGGTGCAGAGAGATCGAATCCCTTCTCTCCGCAGAAGCCCGGCGAACCTTCCGCATCGGCATCGCCTGGCAAGGTAACTCCAAGCACAAGCGGGACCGGCACCGCTCGCTTCCGCTGGCGCACTTCGAGCCGCTGGCCCGGCTGCCGGGAGTGCAGCTGTTGAGCCTCCAGGTGGGGCCGGGGGCGGAGCAGCTCCGGAGCATCGATGATCGTTTCTCTGTGGTCGATCTGGGCAGCCGATTTGACCCTGCTTCTTTTGCGGATGTCGCGGCGGTGATGGCATCTCTTGACCTGGTCATCAGCGTGGACAGCGCCGTTGGCCATTTGGCAGGAGCCCTGGGGCATCCGGTTTGGCTGCTCCTGCCGTTTGCACCGGATTGGCGCTGGCTGCGGGGGCGGGCGGACAGTCCCTGGTATCCGACCATGCGGCTCTTTCGCCAGAAGGAAGCAGGGGACTGGGAAGGAGTGTTCGTGAGCGTTGGGAACGCCCTGGCAAAACAAAGAGAGGGTGACA
>DATGIQ010000177.1:0-8315 GCA_035295665.1 Gemmataceae bacterium | reverse complement strand
AAAAAAAAGATACCGGCCTGACGCTGCCTGCGATCCGGCGGGGCTTGCAGCAGCTGTTGGCACCTCTGGCCCGACCCGATTGTCCCTATTGCCGCTCACCAAGATCAACCCCACTACTGATTTAACGGAGTAGTATTAAACATTATCTCCTTCGGTCGAGATAGTTCGCATACGGGCTTGCTCCTTCTTACCCCACCGCCAGCCGGCGATTTCCGGCATATCATCGCCGTGCTTGGTGACATAGTGCTTGTGGTCGATGAGCTTGTCCCGCAGTGCCTGCTTGAGATAGGCTCCCCGAACGCTCAGTTGGGGCAGCCGGTCAATCACGTCCATGACCAGGTGAAAGCGGTCCAGGTCATTGAGCACCACCATGTCGAACGGTGTCGTGGTTGTGCCCTCTTCCTTGTAGCCACGCACATGCAGGTTTTTGTGGTTGGTGCGGCGGTAGGTCAAGCGGTGGATCAACCACGGGTAGCCGTGGAACGCGAACATGACCGGCTTGTTCTTGGTGAACAGGCTATCGAAGTCTGCATCGCTCAGCCCATGCGGATGTTCGCTCGACGGCTGCAATTTCATTAGGTCCACCACGTTGAGGACGCGCACTTTCAGTTCGGGGAGATGCTTGCGAAGCAATTCCACGGCGGCGAGAGTTTCCAGCGTGGGCACATCACCGCAGCAAGCCATAACGACATCCGGGTCGCCCCCTTTGTCGTTGCTGGCCCAGTCCCAGATGCTGATGCCGGCCATGCAGTGCTTGATCGCCTGGTCCATGGTCAGCCATTGCGGTGCGGGCTGCTTACCGGCCACGACGAGATTGACGTAATTACGACTACGCAAACAGTGATCGGTCACGCTCAGAAGCGTGTTGGCGTCCGGCGGCAGGTACACGCGGATGACTTCCGCCTTCTTGTTCACGATATGATCGATGAAGCCGGGATCCTGATGGCTAAAGCCGTTGTGGTCCTGGCGCCACACCAGCGAGGAGAGCAGGTAGTTCAGCGAAGCGATGGGCCGCCGCCAGGGGATGTGCCGGGTCACTTTCAACCACTTGGCGTGCTGGTTGAACATCGAATCGACAATGTGGATGAACGCCTCATAGCACGAAAAGAAGCCGTGCCGGCCCGTCAGCAGATAGCCCTCCAGCCAACCTTGGCATTGATGCTCGCTGAGGATTTCCATCACCCGGCCGTCGGGATTCAGATGATCATCGTAGGGCAGCGTCTCGGCAACCCAGGCGCGGTTGGTGACATCCAGTACGTCCTGCCAGCGGTTCGAGTTGTTCTCATCCGGGCTGACCAGGCGGAAGTTCTTGCTCTCCAAGTTCTTCTTCATGACATCGCGGAGAAATTTGCCCATGATCCGTGTCGATTCCGCGTCCGTTGCCCCCGGTGCGGGCACATCCACGGCGTAATCCCGAAAGTCAGGCATCTTGAGATCCTTGAGCAGCAAACCGCCGTTGGTGTGCGGATTAGCGCTCATGCGTTTTTCGCCCTTGGGGGGCAGCTCGGCCAGCTCCGGGACAAGCCGGCCCGTCTGGTCAAACAGCTCTTCCGGCTTGTAGCTCTTCATCCAGGTTTCGAGAATCTGCACGTGGCCGGGCTTGGACATGTCGGCCATCGGCACCTGGTGCGATCGCCAGTAACCCTCTGTCTTTTGGCCATCGACCTCCTTCGGACCGGTCCAGCCCTTCGGACTACGGAACACGATCATGGGCCAGAAGGGGCGCTTCGTGAAGCCGTTCTTCCGGGCGTCCGCTTGAATCGTTTTGATCTCGCCAAGGATGAGGTCGAGGGTCTGAGCCAGGAGTTGGTGCATCGTGGCTGGATCGTCTCCCTCGACAAAATGGGGTGTGTAGCCGTAGCCGCGCATCAAGGCATCCAGCTCCTCATGGCTGATGCGGGCCAACACCGTGGGATTGGCGATCTTGTACCCATTCAGATGCAGAATCGGCAGTACGCAGCCATCGCGGACGGGGTTGAGGAACTTATTGCCGTGCCAGCCGGTGGCGAGCGGCCCTGTCTCGGCCTCGCCATCCCCAATGACACAGACGACGATCAGGTCGGGGTTATCGAACGCCGCACCGTAGGCATGGGACAGCGCGTAGCCCAGCTCACCGCCTTCATGGATCGAGCCAGGAGTTTCCGGGGCAACGTGGCTCGGGATGCCGCCGGGGAACGAGAACTGAGTGAAGAGCCGTTTCAGGCCGGCCTCATCCTGGCCGATGTTCGGGTAAACCTCGCTATAGGTGCCTTCCAGGTAAGCGTTGGCCACCAGCGCCGGCCCTCCGTGCCCAGGGCCGGAGATATAGAACATGTTCAGGTCATGCTGCTTGATGACGCGGTTCAGGTGAACGTAGAGGAAGTTCTGACCGGAAGTGGTTCCCCAGTGGCCGAGCAAACGCGGTTTGATGTGTTTGAGCTGCAACGGTTCTTTTAGCAGCGGGTTGTCCATGAGGTAAATCTGGCCGACGGACAGGTAGTTCGCAGCCCGCCAGTAGGCGTGCAGCTTGTGCAACTCTTCGGCAGAGAGCGGACCTGCCGACGCGGCCTTGCTGCCATCTGCAGTTTTTCGTTTAGCTTCGATGGTTGTCGGTGCCATGAATCCTTCCTTCTGCGTGGTGAATGGAAATTCCTCGCGGCTCGCCATCCACTCGTAGGGCTCCTGGGAGGTGAGCTACGCGAACCCATCTGGGCCAAGGCATGAGTGGCCCACGGCCAGAAACGCGCACCGCCACGGTTGAAATGACCCTGGGCTGTTATATGTAACGGGCCCGCGGTGGCGCTCGCAATCCTTGGCCCCCGACGTCACCGGGTGATCGGTGCTCTGATGTGGCAGCGGCCAAGCTGCATTCTGTCGGGGCCGTCACTGACCAGAGAACTACTACTCGTGGACCGGCAAGGAATCACGAACGACGGGTACGGCCGCAGTACCGTTCGGGCCAGCTCCCGCACCCTGCGGCCCCCAGACGTAGGAGGGCGGGTAGGGGGGCCAGCAGACTTTGGGAAGAGGCTTGCGACAGTAATCGTCCGGCCCACCGCCGCAACGGAAACAACACCGAGGCCACCAGCGCAGCAGGCCGCCGCCATAGGGGTGCCAACCACCGACGGGACCCAGACGCTGGAGGAATCCGTCCTGGGATGGTTCACAGCACGGAGTTTGGGCGCGCAGTCCCCGGCTGCCCGCGATCAGCACGGCAACCAGGATCGCGATCCCTACATGGTTTCTCATCGGGTTCATTCTCCCTCGCCGCCGGTTTACTTGGGCTCCGTGGCAGTCGGCGCCGGTAGTTGCTCCGGCCCCGATGCAAGTGGGACTTCTGTAGGTCCCGGTGCATCCATCCTCGGCGAAGCAGCGCAATTCTCATGAAGACGGAATTCCCAGCCGCCGCCCAGAGCCCGATAGACTGCAATCAGGTTGAAGGCAATGTTCCCTTGCGCAACCGCAAGGTTGTCTTCCTGCTGCACCTGCGTGGTTTCTAGATTGAAGACAGTGTTGAAGGGGACGGTGCCGGCTTTGTACTGTCTCACGCCAATCTGCGTTGCTGCCGCAGCCGCCTGGACGCTGCGGGCAAGCTCCGCCGCCTGCTCTTGTGACCGCAAGAAGCTCCGCAGGGCCGTTTGCGCTTCTCGGGCCGCCGTCAGGACCCTGTTCTGATATGTTGCGATCAGTTCCTGCGTGCGCGCTTCCTGCAGGCGCACGTTGTTGGCAATTCGGCCATAGTTCAGGATGTTCCATTTGAAATTCGGAGTAATCGTGCCCATGAAGCTCCGCGACTCGAACAGCTTGGAAAGATCGCTTGCCTCGTAACCCAGCGTGCCGTTGATGAAAATGGCGGGGTAGAGGTCTGCTTCGGCCACGCCGATCTGGGCACTCTGGGCGGCTACCTGGCGTTCGGCACTGCGCACGTCGGGGCGGCGGCGCAGCAAGTCCGCCGGCACACCGGCGGCGACCCAGGTCGGCATATTCGGGATCGGACCTGTGTCGAGGTCCGGCCCGGAGCCCAGTTCCGGCCCCAAGTCACGCGGGGGGATGCCGAGTAAAATACACAGCGTATCATTCGCCTGTCCGAGCGCGATCTCCAGGGCTGGGATGGTCGAGCGGGTCTGCGCCAGGGCCGTCCGGGCCTGCGCCACGTCGAGCTGAGTTACCTTGTTGATGCCGACCTGGAATTGCTCCTCGACGAGGGCAAGGATGTCTTGCTGTATCTTGACATTGGCGCGGGCAATCTTGATTCGCTGCTGGGCGACCCGATATTGCACGTAGTTCGTTGCGACGTCGGCCAGCAGGGTCACCAGGGCGTCATCATAGTTCTCGACGGAAGCATCCAGGTTAGCGTTGGCCGACTCAATATTCCGTCGGAAACGACCCCAGAAATCCAGCTCCCAACTCAAGTTGAAGCCGCCAGACCAGTCCGAGGTGTAATTGCCAATAAGGGCGCCCGGCGGGGCAGGCGTGGGAGACAACGCAGCAAGCTGCGCCGGGTTATTGAAGGTGGTGTGGCTGAGAGCGACCCGGCTGTATTGCCCGGTTGCCTGTTGGGTCTGGGGGAAGATCGAACCCACGGCAATCGCCTGCTGGGCGCGCGCTTCCAGGACCCGAGTCCCTGCGACCCGCAGCGTTACATTCTGCTCGTAAGCCGTCTGGATCAGGGAATTGAGCGTTGCATCGTTGAAGAGCTGCCACCAATCTTGCATGGGACGGCTCTGAACCTTGGAGTCCTTGGCTTCGATCCATTCCTCGGCCACGGGCACCGGCGGCCGGCAATAATTTGGCCCGACCTTGAAGCCGTTGCGTATCCACTGCAAGGGCCCCGTCGTGACACACCCGCCACTGACCAAGACAGCACTGGCCAGGCCGGCCTGCGCCAGCCAACGGAGCAGGCGAGTGCCGGACCGCCGCGGGGAATGACACTCGTCGTACATTCGTTGTCTCATCGATCGTGCCCGTGAAATCGTTTGCAGCCGCCGGGGAGAGCGTTTTTCATACATCAAGCATAATCCGCGCTTCAGGAATGATCGGCAGGCTCGGACAAGGGCTTCAGGAAAAGCAGGCGGCAATGGCGGAATGGCGAAAGAATCAAGGCAGCGCAAGGTCAGCGAGCGGATTCATTCTTTCGGGGTCTACTCCGCCCCGACATGGGCGCCTTTCTCGGCCACCGAGCGCTTCATGAGGGGGATCAACAGAACCAGTGCCACTCCCAAGGCAGCGCATAGCCAAAAGACATCGAAGTAGGCCAGCGATGTCGCCTGCTGCTGACGGAGATCCTCCAGCGCTTGCACGGCCATCTCCCGGGATCCGGCCGGGTCGCCGGTTTGCTGAAAGAAGAACGCCTGGGATTGTTCCAGAAAGGTTTGGACGTATGGGTTGAGCGGGTCGATGAATTCGCCCACGCGCGAGGTGTGGAACTGCTCGCGCCGTTCCTGCATGGTCTGGGCTATCGACGTGCCGACGCTGCCGCCCTCATTGCGCAGCAGGGCGAACAGGCCGACCGCGGCCCCGCGCAAATGCCTGGGAGTGTACCTGAAAGCCGCCACGTTGAGCGGGGCGAAGATCATCGACAGGCCGGCGATCATCACCACGCGCGGCCAGACCACCTGCCACGGACTGATGGAGAGGTTCATCAGGGCCATCCAGTAGCACCCAGCCGCCATGACGAGTAGGCCGCCGGCGACCAACCAGCGGGCGTCAGCGCCCCGGCCGAGAAACGTACCAACCACCAGCATCATCAGGATGGAGAAAAGGCCGGAGGGCGATTGCACCAGCCCCGAGGCGTAGGCATCGTAGCCGAACAGGGACTGGAGCAGGCCCGGCAGGGACGTGCTGGCGCCGTAGAGTACACCGTAGGCACAGAAGACGATGAGACAAGACGCCGCCAGATTGCGTTCGCCCAGTGGCCGGAAGTTAACCACCGGGTTGTGGATTCGCATCTCCCGGAAGATGAGGAATCCCAGGCCCAATATGAACAGGGTGAGGAGCGTCTGCACGCGCCCGAAGGGATCGCCCAGCCAATCCCACTCCTGCCCCTTGCTGAGCATGATTTCCCAGCAGGACATGACCAGGGCGAGCAGCCCCAAGCCGATGGTGTCGAAGTTCAGCGGCTGACGAAGCAGTTTCGCTCGCTCCTGCTTCAGATAATCCGGGTCATCGACAAGGAAATAGCACATCAGCAAGGCCAAGGCGCCGACCGGAAGGTTGATGTAGAAGATCCAGCGCCAGTTGTAGGTGACCGTGAGATAACCGCCCAGCGTTGGGCCGACCACCGGCGCCAGCAGGGCTGCGACGCCGAACATCGTCTGGGCGGCCCCCTGCTTCTCGGGCGGGAACGCATCGAGCAACACGCCCTGGCTGGATGGCTGAAGACCGCCGCCGGCCAGCCCCTGGAGCACCCGGAAGAAGATGATCTGCCCCAGGCTGGTGGCCATGCCACATAGCCCCGAGGCGAGGGTGAAGAGGGCGATGGACAGCAGGAAATAGTTGCGGCGGCCCAGGCGAGCGGAGATCCAACCGGAGATCGGCAGGATGGTGGCGTTGGCGGCCAGATAACTCGTCAGGACCCACTCGGCGTCGATGACCGCCGCCGACAGGCCGCCAGCAATGTAACGCAACGCAACGTTGGCGATGGTGGTGTCCAGCACCTCCATGAATGTGGGGATGACCACGGCGACGGCGACGACCCAGGGGCTGATCGCCGGCCGGCTGACGGCAGCAGGAGCGAGTGCGGCACTACTCATGATCCATTCGGTTCAGGCACAGAGCGTAGGCAACGAAGTCCCACTCACCCCTCACCACCCCTAGGGTTTGGGGTCTGCGGGCTCCTTCGGAGGGGGAGTCAGGGGTTGCAGGATATCCCCGGCGTGCGGCCCCGCAGGCAGTTCCTTGTAGTACACGTAGGGCGTGACTGAAAGGCCGACAAACAACGGATCCTTGTCGGGATTGTAGTTCGTCAGTTCGATGCGCACCGGCAGCCGCTGGACGATCTTGACGAAGTTGCCGGTAGCGTTCTGCGGTGGCAGCAGGGCGAGCGTTTGTCCGGTCCCCATGGTGAATCCAGTGATGCGGCCCTCGAATTCCTTGTGGCTGCCGTACATATCTACCTCGCAGCGCACGCGCTGACCGATGCGCAATTCCGCCAGCTGGGTCTCCTTGAAGTTGGCATCGATCCAAATTTCCGTGATCGAGCGGACCGCCATGAGGCTTTGCCCTACGGAGACGTTGTTGCCGGGGTTGACATTGCGGCGGGTGACCACACCATCAATCTCACTGACGATGTCACAGTAGCGAAGGTTCAGCTCAGCCTGATCGAGATCACGCCGGGCCTGGAGAACTTTCGCCTCTGCCTGCTTGATGGCAGGCGCCTGTGGAATGATATGGGCATAAATGCGATTGAGGTTCCCCTCAGGGTCTTGCTTGTAGAAATCCTGGATGGCCTGTTTCGGGGTCGCAGTCCACGAGGTTGGCATGTAACCGAACAGAGCCGCGCTCTGGATCAATTCTCCCAGCGCCTGACGGACAGCCGAAAAGTTCTGGTCGAGGTCGGGCGGGACTTCGCTCAAATTATTCCCTTCAGCCGGCTGTGCGGGAAGCCCCAGGCTGACGCGAATGGCATAGACCGCCTGGAGCGCCTGATCGACGGCCGCCTGATCGATCTTTACGTTCTGGCGGCGCTGGTCGAGATCTTCCTTGCTGATGCCCCCGCTGGGCGCGAGTGCTTCGCCGCGTTTGAGATTGGCCTGGGCCAGTTGCAGGGTTGCCCTCCGGCTCTCCAGAGTCGCCACACTGGCGCGAAGATTAGCGATCTGGTTATTCACGTCCTCGATGGCGTGTTCGAGCTTGAAGCGATTGGCACGCGCCTGGGCCACCTGGCCGCGTACCTGAGCCTGGGCCGCCGCCAAGTCCGTTTCGGCCACGTCCACAGCAGCTTTCTTGATTGCGACCTGAACCTGATACGGTTCTTTATCGAGTCGGACCAACAGATCTCCTTTTCTTACCCGATAGTTGTCGTCAACCAAGACGCTGGCCACTTGCCCTGCCACTCGGGGAGCGACGAAGGTTACGTGGCCGTTGACGTAAGCATCGTCGGTAGAAATGGTGTTGAGCGCGGTCACGACCCAGGGAATCAGGAACCACACCCCAACCGCCAAGCCGGCCGCGACGACTGCAAGGATCAACCATTTTCGCAGACGGTGGGATGGCGCTTTTTCGGCTGCGTTATCTGATGTGCCAGGTGGAGCAGCGGATGGCCGGGCGGCAACGTGGTCCGCAGAAGCAGCCGGATCGCTTGCCTGGGTAGCCGAACCGTGCTTTGTTTCCGTGCG
>DATGIQ010000176.1:0-5967 GCA_035295665.1 Gemmataceae bacterium | reverse complement strand
CGAGGAGCCGTTGATCGTTATGCTGCTTCCCTGATTGGCCAGGTCGGCTCCTGCCGGGTTGGTGCCGATGTAGTTGCCCTGGACGATCACGCTGTTGCTGCCAATCCCCAGGAAGATGCCGGCCCTTCCATTGCAGTCGATGAGGTTGCCGGCACCGGCAATCGGGGCCCCGATCACGTTGTTTGGGCCAGCAGAAATACTCACGCCCACCCCACCATTGCCAAGCGGATTTGTGCCGTTGATGTCGGTGCCGATGTAGTTGCCCTGGATGATCGTGCCAGTTGCGTCAATGAGTGCGATGCCATTGCCGCCATTCCCCGAAATGACATTGCCCGCGCCGAGACCGCCGATGATGGTGCCGCTGCCGTAATCGACGATCCCATCGTCGCTGTTGCCGAGCGGCTGCGTGCCGGAGGCATCAGTGCCGATATAGTTTCCCTGGATGATGTTGCCGACTCCGCGGTTAATGTCGACGCCGTCTCCCCACGAGACGGCGCGCACGGGAAAGGTATTCCCGGAGATGATGTTCCCCTTACCACCACTTCCGCCGATCAGATTGTGACTGCCACTGACCGAGATACCGGCCCAGCCATTGCCCAGGGCAACCGTGCCGGTGACATCGGTGCCGATGCGGTTACCCTGTACCTGGTTGTTATCGCCGTAAAGGTCCAGGCCATCAAATTGGCTGCCGGCAATGACGTTGTGCGTAATGGTGTTATTGGAGCCCCACACTTCCAGGCCATCGGCGTTGGCATTGCCCAGCAAGCCTGTTCCGTCGGGAGTCGTGCCGATGAAGCAGTTCTGAACCGTACAGCCGCTGCCAATACGGACGGCGGGATCCTTCTCGTGGGGATTGATTACGCCGAATGTCTTGCCGGAAACGACACAATGGTCCAGCGTGGTGTTCGATTCGAATGAGAAACCCTCTCGACCACCGATGCTGTAAACGTCCTCGATCGTGCACCCATCCCCGTACGCCCATAATCCCATGTTCATCAAGTTGAGATCGGAGACGGAGCTGCCTCCGCCGATGATCAGCTCTTGATCGCCTCCCGAAGTATGGTCAATGGTGACGCCTGGGTCGTTGCCCTGCTTGAGGCCGACAATTGTGATCGGCACCGCTGGATCTCCAAGCCCTGTAAAATCCGTGACGCGGATCGTCATGGGGCCGATGAATTGGATTACGTCTCCCCCGCTGTCGTATTCGTTCTGCTCCAGAGCGGAGATCAAGGTGATGGTCTGATTGCGCGTCTGTGCCGTGTGATCTTGGGGATTGGCGAGATCATCAGTGCCCGGATCATTGACGGTAAACGTTGCCGGTGCCAGCCGCGGTTCGAGGAGATCCAGCCGAGGCCGATAGCGAAGACGGTGGGCACGCGGCACCGGGTGCCGTCTTCGGCGAACGAACAGGGACAACGGACTTAACCATCGAGTACGGAGGAGGAGCGCCATAAATCTCTCCAGGAAGAAAACGAGTTCCTGTGACGGGTCTGGCCCCAGGTTGGGACCGGACCGTAGAGCCTGTCTGCCGCGATCCAGGAGGGAATACGGTTTTTGGCGTCCCGGTGGCCAACAAAATTGGAGACGAACAGCCAAGAAGAGCGGGCGCATCAACGGTGGAAGAGGACCACCTGGCCGATTGCCCTGGGGATTACACCCCTGTAGGAAATGGTTTCCGAGACGCGCTCTGACTGGTTGTGAACCGTGATCCAAACTACGCTGATCCGGTCGAAACGGAGAACTACACCAACTCGCGAAGGGTGGAGTATTCCACCAGATGCTGCGGCCGACCGGTTGGATCGACGATGGTGGCCGTGGCCGGGTCGATGCCGAGATTGTGATAGAGCGTCGCCATGATTTCCTGGAAATGAACCGGCCGTTCCTTCGCGTATTCCCCGAGCCGATTCGTAGCCCCGATCGCCTGGCCAGTGCGCATGCCGCCGCCTGCCAGCAGGGCGCAGCTGACCTGCGGCCAATGATCCCGGCCGGCACTCTTGTTGATCCGCGGGGTCCGGCCAAACTCGCCCCAGGCAATGACGGTAACGTCCTCCAGTATGCCGCGCCGGTCCAGGTCTTCCACGAGTGCGCTGAGCCCCTGGTCTAGCTTGGAGCCGTGATCCCGGACAAGGTCGAAATTCTTGGAATGGCTGTCCCAACGGCCATAGCTCAAGGTAACGCAGCGCACCCCGGCCTCGACCAACCGGCGGGCCAACAAGAGTTGATCGTTGACAGTAGGTGCCCCATCGTATTGATACTGGTAAGGCTTTCCATCCCCGTAGCGCGCGCGGACCTGCGGATCTTCCCGGCTCAGGTCGAGGGCTTCGAGAAGTCTGCTGGAGGTCAACACTCCCAGGGCGCGCTCGGTGCTCGCATCCATTCCCGTCATGGCACCGCTGGCATCGATGTCGCGGCGGAGAGTATCGAAGCTGGCCAGCAAGCGGCGTCGATCTGAGAGCCGTTCCACGGTGATGCCGTTCAACGTGAGGTTGTGTAGTCCCGGGCCGTCCGGCTTGAACGCGGCGTAGGCCGGCCCCAGGAAGCCTGGTTTTCCTTCATCGGACCACGGCATATGCTTGGTGGGAGCTGCCAGCCCAACGAACGGCGGGACCGCAGGATCCACTGGTCCTTGCAGCCTGGCCAGGACCGAACCGATACTTGGGCGGCCGCCTACCGAAGCCAACGATTTCTTGGTCCAGCCAGACGTGCATTGCAACGCATCGTGCCCGCCGGTAGCTCCGACCACCGATCGAATGGCCACAAACTTATCCATCATCGCTGCGATCTGTGGAAAGACTTCGCAGATCTGTACACCCGGTACTCGGGTGGCAATCGGGGTGAACTCGCCACGAATTTCCGAGGGAGCATCGGGTTTGAGGTCCCACATGTCCTGGTGCGGTGGGCCACCCGCCAGGAAGATATTGATGACGGATTTGTGTCCAGAGGCACGCCCCGCGCGCGCCTCGACCCGGTAGAGGTCCGGCAACAGGAATCCGCCGGCTCCGATTCCCAACGCACCGACCTTGAGAAAGCTTCGCCGGGATATGCCGTCACAATACCGGCTCTCTTGGCCGAAAATCGTTAACATGGCGGGAGTGCCTTTCAACGTTGAAAATGGTTCTCTCAGGCTGTCGCTTGCTCGTGGGGTGAGACGCCAAGCGACATGGGTGGGGATTCACTGGGGACACTGGATACCGTAAATGGCCGAGCTTGAGTTGTCAAGCAGAGCTTTGAGTCTAAAGTGGAATTACCACGTCGTGAATATTTGTATCCCGCACTTACCGCGTTGAATGCCGTAGCGGTATCTGCTAGTTGTGTGATGGCGTGTTCCTGCGCGCCGGACCGCCAACGACCAAGAGGAGACTCATGCTCTTCCACGGTGGAACCATCGTCCTTGAAGACCGCCTGCTCCTCGACGGCCAAGTCGAAGTGGATAAGGGTCGGATTGTCGCGGTGCATTCTTCACCGGCTCCGGCAGGCGGGGCCTCAGGAAATGCCATCGATTTGGCAGGTGGGTATCTCGTCCCCGGCTACGTAGACCTCCACGTCCACGGCGGTGGCGGGGCCGACTTCATGGATGGCACCGAAGCTGCCTTCCAGACCATTTGCATGGCCCATGCACGGCACGGAACTACCAGTTTGCTGCCCACGACGACAGTGGCTCGCCACGAGCAGCACCTGGCGCTTCTGGAACTGTGCCGCCGGCTGAAGCAGAGGGGAACACAGGGAGCGCGGATTCTCGGGGCCCATTTTTACGGCCCCTACTTTGCGCGGGAAGCCCGTGGCTGTCATCCGGCTCTTCCAGTGCGACCGCCCGTTCCGGAAGAGTATGACGCATATCTCAACTATGCCGATTGCATCGCCACCGCAACGGTGGCCCCGGAACTGCCCGGGGCCGAGGCGTTTGTCCGCGCCTGCCGAGCCCATACGATCCGCTGCAACGCCGGCCATTCGTTCGCCACTTTTGAGCAGGTCCAAGCGGCCGTGCAGTGGGGCGTCCGCCATGTCGATCACCTGTTCTGTGCCATGTCCGACCGTGCCCGTCTCCGGCAAAGCCAGGCTTATCCGATGCGTGGCGGGCTCATGGAAGCCACGCTCTTTTTCGATGACCTGACCACCGAAGTCATCGCCGACGGCAAGCACTTGCAGCGGGAGTTGCTGCTGTTGGCCTACAAGATCAAGGGACCCGATCGGCTGGCGCTGGTGACCGATTGCAACCGAGCCCTGGATATGCCGGATGGAGAATACATGTTCGGCCCCGTCGACGGCGGCGAGCCGATCTTGCGTCGCGATGGCGTGGGACTTCTGCGCGACGGTTCCGCACTGGCTTCCGGCGTCATGGGCATGGATCATGCGGTTCGCACTTTTCATTCGTTAACCGGAGTTCCCCTGCCCGAGGTCATTCGCATGGCAACGCTCACTCCCGCGCGGATTATCGGCCAAGAGCGCGCGATCGGAAGCATCGCACCGGGAAAGCGCGCGGACCTGCTGCTGCTCGATTCCAAGCTGCAAGTTCGGGAAGTGTACCTGGCTGGACAGCGCTTCATTGAGTCGGGTAGATGACCCAGCGACAGAGATCAGGCTACACCGCCAACGCACACGCGCTCCATGCGCCTCCGCCAAGCATCCTTCCCTAGCAAGCTGCCCGGTGGCTTCCGCCGGCTGAATTCTTACAATCGGCAATAAACCTTCATCCCCCGATCTGAGAGGTTTGCCATGGCCGTCAAGCCAAAAGTGTTCGTGACCCGCGTGATCCCCCAGGTAGGCATGGACCGGATCCGGGCGCAGTGCGACGCCGAGGTTTGGACCGATCCGCTGCCGCCGCCGCATGCTGTCCTGCGTCAAAAGATTGCCCAGTGTGATGGCCTGGTGGCCCTGCTCACAGATAAGATCGACGCCCCGTTGCTGGACGCTGCGCCCCGGCTCAAAGTCGTGAGCAACTACGCAGTCGGGTTCAATAATATCGACATTGTCGCGGCGACCGAACGGGGCATCGCGGTGGGCAATACTCCAGGCGTACTGACCGACGCCACCGCGGACATGGCGTTTTGCCTCCTGATCGCGGCCGCGCGCCGGGTTGTGGAGGGGCATGCGTACACCTTGTCGGGAAAGTGGAAGACCTGGGAGCCGCTTGGCCATCTGGGCCAGGATCTAGCGGGCCGAACGCTCGGCGTCCTCGGCATGGGACGCATCGGCTACGCTCTAGCCAAGCGCTGCCGCGGCGGCTGGGACATGACCGTGCTCTATCACGATGTGCACCGCAATGAGAAAGCCGAGAAGGAACTCGGGGCTAAGCTCGTCGATCTGGATACGCTTTTGCGCGACTCCGACTTCGTTTCGGTGCACACCGATCTGAATGAACAGACGCGCGGCCTGTTCAATGCCGAGCGCTTCCGAAAGATGAAACGGACGGCCGTGCTCGTGAACACGGCACGGGGACCCATCATCGATTCCAAGGCACTGGTTGAAGCGCTGAAGTCCGGGACGATTTTCGCCGCCGGGCTGGACGTGACCGATCCGGAGCCGCCGGCTGCCGCAGATCCGTTGCTCAAACTGCCAAACGTGATCGTGGCCCCGCATATCGCCAGCGCCACCGTCCAGACCCGCAACTCCATGGCCGAAATCTGCGCCAATAATTTGATCGCCGGCCTGACCGGCGAGAAACTCCCCGCTTGGGTGAATCCGGAGGTCGAGGCCAAGCGCCGCAGCAAAGGATGATCAGAGGAAGGAACGCGTCGGATATGTCCGCGCTCGGCATGCGTTTCGTCGTTTCTCTGCTACGGTGGTGGCGATGAATTGTTGTCCGGCGGACGAATACTGATCCCCCGGTTGCGCAGGTTCTCGGCCTGCTGGAGGAGTTCGGTTGTATTGACCATGCGCCGGGGCTGCAATTTGTAATGGAAGCGACGAACGTCTCGAATGGTCCAGGGGATCAGATTCTCACTGAAGAAATCGATCGGAAAGAATTCG
>DATGIQ010000175.1:0-6955 GCA_035295665.1 Gemmataceae bacterium | reverse complement strand
GTTACGGCGGACTCGACGCAGTGAACACGCCGACCTTGGCTGCGGACGGTACGGTAAAGGACGGCGAAGGGATCTTGGCGCGTATCGCCAAGTTGGCCCGCCAGCAAAAGGCCCAGGCTGGGACCCTATCGGGCGGAGCCTCGGCTTGTCTGTCACGTCCGTGTCTTCCGGAACGGAACACGCCAACCGGAGCCACCGCGGGTCTCCCCATGCTGCTGGCTCTTGGTGCCTCCACGGGGGGCCCGCAAGCGCTTGCACATATCTTGCAGGCCTTGCCGGCGGATTTCCCAGCCGGCGTGGTCATCATTCAGCATATCGCCGCGGAATTCGCGCCCGGCTTGGCTCTGTGGCTGCATGGCTACAGTGCGCTTCCGATCAGGCTCGCCGGAAACGGGGATAAATTGAAGGCAGGCGAGGTTCTCTTGGCGGGGACGGACGATCATCTGAGCTTGGGCGCGGACCACCGCTTGGTCTACACCGCCCATCCCCAGGACTATCCCTACCGTCCTTCCGTCGATGTATTCTTTCACAGCCTTGCAGCATCCTGGCCACGGCCCGGCGTCGCGGTCTTACTGACGGGCATGGGAAGCGACGGAGCCCACGGCATGCTGCAACTGCGACAGCTCGGCTGGCACACAATCGCTCAGGATCAGGCCAGCTGCGTGGTCTACGGCATGCCCAAGGCGGCCGCGGACCTCCGGGCCGCCTGCGCGGTCTTACCCTTGACGCAGATCCCGGCCGCGATTGTCGATTACATCAGACAATTCCGCTTCGAGTCGGCTGTGTCCCAAAAGCCCAGCAGCCGAGGGAATCAGCGATGAGGTCCCCTGAAGCGGACCATCTTTCGCTTCGTATCGATTCCAATGAACAAGGGACGTTGGCTCCCTTTTCGGCAACGACACGGCAAACGTGCACGCGACCTCCAACTCGCCCGTTGCGGTGTACCTAAGTGGCAACGACACGGTCAACATCGGCGACATGGACAACGGGCTGGCCCCCATCCGCACCCCCGTAACCGTTGTAGGCAACGCACCGGGCGCCGGCGATACGACCAACGTGATCGATCAAGCCAACGCCAACCCCGAAACCTACATCATCACGGACACGGATCGGATGCGATGCTAATCGGTCTCCTCACCGCGACGGTCATGAGAACCAGGTCACAGTCAGCTTCGAGCCTCGATCACTTGTTGGCTGCTGCCTCGATGACCAGAATGCTTGCAATGCCCGTGCTGTGAAAGGGCAAAGTACCGTTTGACCGTACGATCCGCTTGTCCGCCGGGCTGATGGAGGTTTCCCAGACGCATCAAAACCGGGATAATGTACTGGGAGAGCTACCCAAGCCGGTCCACGAATATTTGCAACTGCCGGACAGCGATAATTGGTGGCGCATCATCTTCCATCTCGCCTGGCATTTCCGCCGGCCGTTCCAGAAGGCGGGCTGCTGCCGGTTACTATCTAAAGATGGCGTGCCCGCTGGCGCGAACAACGAGACAGTCGCGCGGTTGCATGGGATGGTCGGGCGAAGCGACCTCCTGCCCGGCCTGATCTACAGTGCCCTCGAACACGATCTGTGCACCTGCTCAGGTGGAGATCCATCATTCCGTGCGAGTCCCAACTACTTGCCGCGAATCAACTTACGGAAGTGTATGGGAATCGAACCCACTGAGAGCTTTGTTCAAACCCCCCACTGGTTTTGAAGACCAGGGCCCTCACCAGAGGTGCAAACACTTCCACATGGCAGATTGAGTGCGGAAATCGGAGCCGTTTCACTACTTCGGGATTTTATCGCGGCTTCGCCGGACCGTCTATCTGCGCCTACCAGCGTCTCGGGAAATCGCCGCGCAAGCGCCAAGCAGGACGCCAAGACGGTAGGATCCGTTCCAGTGGCCTTCATCGCTTCGCGGCACTGAGTCCGGTCAGGCGACGCGGCCCGAATCGTCCCAATCGTCGATGCCAGCAGCCCGGATGTCAGCCTTGAACCTCGCCGCCGCTTCCTTGCGTCCTTGCGGGACCTTGAACACGGGGGACGCCGGTGCCCACTATGGAGTACGGGCCAGGGGCTCCTGTGCCGAGAAGGATCCGATAGGCGGTTCCCGACCCCATTCGCCTACAGGCAGCGGCTAAACAGGTCGGCCGCCAGGGAAAGGGCCAGCCGCGCCGCGGCGGGATCGTAGCGTTCCCCCTCGTCGCGCACGAAAGCATGCGCGGCGTTGAACTCGTGCCAGGTGAAGCACGTGCCCGCCTGGTGCAGCGCGGTGTAGATGTGATCCCGACCTTCCCGCGGAACATGGGGATCCTGCCGGCCGAAAACAAGCAGCAGCTCGCCTTGTAATTCCGCGGCGCGGGCCAACGTGTCGGCGCCGCCACCAAGGCCGAGCGTGCCGCGGTGCAGGTCGGTCGGATAGAAACAGGCGGCGGCCGCCACGTCCTTTTGCAAGGCCGCACGGAACGCCAGATGCCCTCCCAGACAGATGCCGAACGTACCCACGCGACCACTGCACGCGGGGTGATTCCGCAGCGCAGCGAATAGCACCCGGGCGTCGGCATCAAAGGCCGCGAGCGACAGCTCTTGTTTCAGCGCGTTGCCCCGCGCCTTGCCGGCATCGTCGTAGCCAAGCACGGTGCCCGGTGGTTCGTGTGCGTGGTAGACTTCCGGCGCCATCACCAGGTAGCCCAGTCCAGCCACCTGAACGGCCAGGCGGCGGACCGGCGCGGTCAGTTGGAAGATTTCCGAATACAGTACGAGGCCGCCGTCCCGTCGCGCCGCGCCGTTCGGTGCGGCAGGAGCGAACACCGCCGTCCGCATCGGCCCCGTCGGCGTGGCCAGGTCCAGAATCGACTCGCGAACGATCACGTTTATCTCCGCTCAAAAGGAACAAAGTCCGCTTCAGGAACCGCGGCTGTCTGCTCGCCTTGGAACCGGTAAGAATACACGGCATTATGCAGGAATGAATTGGCTGGATCAACGCCCGCATCGGCGCGGGGTGTTGGCAGGCTCCGTACAGGGCGCATCCCGCAGCGGACCGGAAACCGTTCCGACTTACGCCTGGCGGGTATGGCCGGAGCGCCGAACCGGTACCACCCCTGGTATTGACTGACGACCGACACCGTCAACGACCATCCACCGCTTGCGGGGACTGGCGACCCTGCTCCCCGACCCTTTCATTTCCCTGGAGGGTATCGCCGACCGCTTCTCAGCTGAGCGTCACGAGCAGGCCCATCCCCCCTTCGGCCGCTTGCGCGACTACCTTCTTTAACTCGTGAAAATACGTCAGGTATTCATCGCGCAGCTCTTCTTCCTCCTCGTCCCAGATGCACGGATAGATGTTTTCCGCTTCCATTAGCTCTGCATCGAAACGGCCCCACAGCTTGTCATCGGAGATCGGGGCCAGGGCCGCGTTAATCTGCTGGACTTCACCTGGCTGAAACAGACGCGGCGCGCCGTAGCCGTCGTCTTCCCCGACTTCTTGACCTCCTTCGAGCAGGAACCCCAGGGGCACACCGCTTTCGCCGGCACTGCCCGTCAGAAGGAAGTGCAGGCCGTGCCAGGCTTTCTCCAGGTGAACCGACGGCATCTGGCCTCGTTCCAGGCTGGAGTAGACTTCAGCCTGTTCGAGCCGCTGAATATCGGTAGGCCGTACCGCTCGTACATGAACGCGCATTCCCATGATGGACTCCCGTGCATTGTGGCCCGATTTGTCGCAATTGCAATTTGCTAAACCCTAGCACAATTTCTCGATTGCCGACCGGAGGGAATCAATCCCACCCAGTACTACGAGCGTGGAAGCAATACCTGCAGCGCGTTCGCCGGCAACGCGATGGGTCTGGAAAGGAGCCGGGCCAGCCAATTCTAAACGCGGAGAAGCGAAGTCGCAGGTCGATCTTGTTCAGATAGAATAACACCATGGACACCATGAAAGGCATCCGCGATCCCCAGCGCATTCGAGCGGCGGTCGAAGCGAATCCTCGGAAGATGACCCTCCAGCTGGCCTGTGAATTAGGCGTGCCCGAGGTCGAAGTCATCCGGGCCTTTCCCTCCGACCGGGCTGTAGAACTGGATATCGCCCGCTGGGAAGAGTTGATTCGCAGCTTCGAAGATTTGGGGATGGTGCGCGTTATTATCTCCAACGGCTCTGCCACGGTAGAAGTCGAAGGACAATTCGGCAGTTTTAGCAAGACCGGGCCGTTTTTTAATGTGCAGACTTCCAGCCTGGATATGCACCTTCGATGGCAAGAGCTGGGGGCTGCCTTCGCCGTGGAAAAGCCCGGACACATGGATGGAATCTCCACGCTCAGTTTTCAGTTCTATGACCAGGCCGGAGCAGCCGGCTTCAAGGTCTTTCTGAACTTCGGCGAGCCGATATCGTGTGCAAAGGCAGAGTTGTTTGCAAGACTGCGCGCGCGATTCATGCACGGTGGCAAGTAGAACCGAGAACGGCTGCATGGAATTCAGCCCCACACGCCGGCGCACAGGAAACGGGTGTTCATTGTCCCCGATCAAGATGTCGAGCCTCGTTCCAGGAGGGTTCGGAGTTCGGTATCGAGAATGGCAATGGGAATTCCAATTCCTCTGGCAACTTTGCCACTTCCCACTAGATTGACGGCGGTTCGACATGGATGCCATTGCCTTCCTGCTCGCCCGGAGACGATCTGTGGTTTGCATTCGCATGGTCCTTTTGATCAGTGCCTTGGGATTGGTGGCCAGCAGTGGCTGCCAGCGTTCCCCGTCTCCGGTGGCTCCCGCCGAGCCGCCGGTGTTGCCGGTCAGCAAGCCGGTCCAGCGCCAGGTCACCAATTACGTGGACTTCACCGGCCGGACCGAGGCCATCGAGTCCGTGGATATTCGCCCGCGGGTCACCGGCTACCTGAAGCAGATGCCCTTCAAGGAAGGATCGGAAGTCAAGAAGGGGGATCTCCTGTTCGAGATTGACCCCCGCCCGTACAAGGCCCAACTCGACCAGGCCGAGAGCCAAGTCGAGCTCAATCAGGCTTCCTACAAACTGGCACAGGTCACCTATGAGCGCGATGTACCCCTCGTCGCCAAGTCCGCTGTCCCCCAGCAACAGCTCGATCAGGATAAGGCCGCCGTGGACGAGGCCCAGGCCCGCATCAAGGCCTCGGAGGCCAGTGTCGAGGTCTACAAGCTCAACCTCGAATTCACCAAGGTCACATCGCCCATCGATGGCCAAATCAGCCGGTATTACCTGACCGTCGGCAACCTGGTCAATCAGGACCAAACGCTGCTGACCACGGTCGTGTCGCTCGATCCGGTGCACGTTTACTTCGACATGGACGAGCCAACGCTATTGCGGCTTCGCAGGGCCAGGAACGCGGGTGCCCTCAAGCCCGCCCCGAACCAGCAGTTTCCGGTCCTGATAGGGCTTCAGGGGGAGGATGGCTTCCCGCATCACGGGACCGTCGATTTCGTCAACAACCAAGTCAATCCCGCCACGGGCAGCATTACCGTGCGGGGCGTCTTTTCGAACCCGAAGCCTCCCGGCGGTACCCGGCTGCTCTCACCGGGGATGTTCGTGCGTGTCCGGCTGCCGATCGGCCAAGCGCATCAGGCGCTGCTGGTCATCGACCGGGCCATCGGCTCTGACCAGGGACTGAAATTCGTCTATGTGGTCGATGCCGAACACAAGATCCAGTATCGCCGTGTCACCACCGGAGCCCTGCAGGAGGACGGTCTGCGCGTAATCACCCAGGGCCTGAACGCGGATGATTGGGTCCTTGTCGGCGGGCTGCCCCAGGTTCGTCCGCACATGCCTATCCAGCCGGAACCCGCACCCATGCCGACCTTGGGTCCGGCCCCGCCAACCGATTCCGCTGTCCAAAGTTCATAGTTGTCTGCTACGGACTACGGGCCACGGACTCTCGGCCATGTTATCCCGCTTCTTCATCGACCGCCCGATCTTTGCAACCGTGCTGAGCGTAGCCATCACGCTCATCGGCGGCGGTGCGCTCTTCTATCTGCCCATTGCCCAGTATCCGCGGATCACGCCGCCCGGAGTGGTCGTGGCCATCAGTTACCCCGGTGCCAATGCCCAGGTGGTGGCCGAGACGGTCGCTGCCCCCATCGAACAGCAGGTCACCGGCGTCCCCGGCATGCTGTACATGTCCTCGCAATCGGGCAACGACGGCTCCTACTCGCTGAGCTGCACGTTCGATGTCAGTACCAACCTGGACGCCGCCCTGGTCATGGTGCAGAACCGCGTTACCCTGGCCCTGCCGCTGCTGCCGACCGCGGTCCAGCGGCAAGGGATTACCATCCGCAAAAAGACACCCGATATCTTGCTGATGGTCAACTTCACCTCACCGGATGGCCGCTACGATGATATCTACCTGAGCAACTTCGTGCTGATCAACGTCCGGGATGAGCTGCTGCGCGTGGATGGAGTTTCGGATATCAATATTCTGGGCGAGCGCGATTACAGCATCCGCGCCTGGCTCGATCCGCAAGAGCTCGCTTCACGCAATCTGACCGCCCTCGACGTGGCGAGCGCGGTCCGCACCCAGAACATTGAGGCGGCCCTTGGGCAAGTTGGCCAGGCGCCCATGCGCCGCAGCCAAGCGTTCCAGCTCCCGATCGATACGCTGGGCCGGCTCCGCGAACCTGTCCAGTTCGCCGACATCGTCGTCAAAGCGCAGAATAGCCAGTCCGTTGCACCCGCTGGAGGAACAGTGCCGTCCCAGGGCGGTGGGTTGCCCAGCTCGGGCATCACCAACCCGCTCCAGACCGCCGCTTCCATGGCCGCGGTGCCCGCCGGAACTACGGCTGCCAGCAGCTCGACGAGCCCCACGACTGGCCCCGCATCTTCCGGAACGACGACCTCTCCGTCCACACCCAGTACAGGCGCGCTGAGTGGCGGCGGCACAACTTCCGGCGGGGCCCAGGCCAGCGGTGGCGGAACAACCGGCGGCGGCGCCACCTCCACGAGCGCGGCCGGTA
>DATGIQ010000174.1:0-3879 GCA_035295665.1 Gemmataceae bacterium | reverse complement strand
CGTAGGCTTGCCGCTTAACTTCATCGACATCGGCCTCCACGATCTTACGGACGGCCCGGGCCGCGGGGTCGACCAGCCGGGCCAGGGCGATCATCGAATCGGTCGAGGCCTCGACCGCTTTCGCGCCGCCCTCATAGAGAGCCTTGCGCAGGGCAATATCCTTCAGGCGGGTGCCCTTGACCAGCTCGGCGGCGCGTTCCTCGGGTGACTTGCCCGCCATCACTTTTTGGACCAGTTCGTTGCTGTAGCCGAGCTCGTTGATGAAAAAGGTCAACGACGACACCAACCGGGCTTGTTCGAAGCTGTCATAGATCGGTTCCTCCGAGAATAATTCCAGCTCCAGCGATTCGCGGTTAGAATCCCGGAATTCGCGTAAGCGGTCGCCATTAGGCTTGGCTCGTTCCGTGGCCGAGCGGACCAGCGTCCGGGCAATCTCGAAGTACGTGCCGGCAAAGCCAGCCGGGCCGCCACGGGCACCTTCGAGCACCGTGAACTTGTGGTTGATTTCCGCGCGGATTTTTTCCGCACCGGCAATCCGATCCCAGGCCGAAAGCGCTTCCTTCAAATCCGCACGGCCAACCACGGCAGAATGCAGGGCTTTCTCGTCCGCTTCCTTCCGGGCCATGAGGGCGGGATCGAGCAAACCTGCCAGGCCGCCTTCGCGAGCTTTCCGGCTATTTTTCACGGTAAACAGCAGCTCCTTGGCTTGCCGGGCATTCTCATCGCTCCGCTCACTGTAGGCGGTGAGCATGACCTCCATCCGATAGAGCCGCTCAAGCACGTAGGGAAATCCGGCATCCCGAAGATACTGGAGCTCCGCCACGGTATCGAGCCGATCGGTTCGCCCCGGATGACCCGAAACGAATACCAGCTCGTCATCGGTGGCCCCGCTCTGGCTCCAGGTCAGGTAGTGCTCGATCTTGGCCGGCTTGCCATTCTCGTAGACGCGGAAGAAGCACACGTCGAGATCGTAGCGCGGATACTCGAAATTGTCGGGATCGCCGCCATAAAACGCAATCTGTTGTTCGGGAGCAAACACGAGCCGGACATCGGTGTACCTCTTGAAGCGATAGAGGTGGTATTGGCCGCCCTGGTAGAGCGTGACCACATCGCTGCGCAGGCCGGTCTTGTCCAGCGATTCCTTTTCGATCTCGGCCATGATTTTCCGCCGGGCAGCGAACGCCTGCTCCGCGTTCATGTTGGATTGGACAGCGGCATTGACGCGCTGGGTCACATCCTCGATGCTCATGAGGACGTTCAGCTCCAGGTCCACGCAGCGTTTCTCCTCCGCGCGGGTCTTGGCGTGAAACCCATCGCGGTAGTAATTGTGCTCTTGATCGCCCAGTTTCTGCAGGCAGTCCGCGCCGATGTGGTGATTGGTCATCACCAACCCATCCGCGGAAACGAACGAGCCGGAACCGCCGCTGTTGAAACGGACCGACGATTTCTGAACGTGTTCGAGCCACTTGTCGGTGGCATCAAAGTTATATTTTTCCTTGAGAAGCTTACGGGGAGGGTGATTGAAGAGCCACATACCTTCATCCGCTATTGCCGGAGCGGCAGACAGCACCGCCACTCCCAGGGTCAGCCAAAGAATCGCTGTCTTCATCATGATGTTCTCCTGGTGAAAGTACACCATGGTCCTAGGATGGTTCGAGAGAAGACGATTCGTTGTGGTCGCTTTCCTGATCCGGCGACTTTTGCATGCCCACCCGAATAAGGACCAGCGCAAGGAAGAGGAACGCCGCCAAGGCGATCAGCTTGGCCGCCACCGAGTCGCCGGCCACATAATCTTTGCCGAAATACTGGCCGAGTTTCAGCGCATCGATGATCGACCGCGGTAAGCCCATGACTAGGAACCCGTAGAGCAAGCCGCACAGGGTGCCGCCGGCGATATATCCGCTGGAGAGCAGCACCCCAGGGCTGGTTTCCGTCTCCGCCTCCGACGCCGATACGCCGCGCCAACGATCGGTAAGCCACCGCAGCAGCCCGCCAAAGAAGATCGGCGTGGCCGTGCCGAGACCCAGATACATCCCCACCGCGACGGGCAGGGCCCCGATGCCCATCAGCTCGATCACGACGGCAATCAGCACGCCGGTCACGACCAGGGCCCATTCAAGTTTGCCACCAAGAATGCCCTCGATGATCAGAGCGAACAGCTGAGGTTGCGGTGCCTTGAAGGGTTCCGGGGCTTCCTCTCCATTATCCATGCGCTTTGCCTCGCGCTTGATAGGCACATCGATTTTGTAGGTTACGTGGCCCTGCTCATCAGCGAGATACCAGCCGCGCGGAACACCTTGCACATCGCCTTCACCCAGGTAGACGGCGCGGTACTCCTTCTCATCTTGCCCTGCGTAGGGTTGACCGACCTTCTGGCGTGGGGCGTCGTCAGGGACCTTAACGGTGACCTCCGGAAAACCCTTCTTCGTGTAATGCGTGCCGCCGGCGTTGAGGGCGAGCATGGTGCCGCCGATCACCAGGGCCGAAGTGAGTGTGCCGACAAGGATGGCATACTGCTGGTACTTCGGAGTCGCGCCAACCAGAAAACCCGTTTTCAGATCCTGCGAGGTCGTGCCGCCATTGGAGGAAGCAATGCACACCACCCCCGCCACAGACAGAGCGGTCAGCATGGCCGAGGTATCGCGCCGGCCGACCAGGACAAAGATCAGGCAGGTCAACAAGAGCGTCGCGATGGTCATGCCGGAGATGGGGTTGGATGATGAGCCCACCTCGCCGGTCAGCCGCGACGACACCGTCACGAACAGGAATCCAAACAGCAAAATCATAATGGCGCCCAGGATCCCCTGGAGATTGAGTCCCAGTCCCAGTTGGGGAACCGCGGCCAGGACGATGACCAGGGCAAGGCAGCCGAAGACAACCACCTGAATCGGCAGATCGCGTTCCGTACGGCCGGCCGATTGTCCCCCGCCGGCCGTGGCGCGGAGATCGCGCAAGCCCGCCAGGATGGAGCTGATAATCAAGGGGAGAGCGCGGGCCATGCTGATAATGCCGCCCGCGGCCACGGCTCCGGCGCCAATGTAGCGCAGGTAATTCCGGTAGATATCGGCAGGCTCCATGTTGCGGATCAGCCCTTTGTCCTGCCCCGTCTCCTCGTCGATGGTCGTCACGGCCGGCGGCACCGGTACAGTGAGATTTTCGCCGAAGGTGGCAATTAGCGGTCCAAGGACGAAGAAAGACAGCACCGCCCCGGCCATCATCAAGCAGGCGATGCGCGGTCCGATCAGATAGCCGACCCCCATCATTTCCGGCGAAAGGTCGCCGCCGATTTGGGCACCTTTCAATCCGACCTTTCGGCCATCGGCGGCGACGGAGTACAGGTTCTGCTCCGGCTCGCCCGGCCAGAGACGCAAGGCCGCGGCCAAGGTTTTGTAAATAAAGGCGATCCCGAACCCGATGAAGACCATCTTTGCGGATGCACCGCCCCGCTCCCCCGCGGCAAGAACTTCGGCACAAGCTGTCCCTTCGGGGTATTTCAGCTTGCCGTGTTGCCGGACGATGAACGCCCGCCGCAACGGAATCATCATCAAGATGCCCAGCAACCCGCCGAGCACGGAAACGGTCATGACCCGGATCCAGTGCATCTCGAAGCCCAGCAGCAGGAGCGCCGGCATCGTGACGCCGACGCCGAAGGCAATCGATTCGCCGGCTGAACCGGTCGTCTGGACGATGTTGTTTTCCAGGATAGTCGCCCGCCGGAAACCGAAGCTTTTCGAGAAGGCCCGGAAGAGGGTGATTGATAAGACTGCAATCGGGACGGAGGCCGACACGGTCATGCCGACCTTGAGCAACAGGTACAATGACGAGGCACCAAAGATGATCCCCAAGACGGCGCCGACCAGCACGGCCGGCCAGGTGAAC
>DATGIQ010000173.1:0-13617 GCA_035295665.1 Gemmataceae bacterium | reverse complement strand
GATCTTCCATCGAGTCTTCATGTCTATCTCCCTTATCGAGTTTAGGTACTTCACGGACAACGGAAGGTCTTTCGCCGGGACTGCGGCTTACCCCATCCGTATGGCACGGGCCATGCTTGCCACTCCAGGAAACTGCCGGCCCATGTTCCCTTTCCCTACCGGTTTCACCGCGTGCGTCCGGCAATCCCGTTCGAGCATTCTGCAAGCAGGGAATGCCCGCGGTCGCCTTCCGCGAACCTTCCGCAACACGACCGTGGGCGTTCCCTGCTGATCGGCCGTCTTCGAACGGTTAGCTTTGGTTCTTGTACTCGTCCGATCCGACGATGGCTGCTTCGATGATCACGTCCGACATTCCTGTCTGCAGGGCGTTATCGAAGGCGTTGGCACCGGAAGGGTCTGGGTTACGGTGGAGGAGCCTTTGGTACATGAGCTGGACATCGTCCGCACGCCCCTCAGGGCTGGTTAGGATTGCGACCGTGACGGTAATGCGAGGAACGCCCGCGCCCAGCTGCTGGCTAAACCCAGCGGCCCCGGCAGAGTCTGGCATGCGATTGAGCTCATCGGCGTAGAGGGCTTGCAGGAACCCATCGGTGGAGTCGGCACCATGAACGACAAAGTATTCCTGCGAGCCAAGAAGGCTTGCCTCCAATTGGGTCGGCGTGCCGCCTTGTGCCAGGAACGTCGTGAACGTCTGGAGCCCCGATGGGTCCGGCAGCCGATGGAGGACCTTGGTATACATATCGGTGACCTGGTTGAGCAGGCCTTCCGGGGTGGCCAGGATGGCCGTCACCACTTGTGGACGGGACATGCCTTGATCGAGGTGGGCCTCCCAAGAGGCAAGGCCACCCGGCTCGGCATTGCGGTGGAGCATGTCGTGATAAACCTTGTCGATAAACGTTTGGTTCGCGTTCATGCCCGCAATACCGCCGCCCAGAGCGCTGCCTGAGGCCGCAGCGCCGCTCCCGAAGAGCGTCAGATAGGTGTTGTTGAGGTAGGCATCGATCTGGGCCGCGAAATCGACGGTAGCGACATGCTTCGAGCCGCCGCCGTCCGTCGGGCGCAGTTTGGTATCGAAGTCGATGTCGGCGATGCGGTCGCCCGCACTGACTCCCTCGGTCGCGTCGAAACGCCAGTGGATGCCGTCAAAAATCCGGCTCGCGGAAATCTCCGCAGCCGCCTGGCTGAAGCTGTCGTAGTGGCGCGGGCGGATCTGGCGAACATGGTCCAGGATGAGGGAAGGGATCACTTCATGAATGTCGCGCGTCAGGCCGTTGAACTCGTCGGAGATGAAATCGAAGGGGATACTGAAGTTGATATCGTCGGTTTGGTAAAAGTCCGCCAACGTCTTGAAGGTCGCCCCCCCAAAGGTGGCGTGGCCAGAAACGTAGCTGGGGAACGGCGGCGTAAAGTTGACGTGTTCGGTCGGCAGCGGGTTGCTGAGCGGCGCCCCCAGGGGCTGCCAGTTTGGATCGGGCACCGTATCGGCATTGCCGTCCTCGCCGCCCCTCCGGATGGCCATGATCGGACGCCAGAAGTCGTTGTGATACTTGATGCCCCAGGCATCAATGCCGGCGTCGGCCATGGCGATATTGATCAGCGCAAACAGCCGAGCGTTCTGACCGATCGTATTGTCTTGCTGTACGGCGATGACCCGGGCCACTTGGTTTAAGAGGCGCGGCGGGTCCCCCAGGCCACGGGCGACGTCATAGCCCCAGAAAATGCCGATCTCCGTCATGTCCGTGGTCCGCTCGGTGCTCGTCTCCGCGCCCAGCCGCTTGGTCTGGTCGTAGGCCAGGGCGTACTCCAGGCTGTTCATGTCCGGAACAGGCCGCGTCGGGACGGCATCGGTGCTGCGTATGCCAAACGTGTTCACATTGCCCCAGGCGGGTGTCAAGAACCCTTGGTCGGGGTTGAGCGGATCCACCTCATGGTGGCCGGGAAGCCCGTCCGAGATGTACTGGCCGGGGATCTGCGCGCCGTCGTTGGTCCGTGCGGCCAGGATCGCCTGGGCGACAAACTGGCCGACGGCAATGCCCAGGGTCTTGGGTGCGCCGTCCGGCACGCGCCGGAGCGTCTGCGTGAGGGCCGTGTCGATGGATGCCTGTTGGTGCGGGTACATGGCCAGGATGGTATCGTGCCCTGCCTGGGCCACGGCCGCCACGTCGGAAGCGTTTTCGGCATTGGGGGCCTGGACCAGGTAAGGGGTGTAATCCGGGTGGATCGAGTTCCAGGCGTCGAACATCGCCACGTGCTCAATCGCCAGGGCCCGGCTCGACCTTGTGGGCCCGAATTCGTCATTGGTGACGGCGCCACTGTAGGCGACACGGTTTACATCGAGGGCAACCCCGTTCCACTCCAGGATCGGATCGATCGATAGCAGGCAGCGGTTCTCCAGCTGTTCTGCGACAGGCTTGAACCCTTGAAATGGCGCCCGAAGACGCCGCTTGGTGAAGGACAACATGGGATACGACTCCGTGCTGAGAAAGTTGCGGAGGACGGGCCACCCAACGTGGTGGCCCGTTCACCCCGGAGATGTTAGAACGCACGCCAGAAGGCGTCCAAAGCGGAGGCAAGGGCGGATCGTCATTCGGTCATGCGGGGAAGGGCGACTCGTGGTCCGACCACCGAAAACTGATCACGTGGACGCTGCTTTGTCTCAGCCCCCACGCGGCTCTGAGGGGAGGTTCTTTTTGCCCCACCCGGGAAGGGATTCGTTTTCGGTGGTCGGATCACTGGATCAGTGGTTTCCTCGCTTCCGTGCAAGGCAATTTTCCTTCTTCTTGTTCAGTTGCTCAATTGGGTTTGGCTTCGATGATCACGCCCGCAGTGGTGCAAGTCCAGTAGATGTTGCCATTCGGCGTGACGGCGAGGCCGTTTGGAAACGGATCGCCGGCGTGGACGACGGTAATGACCCCGGTTTGCAAATTGTACTTGGAAACCTTGTTCTGGCCGCCGTTGGCTCCGTTGACATTGGGAGTCGGCACTTCGGTGTAATAGAGATTCTCTCCAGCCGGATCGATGGCGATGCCGGTCGGGTTGTTGAGACCCTGCAGAAGGATGCTGCCTCCAAGCTTGGAACCGTCTTCATGGACAATGACCCCTGCCGACTGGCACGTGAAGTAGAAGTCGCCGGTCTTGGCAACGGTCATATTCCACGGTGCCGGTTCGAAGGGGTTGATAAGCGTGCGGTATTGCGTCGCCAGATTAAACTCCGAGACCTTGTTCTCACCGCCGTCCTTCCCCTTGACACCGTAGGTTGGTACTTCCGTGTAATACAGGTTTTGGCCCGCGGGATCCAGGGCGATGCCAATGGGCTGTTCCAGACCATACACCAGAATCGCCGTGTCGCCGGCCGGGGACTGCATCATAATGACGCCGGGAGCGCGCGAGGTCCAATAAAGGTTGCCCAGCGCATCTTGCACGAGACTGGTGGGCTGCGGATCGCCCCGGTTCAGCACGCTGATTTCCCCCGTGCTCAAGGTCAGCTTGCTCACGGTGTTGGAACTGCTCGTACCGCCGATCAAGGGTTGTGGAATCTCCGTAAAGTAGAGACTATCACTGTCGCCCAAGCCACTGGCGGTAAGCCCGACGGGTGACGAGAGACCGGTCGCGACGAAGTTGATTTCGTATTCCTGTGCCCGCGCCTCTGTAACTGCGAGCCCCAAGAATAGAACCAGCATGCCCACCAGCAGCCCCAAGCCGCCCGAAGGTTGCCAGGGGTGGAGACCCGTCTTCATGCCTTGATCGTGCCGATCCGCACATCGCAACAACCGATTCATGGAAAGCCCTCCTGAAGGAGAAAAGATCTGCCGGGCAATCGCGCACCGCGATCGTTCAGGCCCGGAAAGAGGAGTAAGCGAGTCGTGGCTCGGCGCAAATCTTCACCAGAAGATCTCAAGCCGGCCTTGTGCCTTTCACCCCCCTATCAGGTACCTCGTCAAATCGGCCGGAAACCAGACACCAAGGGGAGAAATAATCCTTGTTCACCGGTGCACCGGGAGAAAATGGCAACGTCCAATGGATTTTCCACGATAGAATCAACGCGCGGGACAACGATGCACTTGACCTGCCTGTTCCCGGTTGTAGGATGGGAGTGCCACTTTACCTGTCGGAAGACTACACAAAGGGCAACCCGGCCTTGCGGGGGGCTTGTTGGCGAGTAAGCCGACGTGGTCGAATGCTTCAAGGCATTCGACCACGTCGGCTTTTTGTTTCGGGTGGCGCGGGACGGTCCCCACGACCGAGGACAAACCCGAGAAGGACCTCAACGGAACCGCTGAAGAACTCCAAAGGAGCACGCCGCCAATGTCGTCCGCGGGTTCGGTGACACTCTGGATCGGCAAACTCCAAGCGGGTGACGCCCAGGCTGCCCAGGAACTCTGGGAGCGCTACTTTCGGCGGCTGGTCGGCATAGCGCGCCAGCAACTCCAGGGCACACCGCGGGCCGCCGCCGACGAGGAGGATGTGGCGCTCAGCGCCTTCGATAGTTTGTGCCGGGGCGCCGATGCGGGCCGTTTCCCGCAGTTGCACGACCGCGACGATCTCTGGCAGCTGCTGGTCGCCCTCACGGTTCACAAGGCGCTCGACCTGGTGCGTCACCAGAGCCGGCAGAAACGCGGTGGTGGAGCGGTGCTCGACGAAGCGGCCCTAGCAATCCATGTTTGCGGTGGCGCCGAAGAAACCAGGCTTGAACAAGTGATCGGTCGTGAGCCCACCCCGGAATTCGCTCTCCTGGTGGAGGAGGAGTGCCAGCGCCTGTTGCGCTGCCTGGACGATGACACGCTGCGTTCGGTGGTCCTCCGCAAGATGGAAGGCCACAGCATCGAGGACATCGCCGCCCAGCTCGGCTGCGCCCCGCGCACGGTGGCACGCAAGCTGCGGCGGATCCGGACCGTGTGGAGTCGGGAGGTCCTGGGATGAGCGAATCTTGCCTCCACAACCCCAGCTCCCGGTTGCTGCTCATGGAGCAACAGGTGGATCAGACGTGTGACCGCTTCGAGCGCGCTTGGAAATCGGCCGCCACCGCAATCGAGCGACCGCGCATTGAGGATTATCTTGGCCCGCTGACGGAGCCGGAGGGCCCCCTGCTGTTGAGCGAATTGGTTCGCCTGGATGTCTACTACCGCCGCCTGCACGGGGAGGGTCCGCAACCCGGAGATTACGACCGGCGTTTTTCGGGCCTTGGTCCGGACTGGCTGGCCGAGGCGCTGGCGAGTCGAGCCCCGGTAAGACCCGACCGGGCGTCGGCTTCGACGCCGGTGCCTTCCTTGGCAGACGCGCCAACCATCCCCGGTTATGAGATCCAGGGTCTGCTGGGCCGCGGCGGCATGGGCGTGATCTACCAGGCCTGGCAAGTCGGCCTCAAGCGCCGCGTGGCCTTGAAGATGATCCGCGACCAGGGCGGGGCGACCGCCCAGGAGTTGGCGCGCTTCGCCACCGAAGCCGCGGCGGTGGCGCGCGTGCAACACCCCAACATCGTGCAGATCTACGAAATTGGCAAGCACGCCGGGCGTCCGTTCTTCTCGCTGGAGTTGCTGGCTGGGGGGAACCTGGAGCAGAAGCTCGCCGGGGCCCCGCTGCCGGCGGCATCCGCAGCCCGGCTGGTGGAGACCTTGGCCGGCGCCGTGCATTACGCGCATCAGCACGGCATCCTACACCGCGACCTCAAGCCGGCCAACGTGCTCTTGACGGCCGAGGGCCAGCCCAAGATCGCCGACTTTGGCTTGGCCAAGCTCTTTGGCGAGCCGGGGGAGTCAACCCCCGGCTTCCAGACGCAGAGCGGGACCACTCTGGGTACGCCCAGCTACATGGCACCGGAGCAAGCTCGGGGCCACTGCAAGGACCTCGGCCCGGCGGTCGATCTCTATGCCTTGGGAGCGATCCTGTACGAGGTCTTGACCGGCCGGCCGCCGTTTCGGGGGGAGACGCCGCTGGAGACCTTGCGGCAAGTGCAAGCGGAGGAGCCGGTCTCGGTGGTGCGTTTGCAGCCCAAGGTGCCGCGCGATCTGAACACGATCTGCTTGAAGTGTTTGCAGAAAGAGCCGCACAACCGCTACGCCAGTGCCGAGGCCTTGGCGGACGACCTGCGCCGGTTCCTGGCGGGCAAGCCGATCCAGGCCCGGCCGATTCGCACGGGGGAGCGAGTCGTCAAGTGGATGAAGCGCCGGCCGGCGCTGGCGGCGTTACTGGGCGTGAGCGGCTTGGCCTCATTGGCCCTGGTTGGGGTGGGCATCGCCCTGTGGTATAACGGCCAGCTGACCACGGCAATCGACGAAGCCAACAAGCAGCGTGCGGCGGCCGTAATGTTGCATGCGGCGGCGGAAGAGCTGCGGGCCGAAGCCGTGGACTTCCAGTTGCGTGTACGCTATGCCAGGGACATGAATCTGGCTCTCCAGGCTTTTGAAGGTGAGCACGACGGGTATGTGGTGGAGTTGCTCAATGGCATGCGTCCCCAGCCAGGCCAGGAAGACCTGCGCGGGTTCGGGTGGTTTCATCTCTGGCGGCGGCTGCACCGCGAGCGATTCAGTTGGCGCGATCCGATGGGCTTTGCTTGGAGCGGTTTCGCTCCGGATGGCAAAACCTTGGCCACGGTGAATGCTGACGGAACGCTGCGGCTGTGGGACGTGGCTACGGGAAAGCAACGAGCTGCTCTGTCCAGGGTACCCACGAATTGCTTCCCATTCCTGGCTTTTGGCCCCGACGGCAGCACGATGGCCGCGGGGAATGCAGAAGGCATCGTGCGGCTGTGGGATGTGGCCACAGGGGTGGAGCGGGCCTCCCTCACGGGGCATACAGGCGCAGTCGGGCCGGTGGCGTATAGTCCGGATGGCAAGCTGTTGGCCACGGGGGGCGGAGACGGGACCGCGAAGCTGTGGGACCCGGCCTCCCGCAAAGAGCGGGCCACCCTTGCGGGGCATAAGGGCGCAATTCGGAGTATAGCCTATAGTCCGGATGGCAAACTGTTGGCCACGGGGGGCGAAGATGGGACGGCGAAGCTGTGGGATCTGGCCACGGGCCAGGAGCGGGTCACGCTCGCAGGGGAGTATCATAGGATTGGTGCCGTGTTCTTTTCTCCCGACAATAAAGTGTTAGCGACGATCGGTGAAAGAACCAGCCCTTCCTGGGGCGTGGGTCATTTGTGGGACGTCGCCACCGGCCAAAAGCGAGCCAACCTCTCTGGGCGTCCTGGTTACGCGATCGGTGTACCCGCGTTTGCCCCGGATGGCAAGACCGTGGTCACGACGGAAGGTCATCCGTTCCTTCCCACTGCTCCCGGCTACGTGAAGCTCAGGGACGTGGCCACCGGGGAGGAACGGGCCACTTGGACCGTACCCATGCAGGCATGGGGGGCCGCGTTTGCCCCCGACGGCCGGACGCTGGCGGTAGGAAACGGTTCCGGGGTCGTAAGGCTGTTGGATCTAACAACGAAGGAGGTGCGGGCCACCTTCCGTGGGCACATCGGCAGAGTCAATTTCGTGGCGTTTTCACCGGATGGTACCATGTTGTTGGCAACCTCGGCACCTTGGAACCAGACCGTCAAGTTCTGGGATGTCACCGCGGACCCCGAGCCGGGTATCGTTCGGTTGGAAGGACTCTTCCAGTACGGGCCTGGTGCCCAGCTTGCGCCCGGCGGCAAGACGGTGGCCGCGATCCATGGTCAGACCGTGACGCTCTGGGATCTGGGTACAGGGCAGGCGCAAGCCAGCTTCCAGGGGCACAGCGATAACGTTAGTTCTGTGGCGTTTTCCTCGGATGGCAAGACCTTGGCCACAGCCAGTAAGGATAAGACGGTGCGGCTGTGGGACATGGCCACGGGGAAGCAATTGGCCGTCCTTCCGGGCCACACCGAGGGCGTCATTGGCGCGGCCTTCACGCCGGACGGCAAGATATTGGCTTCGCACAGCTGGGATAAAACAGTGCGGCTGTGGGACGTGGCCAAACGACAGGAACGCACGCTCCTCAAGGGGCATACGAGCCATGTCTGGTCCATGGTGTTTGCCCCGGATGGCCAGTCATTGGCGACGGCAGCGGAAGACAAAACCATCAAGCTGTGGGACGTGGCCACTGGGCTGCTGCGATTTACCCTGGCGGGGCATACGGGCGGTTGCATGCATGCCGCTTTTGCCCCGGACGGCAAGACGCTGGCCAGCGCCGGTTGGGATGGAACCGTCAGGCTGTGGGACCCAACCACGGGAAAGGAACGTGCGACTTTGAAGGGGCATATGGCCTCCGTTACCGTGGTCGCATTTGCTCCCGACGGTAAGACGTTGGCGTCGGGAGGTTACGACTTTACCGTGAAGCTTTGGGATGTAGTCACTGGGCTGGAGCGGTTCACGCTCAAGGGTCACACGGGCCAGATCACTCAGCTGATGTTTGCCCCGGACGGCAAGCTGCTGGTGACGGCGAGCCTGGACAAGGCGGTGCGGCTGTGGCATGCTGCCGACGACACCGAACCGGAGCAGCCCCGCCTCACGGAGGCCCCTTCTTCGCAGCACCACTTCACCTGGCATCTGCGTGAGGCCGAGGATTGTTTGAAATCAGGAAACCCGGCCGCCGCTAGATGGCACCTGCGTTGGATCGAGACGGCGCCTGCGAACGAAGTGCTCGCCGCCCATCGGGCCAAAATCTGCGCCGAGTTAGCAAAGGGAGACAAGACAGGTCCCTGACTCCGTTCGCCTCCGGGTCCGTGCGACGGTGGCCTTCAAGAGTTTAACGAGGTACCGTCCCGCTGAAGTACCGGCGGGATTTCGCCAGAAATTCTTGGTCCGTCGCTCCTCGATCGGGGGCTCAAGCAGGTTCGAAATAGGCGGCCACGCGCTTCAGGCGGCACAATCGGCAGAGCCAAGCAAGCAGCCGGGCCAAGCCGCTCAAAATGGAGCGGCCCCGCGGGCCGGCGTAACTCAGCCCCAGGCCGGCCAGGGCACCCCAGAATGCCCAGCTTGCCGCCGCCAGCACGATTTCCGCCGGCCATCTAACCGAAGGGAATCCGGATGTCCTGCTGCCAAGGAAACGTGGCAGCCAATCCAGCGCGGGAATGAAACAAGCCAGTGTGGCGCTGCCAACGAGCCCGGCCACGGCTCCGGCGATCAAGCCGTATACGAGGTCGGTCTTGCGCTGGCCACGCTTCCACAACAAGCTTGCTCCGGCGACGGCCCCCACCCACCAGGTTAGCAACACAAAATGCCTCATGAAAGAGTTCATGGCGGCCGCGCTGGCAGCCGGCGGCCCGAGCCAGAAGGCTGTCGGCGGGACGAGCATGAGGCGGAACACCAAACCGGCTGCCGCACCGACAATGATCGGCGGTGGTGTGTGCTGCGTCGTCCGGGATCGGGAAGGACGGATAACGGCGGCAGTCGCCGGCTGCACTTCCAGGCGTATTGGCACCCGGAGCACTTGCCCGGCGTTGGCGGTGATCGTGAGGTTTGCTTCGTGGACCCGGCCCGGCTGAAGATGCTGCGATTGTCCCTCGAAGGCGAGGATGGTCTGCTGGGGACCGCTGACGCTGGGCTGGGGCAAGCGGAGCCAGGGGGCATCGCTCTCGGCCCGTGCGTAGACCCACTTGCGGGCACCAGTCCGCAGCACCAGCTGTCCGTGTACGACTTCTCCGGCAACGCAGCTTTGGGAAATCGCGGTTGGGTTGAGCTGGACGACCGGCGGCTTGGATAGGCCCATCCCTTCGAAGAACTGCTGCACCGCTGCCACTCCCGGCGCTGTCGGCTCGGTCACCGGGTAGGTCCAGCCGTTGCCTTCAAACCAGCGTGCAACCTCAGCGCTTTCCAAGAGCGGCACCGCGGGCTTCGGATCCGTGCGCATTCGCTCCGCCATTTCGCGCGGGCTACAGACTCCCTGAAACGGCGGTTGAGCGAACGGCTGGACTTCCAGGTCGAGCCCGACGGGAACCTCGACAATGCCGCCGTTGGTGATGATCGTCAGCTTCGCGGAATACTGATGGGGAGCCGCCAGGCCACGCGTATCAACCCGCACGGTGATTTCTTGCTGGTGGATGGTCTTGATGGCGCATTGCCCGTTGCCTCTCCCTTCCCCGAGGCGGAGCCAGCTGGTTCCGTCCGCAACCGTCAGCGTGCCCTGGAGCAGTCCGTTGCCCTGGTTGACCACGGCCAACCGGATCTGCCGGGTTTCCCCGACGTGCAATTTGCCCAGGTTGAGCCGGCGCAAATTGAGATCGAGGCTCGGCCGTCGCTCTCCCTTGGCTGGCAGGCTGGCCAGGAAGTTATCGAGCGCGATATCGGGATCGGGATGGCCCTTGGCCTGGAGGGCGGCCTGGGCCAGGTCGATCCGGCCAGCCGTTGCGAAGAAATGGCGAAACACGTCCTGGCTCATCAGGTCGCGGGCCACTTCCCACTCGGCCTGACACGCTTGAATGAGGTCCTCGTAGGTTTGGCAACTTCGCCCGGAAGGAAACACGAACGGGTGCGGCAGCGGAACGTCCCGATTTCCATCCTCGCGGACCCCGGCCCGGCGCAGCTCGGATCCATCGAAGTAGCAGAAGATCGCTTCGGCGGGATTGGTCCGGTGGCAGCGGGGGCACTGAAGCATGGGTCAGGGGGAGGTGGGGACAGGGTGACGCAACGATGGGGAGCGCATCTGGAAACGGAGCACGATATTTCCGAGCTGAATACGATCGCCATCGCGCAGGTCGCGGTGGGAAGGTACCGGCTCATCGTTGACGCGGGTCTGGTCCGGTGGGGCTTGGCGGTTGTGCAAAATGAACCGGTTGCCGTCGCGCTGGATCAGGGCGTGATGTTTCTCCACGCGCATGTCCCGAAACAGGGGGATGTCGACGGCCTCATCGCGACCTAGGGAACTTTCGGCTTTCAGGAGCGGATATTCCCGGCCTTCCTGCCAGCCCCGCAGCACCCTGACAGAAGCCGGTTGGAAAACCGCCTGGACCAAGGCGGACAAGCCGCCGATACAGGCTCCCAGGATGACCAACCCCATGGCGCCGCCCCAGACATGGCTGGATCCGGGCGACCCTTTCTCCAACTCTTTCAACAACCCAAAAAGTGCACCTCCGACCAGGCCGCCGATGGCGCCGCCCAGCGTCCCGTAACTCAGCTTGCCGAGCGACCGGGCCGCAATCCCTTCACCCAGGCCGATGGCCAAACCTAAAAACATCCAGCCCAGCCCGCGTGAGAAGATCTCGCCCACACTGCGCAGGGAAGGGGCCGAAAGCAGACCCTGGACCAGCTGATAATTCACTTGTTCGCCGACTACGTTTCCCGGCGCTCCGCCCAGGGCTCCCAAGATCACCCCATAGCTCGCCAGCCGGCAAAATCGAAGCAGGGATCGGTCACGGATGGCCTCGACACTGACCACCAGGTAGCCGATCAGGCCGCCGATTAAGGCTCCGCCCAGGAGCTGCTGTCCGATGCTGGAATACTGCTTGTCGCCGAAAATCCCAAACAGAAGCCAACCCAGGAGGCCGCCCAGCGCCCCGAAGACGGCGTTCAAGTAAACACGCATCAGAAGGGCCATGGTTTGAGCACTCTCGGGAAAGGGCGACGGCGTCCGGGCTGCTTCTATTGGTTTTAATGGCTCGAAGCGGGGATTGCAACGGACGAATGGGCTAAGTCTTCAGATGCCGGTCCGGAGGACTGTCTCGATTTGTAGCCAACACAAGCCCCCGAGCACCCGCAACGGCTTGGTACGCCGCAGCCGATCGCGGGCACTGAGAGCTTGTGTCCCATCGCTTTACGCACACGCCAGGTTTTCTAATTCTGCTGTTCCGCCGGCGTCTCGTAGACGGGAGGAGACTCCGGGGAGCAGTTCTTGCCGAGGTAGAAGAACATATCGCTCAGATGGTGACGAACAGAGACACTGACATTGCCTGGCCATAGTGGGGCATTATGGATCCCTTCCCACCATGCTGTAACGCAGTGCCGGCAATCGATGGGCGCGCCATGCCCACATCGCCCCGCACAGACCGGCCCGGCAGGGTTGACGCAGCAGTTGCCAATGAAGAACGAGTACAGCGGGGGAGGACAACAGGGCGTACATTTGGGGAAGCAGTTGCAGCAGTTCTGGCTGAGCGGCCGATAGGTGAGCCAATCGTCCAGTTGCTCCCAGCAGGGCTTGTGCCCCGGTCCCATGAGGCAGTGCGCTTCCAGCGGAGCAACCGGCGCGATCCCGGCCTGCGGCAGAGGCGGTGCGGCTTCGGCCGCGGGAAGTGGGCTCGCTGATTCCATTGCCGGCATGGCTTCCGTTTGGCTCACGGGCCGGAGCCGGTTCCATCCGTCCATGCGCTGCTGAAGGGTGTGACCCTTGGCCGGCGTGCCCGCATCCTGGGACCGGCCGGGGTTTGCGGCCAGGAGTAGGGACATCACTGCCATCACTGCACAGGCATTCTTCATGATCACGCTCTCCCTGCCGGGAGCCCAGCCGCTTGTGAAGCTAGCCGGACTTTCCCAATGACTCCGATTCCATCGGCACCTCTCACTTTTACGGTTCGGCATCCGGCAACGAATTCAATAGCCCGAGTCGCCGATCCGCGGCACATAGATGCCATACAGTCGGTAGAACCCCTTCCTTTTGCCATTGGTAAAATGCGTTGAGACCGTGAACTTTGCGGGCCGAACCGCTCTATCGGGGAAAAACGATGCGTTTTCGTCAAGAATTCACTTCGGTCGCCGGTGCGGCCGCAACTTGTCCGCTTCCGCTTTCCACGATTCGTGAAGTCGTGGCCGCGACCATTCAGCCGGCGCATTTCTTCGTCACCCACCCTCTCGCCCTGGAATGGCAGCACGCCGCTGCCGAAGCGATCCCCTGGGAGATTTATCGGGGACGGCTCCTGGACGCGGCCCAGACCCGGTTGCGGCAGACGTTTGAGTCCTGGAACGTGTTCGGCGTCGAATCTGAAGGCCGAACGGCGGAACCGATCCTGTCCGTGAAACTCGACGCCATCCACCGGCAGCTGCAGATCGTCCGCGCGGTGTATTGCTTTACCTGGGAAGGCTACCATGCGGGCAACCAGGTTTATGAAAGTCGGGAAACATGCAAATGGATCCGCGAATTGATCGGGACCATCGCACTGGATGATTGCCTGTCGGCCGAAGAATTGCAGGACGAAGTTGCCGCTCTGCTCTTCCAGGCGGTGGTCGGCTGTAGCCGGCTTCCGTTGCAATCGGTCGAAGCGCCGTTGCCTGCGTTCTCTCTGGGTCAGCTCGCTTACGTTTATCGAACCGCTGCCGAATCTGGCTCGCCGCCGATGCGGTCCTTTTCCGAGCTAATCGAAAAGGGTTTGCAGGGCGACCTGGCCTGGCTGGAGAAAGCCAAGCTCCTCGAATGTTTGTTGCGGAGCACGGCACTCCACGACATCGAGCCCGCGGCCGAGCGTTTCATGAAACGGTGGTGTATCATGGGCCACACTGTCTCAGAGTTCGTGAGATTGTGCCGCTCCGTCTTCAACGAGGTCGCCCTCTCGCCGTACACGGGCTTTGTGGACAACATGCTGATGTTTCTGCACTCGCTGCGGAGCCGCGGCGAGCTTTCTCACGGGGCGGTCGCTGACTTTCTCGGCTACCTCCTGCGGCAAACGGTGCGGCACCTGACGGCCTACGACCTGATCACGTTTCATCATCGCGGTGCGAACTATCCCGA
>DATGIQ010000172.1:0-28030 GCA_035295665.1 Gemmataceae bacterium | reverse complement strand
CTGGGGCAGCCGCCCGGCATAATGGTCCACGAATTCCTGCGGCGTCAGGTTCGCCAGGTACCCCTTGCCGGGCGGGTTCTCGAAGCGCAGCACTCCATCCGCACGGCAATCAAGCGGCGTCAACCCTGCGCAGTCCAGGATGATCCGGTATCCCATGAACGCGCCTACCCGGACGGACATGTAGTCGCTGCCACTGACCGCATGACGGATCCCCGAGTCGATGCCCCACAAGCCGATGGAGGGAGGCAGTGGGACGAAGCCTTGCACGTCGGCCGGCTGGCACAGCAGGGCCAGCAACTGGTTGGCCCGGCCCAGTGCCGCGGTCACCTGGTCCATGATGCCGCAGGGCGCACCGACGACGAAGTTCTCCGCTACCTGGCACAAGCGTGCCAGCTCGACTCCTTCAAGCGGCGTTTCCAAGGCGTGGGTCGTCGCCTGCATGGCCGCGACTTCCATTGCGGCCGATGAGCTAACGCCCTTACCCTCCGGAACGCGCGAGCCAATCAGGATACGCAGACCGTGCTCGAAGTGCAAACCGCGCTCACGGGCCAGTACCAGAAGCGTACCGACGATGTAAGCTGCCCAGCCGGCCGCAGGATCACGGCCGAACCATTGCCGGGCGGCGTCGTATCCCTGGTCCAGCAATTCCTCGAATTCCGCACGGCACAGACGCAGGGTGCGCGTTTTCGGCACGGCTTGGGTGGCCTGACTCACGACATGTATCTCGCCATCCGCGGCCGGCTGTACCGCGGCGAGGGCCGCCTCGCGGAGCGGAAGCTGTAGCACCAAGGAACCGGAATAATCCGCGATCCCGCCCATCACATCGAGTCGGCCCGGCGCACGGGCAATGACAATCGGTCTCCCAGGGGTAAAGAAGCCGCGCAGAGGCGGCGGCGGGGCACCAAGCAGCGCGCGAAACTCACGGACGTCGCTCGGCTCGGAGGAAACGTCCGCGGAGATAGCCGTCGAGTGCCGATTGCGGCCTGGGTCTGGCTCGGTCGCGGTGCGGTGCTTGTAGTGGACTGCGGGCAGGCCTCGCAGCTCCGCCGCTTTCTCCTCGGGCGAGGTATCGCTGAGGAAACTACCGCCGCCCACCTCCGGCCCGGCCAGGTACTTGAGCAAATGTGGCTTGCGTAAGGGAGGGTGGAACTCGATGTGGAAGTGAAAGCCGTCGTGTGGTCGGCCGTCGGTCGGCGCCTGATGCAGGGCCATTACGTAGGGAAACGATATCTGCCACAAGTTATCGAAACGGATGAGCACCTCTTGCAGGACGCTGGCCAAATCCCGGAGTTCCTCGGCGGAGAGATCCGCGAGGCTGGCGTGCGCCTGCTTCGGCACCACAAACGTTTCGTAGGCATAGCGGGCGAAATAGGGGACGAAAGCAAGGGCCGAATCGCGCTCGGCCAGGATGCGCCGGCCATCCGCCTGCTCGGCGGCGAGGATGTCGTCCATCAAGATACGGCGCCGCTCTTGCCAGTGACGGCGGCAGACTGCGGCCTCGTTCTCGATCGTCTTGAAGATGAAGTTGGTAGCATAAATCTGGCCGTGCGGGTGTGGGTTTGAGACGCCGACCACGTCGCCTTTGTTCTCGAAGATCAACACATGGTTGACTTCGGGCCGGCTGCCCAGGTCGCGGTATTGCTCCTGCCATGTCTTTAGCAGTGCGAGGAGGCGCGACAAGTCCAGCTCCGCCAGCGTTTGATCATGGCGCGGTGTGTAGCAAACCACACGGGAGAGGCCTTGTGCCGGCCGATTGCGATAGATTCCGGCCGGCGTTTCCAGATTGGTCGGTGCCGCGGGACCGACGCACGGCATGTCATTGTCGAAAACGAAAATGCCGGTGTACGCAGGATTGCAGTCGCCGCTCACGCGTCGATTGCCCGGGCAAAAAGAGCAGTCGGCCGCATACGGCGGCACCGCGAGTGCGCGGTCCGGAAGGGTCTCCCCAATCCAGGGGCGTTGATTGCGATGGGCGGCCAGGATCACCCACTCCTCGCGCAATGGATGCCAACGCTGTTCCCAGGTCATGCCCAATCCTACCGAACGAACCTGGTGACGATAATGGGTCCGTCATCAGGTTTTCACCCAATTCGGCCATCCCCGAGCAGCAAGGCATCAGGTAGGAAGATTCTTCTCCCAGCTCTTGCTCGATGCGGACGATGTGCGGGAACGCGGGTAACTTCCTACGGTTGCAGCAGCCATCCACGAAGAACTGAATTATACCGCTGCCAGAACTCACCGGCATTCTGCGTGGACGCAATGGCCGCGGCACGTTCCTCGGCGGCAGCATTTGCTTCTGCGATAACCGCCTGAACCGCCCCGAACGCGGCATAGGGGAGTGCATCGCGTTGAGCCTGCATGGCGGCTCGTCTCTCGGCGACAATTTGGCTCGTGGCAGATACACCGCCATAGCGGTAGGTCATGGTCGGGGACCCGAGAATATACCGCTCCGCAGGAGTGAACGAAGACCAAGCTTCTCGATGAGTGACCTCCTGCGGATAAGCCCAGCCCACACCGAACAGCAAAACGGATAGCGACAGGAAACCTTGCTGGATGCGCATAGTGATACCCTCCCCGATCTTGACATATAGCACAAACTGGGAAAGGTCAACGGAACATGCCAGGATCGAGTTTCCGCACGCCAACTAAAAAGGGCAATGGCGGAGAGTATGAAGTTCAGCAGCCACCCACTGCTCTCGTCTCTCTTTTTCCTCGGATCACCTCCCGTCCGCTCGGGGAGCGGGCACCAACTCGGGAATCGGTTTCGGCGGTTCGGGAGTCCCCAGCAGGGGAGAAGCTTGCTGCCCAGCGTCGCCGTCGAGTCGCTGCTTTACGGTGGCCCAGACAAACCGCTGCGTTCTGCCCTTGCTATCCGAGGACAAGACAAACTTGACGGTCTTTCCGAGCTCGACCTGTTTGACCGCCCGCAGTGTGCTTCCGACAATCTGCGTGTCGTATTTCGTGGCTTTCTGAACCTCATTGAACTGCACGTCCAGGTGGAGCAGGACACGCTTGCCATCGAGGCCCTCGACCTTCACGGCGAAGGCAATGCCCGTTTGCGGATTCTCACCAATCGTGGCCACCTGGGGGGGAAGCGTGCTCGGCGTGGTCAACATCCCCCGCAGGGCCGCTCCGGAGTGTTCGGAAACGATGTTTACACGCGCTGTCTGGTTCTCTGACATCGATACTCTTGGCGCCGCCAAGATGGCTCCATCACGGGAGCCAACCAGGGTCAGGTTTACTTCAAACTGTTTCTCCTGCGCTGGCTCCTGCGGTGCCGCTGCGGCGAGCATGAGCGCGGACACGACAATCCACTGCATGGCAAACCTCCATGTCTAGCCTTGCGGGCGTCCTCCAGAGGGCAATTGTGATCGGGCAGCCAACTTCGGTCAAGTCCGTCTCGATCGACGCCCTTGGCCTGCGGCAGGCGCGCCGACTCGATTACAAGGACAATCGCCCCTGTTGACGCTGATCCGCGTCTGGACAGGCAACGGACATGGTAGCGGAGCCGCCAGACAGCCAGGTCATGTCGGGACCACCTTGCTGGCACCCACCTGGTGGAGAAGAATGATTGCAAGGAACCGGTTCCGCGTTACACTGACGGTTGGTTGAACAGGGGAGTAGTGCGATTCACGAACTGGGGATTGAACCTACGGGAAGGGCAGGTGCACACAATGAGGAGACATCCCCATGCGGCGAAGAACAGCAGCGATCGACTTGAACGTGTGGTCGCCCGCCCGCATCAGGTATCTGCGCGCACGCCGGGTTGCCTGGCTGGCGGCGGTCCTGGTGGCAGCCAGCCTCGCGGAAGGCAGCTTAGCCGGCGTAGCCGGCAGGATCATTGCTAGTCGCGGCCGAGACCAAATCTTTCGGGTACGGCGGCTAGCGCCGACCCGAGCGGGCTGAGCGCAACGACTCGCGCCCGTGTTGGCGCAATTGAATGGGTTGGATGGTGTGGAGAGCAGTTCCGCGAGCGTTGGGAACCCGGAAGGGACCCTTATTCGAGTTTCTCTGCGGCCCGGCGCCAATGGTGCGAAAATTGCGGCAGAAGTCCAGCGCGTCTTGAACGAAGTGGTCCGGGACCGTTCTCCCGTGCCGCTCACGCTCCCCGCGGCCGCCGTGGCGCTCCAACAGAAGGAGTGGCTGGATCCACAGCAGCTTGCCGACCTCGCGGCCACCGATCCGGGCACGTCCGATAGCCGCGCGTCGATGCTGCTGGTCGTGCTGCTCTTGGGGGCCATCGGCGTTGTCCTCGGCCTATTCGGATGGCGACACCTTCGGCGGCGTCAAGCGGGTTCTTCTCATCCCCGGCCAGGTCTTTCCCTGGCACCATGATGCCTTCGGATTGGCCGGCGCCGCCGTGGTGTTTTCTCTTCGTGGCGGCAGCCGGCCAATCGACTGCAAGCGGACGATCCTTCGCACACGATCGAAAGGGCTGTAGTGTGAAATCCAAAATCACGAAAGCAAGCAGCCGGAATCGCCCTCTATTAGGGTAGACGCTGGTTCTCGCCCGAGGCGGGGAGCATGGCTACGACATCCCTACGCGCGCTGCTCCATCAATTGCGCCGGATCGCCGGCGTTCCAGCGGGTGGTTTGGCAGATGCCCAGCTACTCGAACGCTTCGTGAACGACCACGATGGAGCTGCCTTCGAGGTGTTGGTTTGGCGTCATGGGCCGATGGTCTTGAATGTCTGTCGCCGGCTGCTGCACCAGGAACAAGATGCCGAAGATGCCTTTCAGGCCACCTTCCTCACGCTCGTCCGCAAAGCTCCCGCCATCAGCAAACGGCACGCCGTAGCGAGCTGGTTGTACAAGGTCGCCTATCGGATCGCTCTCGAAGCCAAGGCAGCCGCGTCTGAGCGGAAGCTGCGGGAGAGTCAGGTGACCCAGTTGCCACAGCCCAGCCAGGCGACTCCCGATCTCGCAGCCTGGCATGAGCTACGCGCCGTACTGGATGAAGAGGTTCATCGGTTACCCGCCAAGTATCGTCTGCCCGTGATTCTGTGTTATTTCCAGGGCAAGACGCACGAGGAGATCGCTCGCGATCTCGGCTGTCCCAAGGGCACAGTCGCGATCCGGCTCTCGCGAGCGCGCGAGCTGTTGCGCCCCCGGTTAGCGCGCCGGGGGCTGACGCTGTCGGGCGGCATGTTGACGGCCTTGTTGTCAGACTACGCGACGGCCGCGGTGGTTTCCCAAGCACTCGTGAAAGGTACAGTTCAGAGTGCCCAGTTGTTCGCGGCGGGGGAGACAGTGGCCGGGGTTCTCTCCGCCCGTAGTGTGGCCTTGGCCGAAGGAGCATTGAAATCTATGTTCATGACCAAGCTCAAAATGGCCGCAGCGTTGGTGCTGCTTATCGGGGTGACTGGCACCGGTACGGGAATCCTGACGTACCGTGGCATGGCGGGGGAACAAGCGATCCCGCAATCAGCCAACGCCATCCCTCTGCCAGCACCGGATCTATCAAAGCCAACAATCACAGTGTCGGCTGGCCAGCCCAACGCGGTGGTTCAAGCGGACGGCAAACGTTCCGCAGATCAAGCCAAAGCAGAGCTGGCGATGGCCATCGATCTCTATGAAGAACAAGAACGCCAATGGACCAAGGAGCTGATCAGAGCGCGCCTGGAGCTGATGCAGAGGGAAGATAAACTGCGGATGGTCGAGCAGGAGGCAAATCCTGCAAACTCCGAAATATTCGCCCGATTGAACGCTGCGCGGAAAGCACTCGCACAGCGAGAGAAGGTTCTTCCGAAGGATAACCCGAGGCTCAACGACATGCGGGACGAACTCCGCTGGTTGGAAGTAGAATGGAAGGCCATCCTGGATAAGCAGAAGCTGCCCATGACCAGCGCCCGTCAAGAATTCGTGGAGGCGGAAGAAGAGCTTCGGCTGCTGGAGCGGCTCCAGGCCACCCAACGGGAAAGAGCGCTCCGCAAGCTGCACGAAGCGGAAGAAGGAGTCCGAAGGTTCCACGGAACTTCTCCCGGAGTGGACCCGATGGCACGGAGTTCGCGCGAACTGGAGATGAAGATGGACCAACTTCTACGCGAGATGGCGGACCTGCGCCGCGAAATGCGGCGCCGGGCAACTGAGAAAGCTCAACCGAAAACCACCGGCAGCCACCCAAATCAACCGTGATTCCTTTGGAACGGGCTCGTAGCAAGGTCCTGGGTACCGAGGCGGAGCCGAGACGGCAAGAGTCGGCCCTCGCCCGGCTACGGCTCGAAGTGCCCCTACAGATAGAGATTGCACGCCATAGTCTCGCGCCCGCACCAGAGACATTTGGACAACCCCTCAAGCTGCGGATTTATGGCGTCCTGGCCTGGTTCGTGCGGCACTCGTATGATTTGCTCCAGATAGTTGTTTCGGCCAGACATCGTGAAGATTAGCCTGGACAGCGAGGCAGAATGACTCCTTTGCGAAACTGCGGCCGGTGCAGCTCCTGTGAGCACCCGTGCCGAAATTGACTCATACACGGTCCGGCTGAATGTGTCCGTTATTGTTGAGCGGCGGTGCGCAGAACCGTGTGCGGATGCGCCCCGCGCGGTTCTGCGCACCGCCGCTAAACCGACACAACCAACCCGACCATGTAGGAGAGCAAGGGAAATCATCAGGTCCGGATCAAACAAGCACTCTTCTCCCACGGAGGTTCGCCGATGGGTCATCCAGGCGCCGTTGCAGACCTGAATCGCCGTCTGGGAATCCCGGGCGTTGCCCAAGTCGTTGAAGGCAACGGCGGATTGGCCAAGGTGCAGGTCACCGCCGCCGACGCGACGGGAGAGATTTATTTACACGGAGCCCATGTCACGTCCTGGGCCCCACGAGCTGGAAAGGAGGTGCTGTTCGTCAGCTCCCAATCGCAATGGAAGGCTGGAGCAGCCATTCGGGGGGGCGTACCGATCTGCTTCCCCTGGTTTGCAAACAAGGCCGATGATCACGGGGCACCGGCGCACGGGTTCGTACGCGCGAAGGCCTGGCAGCTGGAGTCGATCGTGCAGGATGCCGGGGCTGTTGAAGTGAGCCTATCCACAGAAAGCGGCGACAGCACAAAAAAATGGTGGCCCTTCGACTTTCGTTTGGTCTATCACGCCACGTTCGGTTCCGAGCTAAGTCTGGAGCTGGTACTGACGAATACGGGGACAAAGGCGTTGCGCTTCGAAGAAGCTCTGCATACGTACCTCAAAGTAGGAGATATCGAGAAGGTACGCTTGCAGGGTCTGGATACGGTTCATTATCTCGACAAGACGGACTCGAATCGGGAGAAAATACAAGACGGTGCGCTCGTGATCGGGTCGGAGACTGATCGGGTTTACCTGAACACGCAGCAGGCAGTCGAGGCGGACGACGAGTCCCTTCACCGACGCGTCCGCGTTGCCAAAGAGAATTCCCTGACGACGGTTGTCTGGAATCCGTGGGTGCAGAAGGCGCGGGCCATGTCCGATTTGGAAGATGCGGAATGGAAACAGATGGTCTGTGTCGAGACCTGTAACGTGTCGCCTTTTGCTATCAATGTTGCGCCCGGTCAGCAACACCGGATGAGGGCAATCATCCAGGTTACGGATTGGTGACGTCTTGCAACGTGCAAGGACATCACCTGGCAGAGGCATGTCCAGGGTGGCAAGATGACTTCCACATCAGCAATTGCGTTGCTTAATGCGGCGGCTCGACGACCCGAATGTAGAAGCGGATCGGTGGGAAGACAAAGAAAGGCCACAAGTCTCTGGCTTGTGACCTTTTAATCCAAAGCCGATGGTGGGATTTGAACCCACAACCCCCGCTTTACGAAAGCGGTGCTCTGCCGTTGAGCTACATCGGCGCAAATTGTTTTACATCAGTATATTAGGACACTGCCGCAAAGCTCACTTTCCTGTTTACTACTGTGACTACTAGCGCCGGATCAAGAAGGGCCGAAACGCTGGTATCGTTTCGGCCGAGTACACAATAACCCACGGGTAAGGAGCGTCGCCATCTCTCAAGTAGATTCTACTACCGCTACTACCCGAAGCAAGTCGGGTAAACCCTACCCGGAATTCCCCTTGGACTCTCACGCGAGCGGACAATGGGCCCGGCGGATCCGGGGCCGGTTATCTTACTTTGGACCTTGGGAAGATCCCGACGGCGCCCTCAAGCGGTATCTGGAGCAAAAGGATGCCTTGCACGCGGGGCGGAAGCCCCGTCCTGACCCGGAGGGCCTGACGATCAAGGATGCGGGCCATGCCTTTCTGAATCACGCGCAGGCCCTCGTGAATAGCAGGGAATTGAGTCCTCGTACATGGCTCAAGTACCAGCAAGCGTGCGATCTGCTCATCGGACATTTCGGCAAACCCCGGTTGATTGCTGACCTTGGGCCTGACGACTTTGCTGCGCTCCGGAACAAGATGACCCGTCGAACATTGCCCGGCCACCATCCCCGAGAAGCATTTATAACCCACGAAGCGCCGGACCACGGGGCCATTCTTCTGTTCGATCCAGGCTTGGTCATTTCTCTGGTAGGCGCGGGAGCGGGTGAATTCCAACTTCTGCTGCTGGCAGTAGGCGATCACAGCCTCATTGATGAAGACGCCGTCATTATCCGAGTCGATGCCGAGAATCGGCATGGGGAATTGGCAACGCATCACCGCCAAGCCCTCGGTGACGAACGATCGACAGCTTCCCACAGCACGATGAGCGCTTGGCGCACGGCCTCTCCATAGGTCCGGCGATCCGCCGCCGACGGTTCGGCCGCAGGGGAGCCGACCGTGGTCAGATCGAGGTCACGACAACCGTGCGCACACAACCGGTCGCCGCCGCCAAGCCAGTGCGGCGGACAGAGCGATTCCAACTAGGGCCAGCGTGGACGGCTCCGGTACCGGCGCCGCGGCCGGTGAGACCTGCAAGCCGTTGAGAAAGACGTTGTGGGTGCCGTTTCCCGCCGGCCCGGAGACGGACGCCGCGGCCCGGCCCGAGATCAACAGTTGGCCCGAGGCATCCGCCGAGGCCTGGAAGGAGAACGTGTCCGAGTTGTTGTCGGTCGGCAGCACCGACCCGGTGAAGGAGTAGCCCGCGACCACGGGCGCAGCGCCGTTGTTGACGAACCAGTCGGAGACACGGGCAGGATTGCTGCTGTTGTCATACGACCACAGCCGAAGGCTATAGGCCATGTTCGGCGTCAGCCCCCGGACCAGCACGTTCAGACCTTCGTCCGTCCCGACCGTAGTGCCGCCGGTGTGGACGGCAAAGATAAAGTCTTGCAGCAGGGCGGAATTGGTGAACAGTCCCGAATCGGTGGGCATCGTCCGGACACGGTCGTCGAGCCCCGCAGTGTTCGTACCCGTAGCGGACACCGTGACGGACAGAGCGCCAAAGGTCCGGGTGGTATTCGATATGATCGCCGTATTTCCCTGGGAATTATCGAGCACGAACGGCTGGAAGCCGGACTGCAGTGGCAGACCGGGACCGCCCGCCCCGTCTCGGTCGCCGAAGTCGAGGGACAGGATCGGTTGGGCGAGGGTGGGCGTCGCCAGGGCCAGGATCGTGGCCGTGGTTAGGAGCCCCCGGAGCACGCAGGCGAGTCTTGGATGCGGCACGAGTGGTTCACCTCCGAATAGAAGGGGTTGATGTCCCCTGCAAGGGGATATGCAAGGGGGTTCGCACCGACCTCTGCCCGACGGTGGTCCGGGTGCTGGATGGCGGGGGCGCCAGCTCACTCGGCGCCGAAGCCACGTCACCTTGCGGATGGTGGACCGTGGGGGCCAGCGAGCCGAGGCAGCCTGCCGCAGGGCTAACCAACGCCGTCACAAGTCAATGCGCCGATCAGGGGGGTTCAGTGCGCTATGATAAGGTAAAGACTCACAAAAGGGAAGAGTTGGCGGAGCGGCGGACGAGGCTTCGATATGGATAGAGAGCCCATCCCATCCGAGCCTTTTGGCAGCCGAATAATGGGACCGAAGGCCGGGCACGGATCCAACATGGCGCCTCCTGGCACCGTCTGGGCGAGTCGTTCGGCCGGAGCAGCCCTCCATTGCCGGACTCTATCGATCGGGCAATGGACAGGTTCCTGTCCCCAGGCAAAAAGAGCCGGAAGGCGCCCCCGGCACCTTCCGGCTCTCCTCGAAGCGAATCCGCTGGCTACTTACCTTCGTCCTTCTTCTCTTCCTTGGCCTTTTCCTTCTTGCCCCCTTCCTTCGCCTCGCCGTTGGCAGCACGCGAAGGAATTTGGCTATCATAGCCGAAGCCACTCGTCGAGCGGGCGCCCCGCGGTAGCTGGTAGCCGATCAGAGCCACAAAGCGCCTCAGCGGAACAATCGTCACTCCCAGCCGCTGCGCATCGGTTTGCATCGCCGCGATCTTGTCCCGGATTTCGATCTTCCGCTCAAACCGGGGATCTCCTTCCCGAATCGGCGTGTTGGCCGTAAATTCGGGCTGATCACCGAGGATGAGGTAATCCGTCTTGAGGTCTATTTTTCCCTTTACCGCGGCTTCTTTCAGGTCGAGATAGGCATCGACGATGATGTTTTGCCGCGCCAAGGCCCGCATGAACTCATCGAGTTGATCTCGACCGTCGCCGGTGATGTCAATCAGTCCGGCAATCGCGACGTGCTGTTGCATCGTCGGACTCCAGGCCGGATTTACCAGAAGATCTCCCGGTTGGATGGGATTGTTCCGCGGATCGGCCGTACTCGTGATCTTGGCCATGGACAGGTGCGGGCCCCGCACTTCCACCACTTCCAGGGCGCCCTTGGGTTCGTTGCTTCCCCGACCCGCTACACCAGAGCCGAAAATGCTGAAGGTGAGCCCCTGCTGGGTCCGAATATTGTCGGCCGAGCCCAAGTTGATCCAGGCGAGCTGCCCGCGCAAATCGACATCGACCACCTTGCCCTTGGGAGCACTGAACTTTTGCAAATCGGGTGGGGTCAGCTTGCGTTCGAGCTTTTCCCGGGCTTCATTTTGATCTTTAATATCGCTCAGGAGGCGGTTCTTCTCCTTCTCGAGATTGCCCACGTCTGTAGAGGCTTTCTTTTGCGACTTGGCCAATTCGTCGCTGATATTGCCGAACTCTTGCAAACGCGTGGAGAGTTCCTGAGCCATCTTTTGCTGGAGGGCCACGTAATCCGACTGGGCTTTCTGATAATTGGTCTTGGCCTCTTGCAGTTCGGCCTCCTTGACCGCAATGAGCGTGGCGTGCTCGGCGCGCTCCTTGGCCAGGGTGTTCTTTTCCGCCTGGAGGCTGGCCCGAGTATTCTTCAGCTCTTCCTCCAGCCGGGCAACCCTTTGCCGGTACGGCTCGATGGTGGTCGCATCCTTGGCAAGCCGGGCTTGCAAGTCCTTGAACAGATTATCGATCGCCGCCTGGTCATCCCCGCCGGTAAGTTGCTTGGCGAGATAGCGTTCGCGGGAGACCGCCAGTTCCTCATTCTCTTGCTTGGTCAAGTCCCCGGTATAGCCCTTGAGCTGAAGGGCCACGAATTTGTACCACTCCCGGTCCTTCTTGGCCGATTCTGCATCCTTCTTGGAGTCGGCCGCCGCTTTTTGTAGCTCCGCCTGACCGGCGTAACCGTAGTACGTCGTCACCCCCAAGATGAGAGTCAACAACACGAACACTACCAGAAAAATCACCAAGCCCTGTTTCGATTCACCGCCCTTATTGGCTGGCATGGGAAATCCTCGTGGGTCGAAGAGCGAACGTTGCCGTTGGAAAATTTCCTACAGCCGACAGAACAGACAAGATCGTTGTGATGTGCTGTCGGGTCCGTTGAGAAAGCTGCAATAATAAAGTGTAAAGGATGCGGTGAGGTTGTCAATGCAATTGGCCCAGACCGGCGTGGGGTGAGGTCGTCAGACGTGGGACGTATGGGATATAGCGGAAGAAATGGTCGAGGTCGGTGCAGACCCAGCCCCCAGCCGACGCGAATTATCGCGACTTCCTCTGGCTCGCTTGGCCAAGAAGAAGGAAAATACAGAATTCATGGCCAAGATTCCCCTGTCCACTTTGCGACAGCGGGATCGTCGAATAGGAACCACATGTGATGAAGAAGCTAGTTACGCTTGGTGTGATCGGTTGCATGGTGATGGGATGCGGTAAGAAGGAGGCACTCTACAAGGGGAAGCCTGCCAGCTACTGGATTGAGGCGTTGCAGGACAAAGATCCCAAGGTTCGTCAGTTAGCTGCCCATGCGCTCTGGAGTATCGAGCCAGCCGATGAGGCCGGCGTTCCAGCACTCCGCATTGCCCTCAAGGACCCCGACGCGGAGGTGCGCCTGAATGCAGCGGGTGCATTAGGACAGCTCGGGGCGAAGGCCGCGCCCACAATCCCAGCCCTGATCGAAGCCCTCAAGGATAAGGATCCCAAAATCCGTTACACGGTGGTGAAGTCGCTCGCAAAACTCCGTACGGAGGCCAAACCTGCAGTGCCGGCCCTTGCCGAAGCCCTCAAGGACAGGGACAAAAACGTCCGCATGGGGGCCGCCTATGCCTTGGAGGCAATCGGCCCGGAGGCCGCGGCCGCAATTCCAGCCCTGGAGAAGTGTGCGAAAGACCCGGATCGAAAAGTCCGTCTTGCGGCTGCCTCCGCCCTGAAGCGGGTGCGAGGCCCAAATCCTTAGAGCGTTCGGAAAGAATGACAGAAATGGCCGGTTTTTCGGGATTTCGCTTCATTTCTTCCGAACGCTCTTAAGGGAATATCGTAACCTGGCCCACCGAGTCGCTGACCCGTTGCACTTCCAGGAAGGAATCCCGTTCGTCCATCTGAACGGATAGGCGGGAAGGCAAGTGGCCCTTCGGCACGCGGATGGTGACCGGCAAGGGACGCACCAGGGATGGGGCGCCTGCATTTATCACGTGCAGACAAACACCGTTCGGCCGCTCCTGCAAGCGCAGGCCGCGACCCACTGCGGCCGACCATTCGCGAAAATCCATCAGCCGCTGCGCTCCGGCTGCCTGCCACTGATCCAGCCAGTTACAGACCCACTGGATTCCCAGGAGCGCGGGTTCGCGATCGTGGAAGTATCCCACGACAGGAAGGCCAGCGTCAAACCAGGCACGGTCCGGTTGATCGAGATAGGGCGCACAGCAATGGGTGCACCAGCAGAACCGATTGTCGATGCGCAGCGCCTGGTAGTAGCTGCTCACTAACCGGAGTCCCAGTTCCAGAGCGCGTTCCAGGACGGCATTGGTCCAATCGTCCCCGGGGCAGATGAGCGTGGTGGGAATCACTCCGAAGGAGCGTCGCAGCCCAGCCATGCCGAGAGCCAACGGATGATCCTGTGGCGGCCGGGCGGCGATCGTGGTTGCCGCGCGGTTGCCGAGCTCACGATACCAATTCACCGCATCATATCGATCCGGCGCCCGAGCCCAGGCAACCGTATCGGGATGGAGATGGGTGCAGCCGTGCAGTTCGACCTCGCCCAAGCCGGCGGCGCGCAGTGTCTGGATCCCCTGGAACTCGGCTTCATAGTCGTGAATGCTTCCGGGTGCATGCCCGGCAAGATCCTGATATTTCACCCGAGAGGAATCGTGGACCCGACCCGCCACACGGTTTGGCCACTCGCCGGCGACTTGCAGCATCCCGCGTTTCGCGTCGCCATCGTCAACCCAACCCGAAACATAACCAATGCTCAGTCGAGCATTCCGCCGGCTCAGGTCATCAGCCAGAGCCGTCCACTGGGCCTTGCCGAGCTTGGGGTAGGACCAATTACGGGAATAGACGTTTTGAGCACCGCCCGGGTCATCCATGCGCAGGATCAAGCACCCGTCCCAGTCAAACCACGCCAGGGGCAACTCCGAGCCCCAGATCAGCAAATGCTTGAAAAGAGCGGTCGCAACACCATCCGCATCACGCGCCTGGCTGGGGTGGAAGCCCACGGTCGCGATCCTGCCCAAGCCGACTCGTCGGGCAACAATCACCGGTGAGCCTTCCAACGTCGCCCAGATGGCCGTTGCATCATGTGGACACAGAGCCCTGGCTTCCAGCGGTCGGCGCGCGTGCCAATGGTGTTCCGGCCCCGGTCCGGACCAAGCGAGAGCACGGCCTTCGAATCGTTCAGAGTTGCCTGCGACACCGGCCAAACGCGCCCAAGGCGACTCCGGGGTGCCTGCCCGAGCCACAACGAGGAGAGGTTCCGCGCTAAGCCGGGAGGCAAGCCCGTGGACCCAATCGGCTTCCAAGCGATCGGGATCGCAGCCGAGCACGATCCAGTGGCTTCCATTCGGCAGATGCTTCTCACGGTCCGGGCCGCTCGGGCGGGTTACCGCTACACTCCAGCCGGACAGCGCTGCCAAGGTTAGCCAGTCCAGCGCTTCGCGCTGTTCGGGAGGAAGCCAGCCGCCGGTGCCCCAGACCCGCTGGCTTGCCGGGAGTTCGGCGTCCGAAGCCACCAGCAGCATGGAGTCGCGCGTTGCATCAGCCATGGCATCGAACTTTCTCAAAGTTCCGCCGCAGCGCGGCCGCGACCGCGGCAGGAGATACCCGGCTCTCAGCTAGACTCCGGACCTGTGGCCGCATCGACGCGATGACTTTCGGATGGGTCAATACGTAGGCCAACTTGGCCCGGAGCATTTCCTCATCGCCGGGCGGAAACAGCCATCCGGTCTGTCCTTCGACGACCAGCTCGCCGACACCGCCAACCCGCGAGCTCAACACAGGCGTACCACAGGCCATGGCTTCACCGATTACTGTGGGAAACCCTTCGCTCCGCGAGTTCAGAACCAGGCAATCGGCAGCGTTGTAGAGCTGTGCCTTGGCTTCGGGGCTGGATACCCAACCGAGAAAGCGGACCTGTTTCGGGACGCGCTGTTCCACCAGCCGCCGCAAGGCTTCTCCATCTGGTCCTTCCCCGGCGAGGAGCAACTCGACATGCGGGTGTTCGGCCGCCAAGGTGGCGAAAACCCGGATCAGCGCGCCGACGCGCTTGACCGGATCGTCGAGTCTGCCCACGAACAGCAGGTACCGCCGTGCGGGGTCCAATCCAGCCATGCGGCAAGCTTCCAAACGATCGCGCGGCCGAAAGGTATCCGTATCAATCGGTGTGAGGATCACGACCAGGCTTTTGCGTGGGACACGGTACCGCGTCGCCAGCATCTCCAGCTCAGCGTGACTGGATGCGATGAGCAGGTCAGCGCGAGGGATTGTCCACCGCTTGGCCAAACGACCGACATACCGCTCGGGCTGGCTTCCCGTATGGTAGGCGATCAGAGGCACACTGAGCATGCGCGCCAGCAGGAGGAGCACATCGAAGCGCCCGCTGGCGTAGTCCTGAACGAACAGGAAATCCGGCCGCTCGCGGCGCAGCCTCCGGACAAACGGCCAGGATGCCAATACGAGGTAGGAAGCGATCACGGCGTACGCTGGATAAGCACGGCGCCACCGCCAAGCGGCCCTCGATAAGTAGAACCACCGCCACAAATGGCGATGAAGCCAGGAGGAAGGAAGAAATATCATCCGGCAACCCGTGATCGCATGATGCGCTTCGGTAAGCTCCGGAGCTAACGAAAACACGTACCAGCGGACATCTCCGATCTCCTTCTGGAGGAGGGTTACAAAGGCGTGATTTCCGGTGGCAGCCCACTGCGTGGCGAACGCTTGCTGGTCAACTCCGTAATGCGGGTAGAAGTCTTCGAAGACATCCGGATAGTCAAAAAACGCAATCCGGGGCCTGTTCCTGCCTGGCTGCTGCCCCGCACGGCGTGGTTCGGTGGGCATCGGTCAGGCCTCCACGGCAGGCTTGGCTCTTGCGACGCTGGTTGAGCTCATGGCGGACTCCAGGAGCCGGGTGAGCACCGTCCGCGCATCAAAATGCGCTTCAGCAATTTCCCGTGCCGCCCGACAGTGAAACGCATACCGACCGTTGACCGCCTCGATCCCGGCCAGGGCTTCGTCGGGCGTGTGGAAGGAAAGCACGCCGGCGCCGCTGGGCAGCCAATCCGTAAAGCCGGTATCCTCGACTACAATCGGTCGGCCACTTGCCAGGTACCCGGCGCTCCGTTCGCTAAACCAGCCACTGCGACTGATCACGTAGCCGTGCTTGGCCACGCTGAACTCCGCCTTCGAGCGCTGGATGTAGCGTTGATAACTCCACGGATCGCGGGACGGCCGGCGCGGATCGCGAATATGCCAACCCCTGCGGCGTAGCCGGGAAAGCGGTGCCGTGGGACTTCCCAGGGCCAATTCCAGACAACGCCCCGCTCGGCTCGGCAGGTCGGTATATGGCCGAAAGGACTCCGATTTCATGCCGTAGCGAACACCGTTGTATTCGCGCGCCGGGTAACTATCCCACTGCATGATGGTCGTAAATCGGCCGTGGGGACGGGGCGGCGTAACCGGCCAGGCATCGAGCACTACCGGCTGGCGCGTCGGCAGCCACGGCAGGCCATCCACGGGAATCCCACAGCCATCGCGCTGGACATTTTCACCGAAAGAAAAAAACGCCGTGTGTAGCCGCGCAATCTCGTGAGCGCAGGGGTTGGTGAGGTGACGCAGTTGCGTAAACACGGGGTCCGTGTCCACCAAGACACGGACGGGAATTTCCAGGAACCAGGGGCGCAAGGGATTAATGCCGGAGAGGTTGAGCAGGAGATCGGCGTCGGCACAACGGTCGAGGGCAGCCACGGCGGAAGGGCCCAGCCATTGCCCCGAGTGCGCGTCATGGTAGGCCCAGCAATCGGCCAGCCCGGCACGTTCAAACACGTTGCCGGCAAACTGCAATCCGTAAGCAGGGTCCTTGTCGGTGACATCGTGAATCGGGTCATAACACGATGGATAATCATCGCTGTCCTCCAAGAAGTGGACGCAATGACCCAGGCGGGCGAGGCCCATGACGAATTGCAAATGATGCCAAGCCAGGCCACCCAGCGGCCCGCGCACCATGTAGCCGAGCACGATAATACGGAGCTGGTCCACTCCCCTGAAGTACCCCGTTCAGAAACAGGCAGCGTTCTTGATCGCAGCGAACTGCGCGAACGAGCAAAGTTCGATTCCCAGTGTCATGATAGCCGCTCGAATACGGCGGTCGCACAGAGTCCTCACTTCTCGTGCACGTTCCCTTCGATACATCGTCTCGAGATCCTCCCCCGTGCCTGGATGACACGCCAGTTCCGTTGAGCCTGGCTGCACGGCCGCCAGGATGGCGAGAAGGTGATCCACACCGATCGCATGTTCCAACGGTTCGCCCGTCTCGGTCTGGCCGTAGAAGTCGCCACAATACCGGATGGCAGGATGGCAATGGCGAAGGGGAACTCGAAGCTCGCGAGCCATTGTGACGGCGAGGGAGCGCGCCGGTTCTCGGCGATGCACATGCTGGTGTGAATCAAGATGGGTCGGATCCCTCCCGACCAGGCGACGAAAGGCGGCAAGCTGGCGAAGCATCTCGTCGGCCACCGCCGGGAGATTGTCGGTCGGAGCCACCTCGTACACCGGTACCCAGGTCTCGTCACGGCAAATCCATTCGCCAAGATCCAGATGAAGCCCGAGACTGAGGCGCGGATTTGTTCGGCTGTACTCGGCCGCCTCGGCGGCGGCAGGCCACCGTACCATCAGGCTGGCACTGGTTACGATGCCCGCTTCGTGGGCCTGGACGATGCCGCGGTTGACGCCCAAGCTCTGACCAAAGTCGTCCGCATTGACAATCAAGAATTTGCGAGCGGACATCGGTCAAATCCCCAGGTCGTCGAGGAGCTTCGCCAGCACGGTCTCCGCTTTGAAAAACTGCTCTGCAATGTCCCGTGCAGCACGGCTATGCCGCGGGTAATCCGAGTTAATCCGATCGAAGGCAGCAACGATTTCGTCGAGGGTGTGGAAAGCAAAAAGCCCCTCGCCGGTAGGGAGTACCGTGCCGAAACCCGTGTCCTGGGTAATGACCGGACGGCCGGCGGCCAGGTAACAGGCGCTGCGTTCGCTGAACCAACCGCTCCGCAGCCGCACATTGAGATCCCTGGCCACCGTGAATTCGCCTCGCGATGCCTGCACATAATCCCGATACGGCCAAGGATCGGTCGTCATGGCATGCGTGTCCGCCAATTTCCAACCGTTTTCTTGGAGCAGACCACGTACATCCGTGGCCACGCCCATGGCGCGCACGGCCTCACCCTGACCGTGCCGAATGGTTTTGGGATCAGCCAAATTCATCGCCAATTCGATCGGTTGCTTGACGCGCCGAGGAAGCTCCAGGAACTTCAAGAACTCGCGATCCTTACTCCAGTAATAGACTTCGCCTTGATATTCGATATCGCGTCCCTCTTGCTTCCAATTGCCGACGGTAGTAAAGGCTTCGTTGGACGGCGGACCGTTCTGCCAAAGATCGAGCAACACCGGCTGGCGCGTCCTGGCCCGTAGCCCCGGCAAGGGCGGGATGGGGCAATGGGGCGTTCCAATATTCTCGCCATAGGTGACCGCCTCCGAATGCTCCGCCAAAATGGCCCGAACTTCCTCGTCTGCCTGGGCAAAGGCAAGCTCGTGGAAAACGGGGTCGGTGCCGAAGTAAATGGGGCGGCCTACGCGCAGGCCTTCTTTCGCCAGGCGCGTGGCCCCGGCGACATTGAAGACCGCGTCGGCATGCGCCAGCAAATCCTCCGCTTTCGTGCGTTCTAACCCAAACCACTCTCCGTCGGAATAGCTGCGCCGGTAGGCCCAGGCGTCCTCCAGCCCAAAGCTTTCGGCCACCCGTGCCAGATAGGGAAGGGCATAGTCGGAATCGTTCACCTTGGTCCGGCGGATTGGATCGTAAGGCCAGTTCGAGGTCGTTTCAACGTAGTAGGCATCGTGGCCCAGGCGGCGGAGGCCGGCCACAATCTGCATGTGCATCCAGGCCATCCCCGCGTACGGGTTGGAGGCCAGCGTACCGACGACGGCGAAACGACGTGCCCTCATGTCAAACGCTCACAGGGATGTGGTGCTGGGCCAAACCCATCTGTTTGCCGTACAGACTGGCATACAATCCGCCCCGTGCCAGCAATTCTGGGTGCGTGCCCTGTTCGACAATCGCGCCTTGGTCCAGGACCAGGATACGGTCGGCCTTGCGGATGGTCGACAGGCGATGGGCAATGATGAACGTGGTCCGGCCCTTCATCAACGACTCCAGCACTTGGAGCAACTGAGCCTCGGTACGGGCGTCCAGAGCGGCGGTCGGCTCATCCAGGATGAGGATCGGGGCATTCTTGAGGAAGGCCCGAGCGATGGACATGCGCTGTTTCTCTCCGCCCGACAGGGTAGTGCCGCGCTCGCCCAAGATGGTGTCGTAGCCATCGGGCAGTTGCCGGATGAACGAATCTGCGCTGGCCGCCATCGCGGCTGCCTCGATCTCGGTACGTGTCGCCCCTGGCCGGCCGTAAGCAATGTTTTCCGCGACGCTCAGCGGGAACAGGAACGGCTCCTGAAGCACCAACGCCACCTGCTGCCGTAGCGAGCGGACTGCCAGCTGGCGCAAATCATGGCCATCTGCGCGGACGCAACCGCCGACCGGGTCGAAAAAACGCACCAGTAAATTGACCGCCGTCGTCTTGCCGGCGCCGCTAGGGCCGACCAGAGCCACCACTTCGCCCGGCCGCACTTCGAACGAGATGTTGTGGAGTACCGGCCGGCCAGCCTCATAGGCGAAAGTTACGTTCTCATAGCCGACGTGGCCACGCAGGGAAACTTCACGGGCGTCGGGCAAGTCATGTACATCCGGTGCCGTGTCGAGAATTTCTAGGACCCGGTCCGCATTGGCCATGGCATAGTGCAGTGTGGGAGCCGTGAAGACAACCGCGTTCAGCGGCTCATAGAGCGATGCCAGGTAGGTGAGGAAAACGAGGACCGTCCCGACGGTTACCTTTCCCTCCAGGGCATAGCGAGCACCGAGCCACATCAGGCCGGCCGTGCCCAGAGCCGTCACCAACCCGGTGAGAAGTTTGAACCACAGATCGGCGACGACGGTCCGGCGGTATGCGGCCACGGTTTCGGCCGCCGTGTCGCGGAAGCGGTCGTGTTCGCGTTCTTCCCGGGTGAAGGCCTGCACGACGGGCAGAGCTGTCAAGGTTTCTTCCACCACGGACATGAGCCGGCCTTCGAGGTCGCGGCGCATCCGGCCCCGCTTTTTCATGGGCCGGCCAAAGAAGCGGATGATGAGCATGAGGAAGGGAGTCACGCTCAATGACAGGAGCGTCATGGTTGGCTCCAGCCGCCACATGATGCCAAACATGATGACCAGCGTGAGCAGCGCTTGCAGCAAGGGTAGAAGGGCACTGCTGACCAGCAGCTGCACGCAATAGGCGTCGCCGGTGACGCGACCCACCAGGTCGCCCACCGGCCGCCGGCTGTGGAAGATGAGCGATAACCGCTGTAAGTGACGGAAGAGATCGGCTCCTAAATCGTAGACCATTCGCTGCCCAAATGTCACGGAGCTGGCGGTGCTCGCCATCGTCGTCAGTGTCCGGCCCAGAGAAATCAGGACGGTTCCCAGGCAGACCCAGAGGAGCAACCCTGCCGTGCCGCCGGGGCCAGGCAGAACGCGAACCAGCCCCTCGAGCGGATCCGGCATCGGCTCCTGGCCCAAGATCTGGTCCACAAGAATCTTCAGCGGCCACGGGCGGAGTACATCCAAACCAATGGTCAGCGCCGTCGTCACCAGCACGACAGTAAGACCACGCCAGTGAGGCCAAACGTAAGGCAGCAGTCGGTATGCGGTTCTCATACCCAGCACGAATCCCAACGAGCCACGGACTTCCCAGCCCCTCTTTCCGCGAAGGATAGCCGACCATTGCATGCTATCCTAAATCAATCCTGCTTGCTCGCCGGCGGCACGCAGTTCGTCAAAACGCCACCAGCCACTCTCCTCGACGGCCAAATCGGGCAGATCACCGAGCCAGCGGAGATGGACGTACACGCGCGCCAAGGCAATGGTTTCGCGCCATCGCGCCGGTGCCCCTGCCGGCCAGCGGGTTTGTTCATATTCCCGCTCACACAGACGAGCGATTTCCGGCCCCCAGTCATCGGTCAGGCACGCCACATCCACCTCGCCGGCCGCGATGGCCGCAGACTCCCAATCGACCGGATAGACCTTCCCGTCCTGGCAGAGCACATTCTGCGGGTAAAACTCCCCGTGCACGACGGTTTGCGGCGCCGCCAGCAGCCCCGTCAAGGATTCCATGAACCGGCCGCATAACGGTCTGAGCCAGGGGAAACGGTCTCGCAGAGGCCCGGCAAACTCCAAGGTCCTTTGTGCCCAGCCCGCATAAGATGCGGCATCGTAGCAGCGCAGCCAGGCCAGAGGGGCTCGGGCAAGGCGCCGCTCCTGGTCGGCATGAAATTGCCCGAGCCAACGGGCGGCGTGTGGCATCCGCTCCGGAGATTTGCTGATTCGCAAGCTCTCCTCCAGGTACTGGAGAAACAGCCAGAGGAACCCGGTCTTCGCATCCGTATAGGTGCCGTAGAAGCGCGGCGTGGCGACCGCGGCGGGACTCAGCACTTGGCGATAAACTTCGGCTTCGTAGTCAAGACCGCCCCAGTGACCATGCCCACTCGCGCCATGGCCGCCGTCGGAATACTTGCAGAACAGGCGCAACTCCTCCGTGCCGCAACGGCAGGTCACGATCTCGCTGGCATACGAACTGAGATAATGGTTCGGCGCGCGGTCCAGCACCGTGACCGGTCCGTTGCCGCTGAGCACACTCGTGAGTCCTGCGCTCAAGGTGCGCAGGTCGGGGAACGCTGAAACCATATGCTCCTTCGCACGGTCGTCTAAAAGCTACTCAGATCGATCACTTGCCCATCGCTCTTGTCTCCCAGATATTTGAAGACGTCTTTATCGATGGAGTAGGAGATGGTAATGACCGAGCCGTCCGCCAAGAGAGCGTTAAAGATGCCCGGGTGCGACGAGCCAAACCGCCTCCCGCCATTCTGATCCACCGTTCCCAGGTAATCCGGGCTCGGCGCCCGCGTGGTCCGCCGCACCGTGTCTTCATCAAATCCCACGGTGTAGCCTTCGTTATCGTCCGGTTGAATCTGTCCCAATTGGGTCAGGTTCAACCGTTTCTCCGCCACCATCAACGTGTTGGTCGTGCCGTCCGCAATATCCGCAATGCGCGTGAGGGGTCGGGGCGCCGGGCCATTGTCGGGCGAACCGGAAGTCCGAACCACCACTCCCGTGTTCTCGTAATTGCTGGCCGCGTAATCGCACATGGCCATGGATATCTGTGCCGGATGCGGCAGCGGCGGCGGCAGGTTGTTGAGATACTCGGCTTCGCTGTACGTCAACACTTGAGGCGACCGCCGCGAGGGGCAAAACAAAAGCTTGAGCGGCGTCCCGGTGGCCAGCAGAATGCGGTCCCGGTCATTCGTGGCTTGGCCGCCTTTCCAGATATTATCTGCTTCGATAAACGGCAGAATCTGGAAACCCCAGCCCGCTTTCTGGCGCGCACCGATGGCCGGCTCGCCGTTCACGAACGTCGGCGGCGTGGCCCAATAATCGCCGCCGCCAGGAAAGGAACCATAAGTGTCATGATGATGGTGAAACGCGATCCCGATTTGCTTCAGGTTATTGGAGCACTGGATACGGTTGGCTGCTTCGCGCACTTTCTGCACCGCAGGGAGAAGCAACCCGATCAGCACGGCAATGATGGCAATCACGACCAGAAGCTCGATCAGGGTAAACGCCTCCAATCGCGAAGTGGTCGGTGAGGACCTCATATGGCCTCCTGGGAAAAGGAATAATCGGCGGCTCCTTGGACTCGCTGCTGTCGGTCCGGTGGTGGGTCACAACGCAGGAACGCGAGGCTCGTGGCCATCGCATCGACAACGGCCAACGCTTGGGCGGCTCGGTAGGTCCCGCGCCACCACGCTGCCAAGCAGAGCGTCACCAATGCGCCCCCCACCGCAGCAAGGGACCACACCCCCAACCCCGCGGCGAGTGCAATAGCGGCAAGCCCGGCCCAGCCGACCCCCCGCGTATAACCGGTCGGCCGAAGACGGTAGCGAACCCGGATCAAACGCTTGCCCTCGGCGTGGTCTTCCTGGGCCGTGCATATATCGACGACGGTCCAGGGATGGCAGTAAACCCGAAGGTCCCAGTCCGACCAGCCGGAGTCCACAATCTTACCCCAGCCATGTTCGTTGAGATAGGCAATGACCTTGGCCAAGAGATCCGTCCGCGGCCGTCCCTCCTCACTCCAAAACGCCACTGCCAGCCTGCCGGACAGCGGCAAACGCGGACCGCCAGCTTCGCGCAGGGTTGGTTCGGGAGTGGGTGGCCGATAAGCAAAGAGGCGCGTCCAGTAGCGGCTCCAGGAACGGACCAGCGGTTGAGCATAACACAGAGCCATCACGACCAGCCGTGCTTCCAGGCCCTCATACTCCGGGGCCAGGCGCGCCTGGGCTGCTTGGAGACCCGCGACGAGCAAGGCCAAAACCAGCATGACCGCCGCACCGATGCCGGCCATAGGCCAAAAGACGGCAGTGAGAGCGAGCAGTCCCGCGGCCAGGTGCCATTCCAGGGTACTCGGCAGCATGGCCCAGTGGGCGGGGGCGGGTTGATAGAGGCATTGGAAGAACCCGGTGCCGAACGTCCCGCGGTAAATGAGGGCGTCGTCGAGCCGGAGGCCCCGCAGCGATGCCCCATACAGAACGCCGCGCCACTTGCCGTCGCCGCGGCCATTGAACTTATCGGGGTGCTTGAAGCGGAGTAGGGCCTCGGCCTCGCCGTAACCAGCCTGCTGACGAAGAAAGGCGCGCGGCCCCTGGCGACGGTGATGCCAGACGAAAGCGCCCGCCGCAAACGTAATCCAAAAGCCGGCCTGCTGGAGCCGCCAGCACACATCGACGTCGTCGCCGGCCTTGCGGTATTGTGGATCGAAACCGTTGATTGCCTCCAGGGCCCCGCGGCGAAAGGCCATGTTACAACCCGGAATGTGCTCCGCGACCTGGTCGCTCTCCAGGACGTGCGTCGGTTGGCCCGGCGAGGCGGCCACGCAGCCGGCCAGCCAGCCATCGTCGGGGGTCAAGTTGGGGCCGCCGACCGCAGCCGCTCCGGTCCGCTGGAGCTGATAAACCAGGTGCGTCAGCCAGCCCGGGTCCGCGAAGCAATCGGAGTCGGTGTAGGCAATGATGCTACCGGTGGCGGCCTGAAGTCCCACATTGCGGGAAACGCTCAACCCCTGGTTTGCCTGGCGAAGGACACGAACCTGGCCCTTTACCCGTCCCTGGCTCTTGGCCGCAGCCGGAGAGGAAAGCATGAGGGGATGGAATCGCTCTACGATGGCCGGCGTGTTGTCGGTCGAACCATCGTCCACGACCACGATTTCATAGTCCGGGTAGTCCAGGGCGAGCAACGAGCGCAGGCACTGCTCCAGCGTCCTCCCGCCGTTGTGCGTGCAGACGACCACGGAGACGGGCGGCCGTTGTTCAAGAAGGGCATGGGATGGGGTCTCGAAGACCTCACGGAGAGCGTGGTAGGAAGCCTTGGGCACGCGGTCGGCATGGGTGATGCCAAAGGCCCAGTCGTGGATGGCATGGCCACCGGTGTGCCACTCATCCGTCCAGGAGAAAACGAAGGCGCCGGCCAACCCCATGAGAAAGGCTTCGGACACATGGCCGGCCAGGAACCGAGCCTGCTCCAGCTCGCCGTGGCGGAGCGTGTCCATGCCGATTTCACCGAGCAACAGCGGCCGATCACCGATCAGGTTCTGGAGCCGGCACAGGTAGCGGCGAAAGGGTTCGCGATCGTGGAGATAAACATTGAACGTCGCGAAATCGAAGCCGGACAGATCGAGGTATTCCGTCGGCGGATAGCTGGCATAGGTGACGAGCCCTTCCGGATCGGCTTGTTTGGCAACATCGCGCAGCTCGGCCAGGAAGCGCTCGACGCGGCGCGCACCATGCCAGCGCACGATATTCGGGGGGATTTCATTGCCGATGCTGTAAGCCAGCACGCATCGGTGCTGCCGGCCGCGTTTGGCTGCCTGCTCGACCTGACGGCGGGCTTCCCGACGGGCCTGCTCGCTGTCAAAGAAGCAGACGTGCTTGGGCCAGGGAATGTCCACGAGCACATAGACACCCCGCTCCTCGGCAAGGTGGAACAGCTCCTCGGGAGGCATGTGGTAGGTCCGGATGGCGTTGATGCCGGCGGCGCGCATCTGGAGGAAGTCCTCCGCGACCCGCTCCGGAGGAGGAAAGGGATAGCCAGTCTCGTTGGCGGCAAACGGGCCATAGGTCACGCCACAAAGGCGAAACGGCCGGTCCCCATGGGTCAAGAACTTCCCATGCACACGCAGCCGGTGAAGCGCGTGGGGCGCTGCGTTGCGCCGGATTTCCGAGCTGGCTTGCGGAGCGTCTTGCCGGACGAACTCCATATCCATTCATTCCTCGAGCGTCCATCGGGAGAGGAAAGCCCATTGCCCAACCGTGGCAAACAAATCAATTCCAGTTGAAGGCGCATGGGGGCGGCTACCAGATTTCGGGCGCCGCGCCACATTCGAACTGATCCTTCAGTTAGTCTGCGTTTGCAACGATCCAGCGAGTGCTACCTGGATCGCGGCGATAGGAGACGAAAGAGGGCTTGCTCAACCGAATCCTATCGCGGCGCTGCCGGTCGTTCAGCGGCGGTTGAGAGGATCGCCGCTTCCCAAAAATGGATGCATGTCAAGTAGGCAGCGCACGCTCTCCTACTCCATCCACTGACTCGCAGGATTCGGCGCTCTCTGCGTAGAGGGTTGGCCTGCCGTAATGGCTCGAAAGGGAGAGTCGAATGATACTCAGAGCGAGTCGTCCACGTTTCGAGTCGGTCAGTGCCAGGCGATACCGGAAACTCATCTATCCCGAAGGCAGCGACGAGCATCCGTCATCGCAGGTAAGTCAGGATAAACTGCGTAGGTTGTACAATCAAGGCCAAATTCAATCAATCCTCATAATTTTATTGCAAGCTCTTCATATTCCAAAGCGATCTACCTCAGCCATTGTGAGCCCATCGAACCGGCGTTGCGCTTATTCGGGCAGGGCCCTCGAAGTTTCTTCCGTCCGAAACGATTTGAGGGTTTACGTTGACTGGCCAAACTGCATAAGATGCGCCTCATCGGCTCCCGAATCCGGGTGTTTTCCGCTTGCACTGGGCTCTTTGTTGGACAAGGAAATCACGATGGTTCTGCGACCTTTGCGCCGGTGGTTTACGCCGAAGGACTTCGTTTCCAATCACACGAGCCGCCTGCTCTGCCAGCGCGGACGGTTTCATCGGCCGCAATTCGAGCGTCTGGAGGACCGATTGGCTCCCGCCACCCATACGTGGACGGGGGCGACTTCGGGCCTGTGGTCGGTCAACAGCAACTGGACCGGCGGCTCGCCCGCTACGGACCCCAACGCGGCCTTGGTCTTCCCAGCCGGCGCGAGCAACCTGGCAAACAACAATGATTTGAATTTTCCCACCATCATCAGCATCACCTACACCGGCAGCGGATATCTGACGACGGGAAATCCGGTTACGTTTCCCTCGAGCGGTTCGCCGCAAACCATCGCGGTCGCGGCCGGGGTCGCCGGTGTCGATACGTTCAATCCGGGGATCATCTTCGGGGTTGGCACGGTGACGGCAAATGTCACCAGCGCGGGAGCCACGCTCACCTTAGGGGGTAAACTGAGCGAAACCGCCATGAGCAACCTGAACATCACCGGGGCCGGCACGCTGGTCCTCACCGGCAACAACACCTATACGGGTGGGACCAACCTCGCCGGCGGTACGCTGGCAGTCGGCAGCAACACGGCATTGGGAACGGGCGGGCTGTCGCTCTCGGGTGGCACAAACATCCAGGCGACCGGCGGGGCCATTTCCCTGAACAATACCTTGTCGATCAACGGCGATATTACCATTGGCGGCACGAACAATCTCACGTTTACCGGTGCCACGACGCTGTCAGCAGGCGTGTCCGGCGCGCCGATCACGCTGACTGCGACCAATACGGGGCTAACGACTTTCGGTGGGCAGCTTTCAACGAACCTGTCGATCTTTGCTCCCATCAGTGTTAACACGGCCGGTCCGGGAACGGTGGTCATCGCCGGCACCGGCAACTACAGCGTGCCCACGGTCGTGACCGCTGGAACGCTGCTGGTCAACGGTGCGTTGCCAACCAGCGATGTGATGGTGAACAGCGGTGCCACCTTCGGGGGCTCCGGCGTGGTACAAACCATTACGGCGAACGGAACGGTCAGCCCCGGCGGCCCCGGCACGGCGATCCTGCAAACGGGCACCGCGACCTTCAATGCCGGATCGACCTTGACCGTCAAACTGAACGGCACCGCCGCGGGCAGCGGTTATGATCAACTCAATGGGTCCAGCGCCATCGATTTGACCGGAAGCCCAACGCTCAACGTGGTGCCGGGCTTCCCGGCCGCGGTGGGGAACACGTTTGTCATTGCTGCCAGCAGCGGCACCCTCACGGGGACTTTCAACGGGCTTCCCAATAACTCCATCGTGACGGCCGGCGGCCAGAGTTTCCAAGTCGCTTACACGGCGAACACGGTGGTCCTGACCCGGACGCTGTCGCCAACCACAACGACCGTCCTCGCATCCGCCGCTCCTTCCGTGTTCGGGCAACCGGTAACCTTTATGGCCATGGTCACGCCCACAAACCCAGGTCCCGGACTCCCTCCGACGGGAACCGTCCAATTCCAGATCGACGGAGCGAATTTCGGCAGCCCCGTCACCCTGGTCAACGGCGCTGCCACCAGCAGCGCGACGACTCTATTGGTCGGCACCCATACGATCACGGCTATCTATTCGGGGGATCCCAGCTTTACGGGCGGCACCGGCACACTGATACAAATCGTCCGAAAAGCGAACACGACGGCCACCGTCCAATCCTCGGTCAACCCTTCGGTGTTCGGCCAATCGGTGACGTTCACCGTTACCATTGCCGTCACCGCGCCGGGTGCCGGCACGCCGACCGGAACGGTCCAGTTCCAGATTGATGGCAACAATGCCGGCAGCCCCGTCAACGTCACGACCTCCGGCGGCGTCACCACGGCATCGTTCAGCACCAATGCACTGACCGTGGCCATGCACACCATCACGGCCAATTACAGTGGCGATGCGCACTTCGCCGCCAGCAG
>DATGIQ010000171.1:0-41866 GCA_035295665.1 Gemmataceae bacterium | reverse complement strand
CGTATGCTCCAGGATATACTGGGCATCCTCCGGCTCGGAAATCGGCCCGCCGTGACAAAGCACGAGGATATCCGGATGGACGGCCTTGGCGGCATCGTGCAAGGCCTGGACGCGCTCGGCTGCTTGCGGCAAGGTCAGCGCGGACTTGGCGCCGATACTTCCCTTGGTCGTGAGCCCCATGTGCGGAATCAAGATATCCGCTCCGGCCCGCGCCATCGCTTGAGCCTCTCCTTCGGTGAAGACATAGGGACAGGTGAGGAGTCCCAGCGCGTGGGCCTCCCGGATCATCTCGACTTCGAGGTCGAAGCCCATCGCGGTTTCTTCGAGCCCTTGTCGAAAGGTGCCGTCGATTAAGCCGACCGTGGGAAAATTCTGTACGCCACTGAATCCGATCGCCTGAACCTCGCGCAAAAAATGCTTCATCCTCCGAAACGGATCGGTGCCACAGACGCCGGCCAGCACGGGGGTGTGCTGCACGATGGGCAAGACTTCGCGGGCCATGTCCATGACAATTTGGTTGGCGTCGCCATAGGGCATCATGCCGCTGAGGCTGCCGCGACCGGCCATCCGAAACCGACCGGAGTTGTAGATGATGATCAGGTCAATGCCGCCCATTTCGGCGCATTTGGCACTGATGCCCGTGCCGGCACCGCCGCCGATGATTGGCTTGCCGGCGGCGACTTGGGCACGCAGACGCTCCAGACACTGTTCGCGCGTGAAGAGGCTCATGCGTTGCCTTCGATGCAGAAGAGAATCCAGCTGGAGGACGCTCTCGAACGGTATACGATTATAACGCCATTACATCGCGAAACAATCAGGGGAGGGCTGGGGGCATGCCGGTCATTCTCATCGGCACACTGGACACCAAGGGAACCGAACTCCAATTCGTCCGTGATTTGCTGAACCGCACTGGCGTCGCGACGCTTGTCATCGATGCCGGTGTGCTGCGTCCGCCTCGGTTTTCACCGGATATCCCGCGCGAAGCAGTTTACCAAGCGGCGGGAACGAGCCTTGCCGCGGTGCAGCGCGCGAACGATCGCGGCCGAGCCATCGATGCGGCCGCGATCGGTGTCGCCAAATTGATTCTCGACTTGCAGGCCAAGGGAGAGGTGGACGGCGTGCTTGCCCTGGGCGGCTCCGCAGGCACGACGATCGGCACCGCGTCCATGCGCGCCCTGCCGTTCGGCATTCCGAAGCTTATGGTCAGCACCATGGCCAGTGGGCAAGTGAAACATTGGGTCGGCGTCCGTGACATCCTCATGTTGCATTCGGTCGTGGACATCAGCGGGCTCAATCGCATTAGCCGGACCGTGCTGAGCAACGCGGCCCATGCCATGATCGGGATGATCCAGGGGGCAGGGGGCAGGGGGCAGGAGCCAGGAGGACAGGGTGGGAAGCGGCTCATCGCTGCGACGATGTTCGGCGTAACCACGCCCTGCGTGGAGGCCGCCCGCGCCCATTTGGAACAGGACGACTACGAGGTGCTCGTATTCCATGCGACGGGCACCGGAGGCATGACGATGGAATCGTTCATCGCCGACGGGTTGGTTGCCGGTGTGCTCGACATTACCACGACGGAACTCGCCGACGAACAGGTCGGCGGCATCTTGAGTGCGGGGCGGGACCGCTTGACGGCGGCAGGGCTTCACGGCGTGCCGCAGGTAATCTCCGTGGGGGCATTGGACATGGTGAATTTTGGGCCGCTCGAGACGGTTCCCGAGCAATTTCGTGGCCGGCGGTTTTACCAGCACAATCCCACCGTTACCCTCATGCGCACCACGCCGGAGGAGAACGATCGGCTCGGCAAGGAGATCGCCGAAAAAGCAAGTGCCGCCCGCGGACCCACGGCCGTGCTCGTGCCGTTGCGCGGTGTGTCGGCGATCGATCAAGAAGGTCAGCCGTTTTGGTGGCCGGATGCGGATGCCGCCCTATTTCAGAGCTTGCGGAACTGGATGGCGCCGCAGGTGGAACTGATTGAGCTCGATCTGCATATCAACGACCCGGCGTTTGCCCTGGCCGCGGTCCATGCTCTCTTGGAGCGGCTGCCGCAATTGTAATTGCGGAAATTCAGCGAAAACAAGTCGGACGCGCAAGCGACGGCCACGATCTCCCTCGCTTGCGCGTCCGACTTGTTTGCCAACAGATTGGGGCCGATCACTCACCGGTGGGACGAAGGCTTTTGGGGTCCACAGGAGCCTTCAGGTTCGGGTTCGGCGTGTTCGTATTCAGAGGGGCTTTGTCCGTCCGTTTGTCGCTGGTGTCCTTCCGGGTGCTGTCGAGCACTTTTTGAAGTTCCTCTTCGCCCTCATGGAGATCTTTGCCGATCTTATCTTTGTCGATATCAATATTGACCGCATGGTGGCCGGGAGGGGCGGGAGTATTGTGCACACGGTACCAGCCCCGGTACCACCCGACGCCGGCCACCAAAAGGACAACAGCAGCAAATAGTGACAGGACGTTGCGCATAGCTCGGCCTCCTCAAATTGCGACCCGATCGGAATTCCGGTGGACCCAATTGGCAGCAAGTCTGGTACACGAAAGCAGTGAGGCGGTCCAGAGCAACCTGGAGCGGCCACGCCCAACCGAGAATACTAAGTGTCCGGGCGCAACTGGCCCGAACGGTAACCGCGAGTGTAAGCGCGAAACCGATCTTGACAGGACCCCGGCTCAAGAGCGTATGCTGCTAAGGGAGGAGGCGGAGCTTCGCATTTACCACAGCCAGGATCTTCAGTTGGAGCGAGGGACCAAGACATGCTCTCCTGTGGGGCGAGGCAGAGGTAGCTAGGACGGCGTAGCTTGGCCAAAACGGCGCGGCTAGGCGGTTTGACGAGATCTCATGGTCCAGCTAGAATTGAACAGATGGTTGCAAGAGAGCAAGAAGGGGCCAAGGGCGCGATCAACGCCCTTCGCAGTGCCGACCCGGTTGTCCGGCCGTGATATCTCCCTGACGAACTTCACTTAACATCTTCTTCGCTTGAACGCACCGCCGAACCGGGACCTTTGCAGCGATCCCGATGAGCCGCGAGAAGAGAAAGGGAGGGTAGCTCCCTGCGGCAGTGCGGTTTTCCTCTCCTGCTCGTTGGGCGCGTTTTGTCCGGATTTTACAACGTGAGCATTCCCGGCGGCATGGCCAAGCCACGCCGCCGCAATGGAGGTGAAAGCGATGGCCACCGGTAAGGCGATTCTCAACGCCCTTCGCCAGGAGCTAAATCTCAGTGATTACCGGAAAAAACACTGGGAGGGCAGCTTTGATGAGTACCTCGACATCGTGCGCGAACATCCCGAGGTGACGCGCTCGGCGTATCAACGCCTCTACGACATGATCCTCTCCCACGGCACGGAAGAGGTCTATGAAAACAAGGAGAAGATCACCCGTTTCCGATTCTTTACGGATTTCGCCGCCCGCCACGGCGATGCCATCTTCGGATTGGATCGGCCGATCATGCACTTGGTGAACTGCTTCAAGTCTGCCGCCAAGGGCTATGGCACCGAGCGTCGGGTGCTGCTGCTGCACGGGCCCGTCGGCAGCTCGAAGAGTACCATCGCCCGGCTTTTAAAGAAGGGACTCGAACAGTACTCGAAAGCGGACGAAGGAATGCTCTTCTCGTTCACGTGGAAGGGAGAGGCGGGGACCTGGCATAAATGCCCCATGCACGAAGAACCGCTCCACCTCGTGCCCCACGACCTGCGCCCCGTCCTTCTGGCCCGCCTTAACGAGAACCGCTCGGCCAGTGAAATCCCGGTCACGATCCAGGGCGATCTCTGTCCCTTCTGCCGGCAGATGTTCAACGAACGCCTGGCCAAGTGCGATGGCGACTGGCACCGGATGCTCGACGAGATCAAGATCTACCGCTTGATCCTCTCCGAGCAGGACCGCATCGGCGTCGGCACGTTCCAGCCCAAGGATGAAAAAAACCAGGATTCCACCGAACTTACGGGCGACATCAACTATCGCAAGATTGCCGAGTATGGCACCGACAGCGATCCGCGGGCGTTCAATTTCGACGGCGAGCTCAACATTGCCAATCGCGGCCTGGTCGAGTTCATCGAGGTCCTCAAGCTCGACGTCGCGTTTCTGTACGATCTCTTGGGCGCATCGCAGGAACACAAGATCAAGCCCAAGAAATTTGCCCAGACAGACATCGACGAAGTTATTCTCGGCCACACCAATGAGCCGGAGTACCGCCGTCTGCAAAACAATGAATTCATGGAAGCCCTACGCGACCGGACGGTTAAAATCGACATCCCCTACGTGACCCGGCTCAAGGACGAGATTCGCATTTACGAGAAGGACTTCAATCCGGAGCGCGTTCGCGGCAAACACATTGCACCGCACACCATCGAAATCGCGGCCATGTGGGCGGTGCTGACCCGACTGGTGCAGCCCAAGCACGCCAACCTCACGCTCCTCCAAAAACTCAAACTTTACAACGGCAAGACGCTCCCCGGTTTTACCGAGGACAATGTCGTGGAGCTGAAGCGTGAGGCGGTCAACGAAGGGATGCACGGAATTAGCCCGCGGTACATCCAGGACAAGATCAGCAACGCTCTGGTGGCTCACCCGGAGGAGAGCTGCGTCAATCCGTTCATGGTGTTGCACGAGCTGGAAGCCGGACTCCGGCATCACTCGCTGATCACTAGCCAGGAGCAATTGCAGCATTTCCGGGAGCTGCTCGCCGTGGTGAAGGAAGAGCATGAAGACCTGGTCAAGAACGAAGTGCAGCGCGCCATCGCAGCAGATGAGGATGCCTTGACCCGCCTTTGTTCCAACTACATCGACAACGTCAAGGCATACACCCAGCGCGAGAAAGTTCGCAACCGCTACACCGGAAACTACGAAGAACCGGATGAACGCCTCATGCGCTCGGTGGAAGAAAAGATCGACATCCCGGAGGGACGCAAGGATGACTTCCGCCGCGAGATCATGAACTACATCGGCGCCCTGGCCATCGACGGCAAGCGCTTCGATTACAAGACGAACGAGCGGCTGCAAAAAGCGCTGGAGATGAAGCTGTTCGAAGACCAGAAGGATACCATCAAGCTGACCAGCTTGGTTTCGAGCGTCGTGGATAAGGCCACGCAAGAAAAAATCGACGTGGTCAAGAGTCGCTTAATTCGCAACTATGGATATTGTGATGTGTGTGCGACCGACGTGCTGAGCTTTGTGGCCAGTATTTTTGCACGTGGCCATTCGAAGAAGTGAGGAACGGAGTTGAATCGTGGGGCAAAAGATCGAACGCGATCAACAGCGCTTCCGCAAACTTGTCCGCGGCAAGGTGAAGAGCAACCTGAGCAAGTACATCAGCCGGGGCGAGATGATCGGGCAGAAGGGGAAAGACCTCGTCAGCATTCCTTTGCCCCAGATCGAGATTCCGCAATTCCGTTTCGGCAGCAAAGGCTCGGCCGGAGCCGGCCAGGGCGAAGGCGACGTGGGCAGCCCCCTCGGTCCGCCGCAGCCCGGCGACGGTGATTCCGGTGCGGGCAGCGAGCCCGGCGGACACATCCTGGAAGTTGAATTGACGCTGGAAGAGTTGGCCGCCATTCTGGGCGAGGAATTGGCCCTACCGCGCATCGAGCCGCGCGGCAAACGGAACATCGTCACCACCAAGGATCGCTACACCGGCATCCGCCAGGCCGGGCCGGAATCGTTGCGGCATTTCAAGCGTACGTTCAAGCGGGCGCTGAAGCGGCAGATCGCCTCTCAGCTCTATGATCCGGTGCGGCCAATGGTTGTGCCGATCCGTGAAGACAAACAATATCGGAGCTGGAAAGAGGTTCGCAAGCCGGACAGCGTTGCCGTCATCATTTACATGATGGATGTCTCCGGCTCGATGACGGATGAGCAAAAGGAAATCGTGCGGATTGAATCGTTCTGGATCGATACCTGGATTAAGAAGCATTACCAGGGCATCGCCACCGAGTACATCATCCACGATGCGGCCGCACAGCTGGTGGATGAACACACCTTTTACCACACGCGCGAGAGCGGCGGCACGAAGATCAGCTCGGCCTACGAATTGGCCGATCAACTCATTACCAAGCGGTATCCGCCGGATCAGTGGAATATTTACGCGTTTCATTTCTCCGATGGCGACAACTGGGGCGATGATATTCCCCACTGCATCGAATTGCTCAACGAACGCCTCTTGCCCAAGGTCAATTTGTTCGGCTATGGACAGGTCGAAAGCCGCTACGGCAGTGGCGAGTTTTATGAGTATATCCACGAGATGCTGGGCGAGCGCGACAACTTGGTAGCGAGCCGGATACCCGATCGGGACGCGATCCTCGGCTCGATCAAGGAATTCTTGGGAAAAGGCCGGTGACATGGGCACTCCCTACAACACGAACCTGCCTCCCGATTTGCGAGCCCTCCAGGAGGAAATCGAAGGCTACGCGCGCGGCTACGGATTGGATTTTTACGAAACCATTTTCGAGGTGCTCGACGCCGAGGATCTGAACGAAGTGGCTGCGTACGGCGGCTTTCCGACGCGGTACCCGCACTGGTCGTTCGGCATGGCATTTGAGCAGCTCAAGAAAGGCTATGACTACGGCCTTTCCAAGATCTACGAGATGGTGATCAACAACGATCCGTGCTATGCCTACCTGATGCGTTGCAACCATACGGTGGACCAGAAGCTCGTGATGGCGCACGTTTATGGCCACTGCGATTTCTTCAAGAACAACGCCTATTTCGCGCACACGAGCCGAAAGATGATGGACGACATGGCCAACCACGGCTCCCGCCTTCGCCGCTACTGCGAGAAATACGGCGAAGACGAAGTGGAAGCGTTCATCGATCGCTGCATGTCCATCGACGACCTGATCGACGTTCATTCGGCCGCCATCCGCCGCCGCGACGGCGTATCCCGGTACGATTTCAATCCCGAGCAGGAAGAAGACGAAACGCTGAAACCGACGCGGTTCAAGAGCAAGGACTACATGGATGACTACATCAACCCGCGCCAGGTGCTGAAGGAAGAAGAAGAGGAGCGGAAGAAGCTCAAGGAGCAGACGGCAAGGAGCTTCCCCGAATTCCCGGAGAAAGACATTCTGCTGTTCCTGATTGAGCATGCGCCTCTGAAACCCTGGCAGCGCGACGTCCTGGGGATTATCCGTGATGAAGCGTATTACTTCGCACCGCAGGCACAGACCAAGATCATGAACGAGGGCTGGGCCTCCTACTGGCATTCAACGATCATGACCCAAAAGGGCCTTCATCCATCGGAGGTCATCGATTACGCCGACCACCATTCCGGCACCATGGCCACGCACAGCGCCCGGATCAATCCGTACAAGCTGGGCATCGAACTGTTGCGTGACATCGAGCATCGTTGGAACACAGGGAAGTTCGGCAAAGAATACGATCAGTGCGATGATCTGGAGAAGCGGCGGAAGTGGGACAAGCAGTTAGGGCTGGGCCGGCAAAAAATCTTCGAGGTCCGCCGCATTCACAACGACATTACCTTCATTGACACGTTTCTGACCCCAGAATTTTGCGTGCAGCACCGCATGTTTTCCTACGCCTTTCAGGAGCAAATGGGACAGTACGTGATCGAATCGCGCGATTTCGAAAAAATCAAACAGCGGCTCCTTTTTAGTTTGACAAATTTCGGAAAGCCGTGGATTTGTGTAGTAGACGGCAATTACCATAATCGTGGGGAGCTGTTGCTCCGCCACGAGTTTTCCGGCGTGGATTTGCGTTTGGACCAGGCCGCCGATACCCTGGCCAACATTCAATTTATCTGGAGCCGGCCGGTCCACCTACAAACGGTCGTCGATGGCAAGCCGACCTTGCTGTCCTTCGACGGCTCTGAGCACTCGACTCGAACCTTGGGAGAAGCTGATGATCCTCGACGAAACGGTTCTTCGAAAGGTCGCTGAATGGCAGCCGCCCCGCGGCAGCCGTCAAACCCTGGTCGTGCCTGACGAAGGCTCCGGCTGGGCCGTCACTCTCACCGCCGATCGCAACGACGAGCTCAGCTCGGCTCTCTGGGAAGTTCATCTGCAGCGCACCGCGGCCGCGCCGGCCGCTGTGACGTTGGAAGGCTGGGCCAAGGGCGTAGCGGAGCGGGTGACCGGGCTTCTGGAAACACTCCACGTTCTGGAAATCGATATCCAGCGGCGCGAAGCCTTGTTGCGGAGCGTGGAACCGACCCAGCGTGGGGACGAACGGTTTTACTACGAAGTCTTGCTCCAAGGCACCCAAGCCGCAAGCGCACGCCGCTACCGAGCCCATCCCGGCGGCGCACGCCGGGAACAGGTCGCCTTCGTTTTGACTCACGAAGCCTTGGCCAAATTCGTTCGCGATTTGGCGACCGTCTAGGACACGGTCCAGTTCATGGTGTCTGTTTAGCGGCGGTTTGCAGAACCGCGCGGGGCACACAACCCTGCGGTTCTGCAAACCGCCGCTAAACAGACATAACCAACCAGATCATGTTTCTTACCCGATTAATGTCCGTCTTCGGCGATGTGGTGAAGCCAAGCGCGGAATTGGCTCCGGTCATGGCTTTGGCCATGCTCGATCAGCCAATCTTCGTAATTCCGCAAGAATTGTTCCTGGACACTCATGTTGCCGCGCCACGGCATGTGTCCGTAGCGCCATCCCAGGTGAGTGCGTGCTTGCTCGATGGAGCCCCCATCATCCAGCAGCAAGATGCAGATGGCTGCGACAATGCCGCTGCGGTCGATCCCTGATTGGCAATGGATGAGCACCGGCTTCGGACAGTGCTGGAGCACATCCAGCAACTCGCTTAACTCATGGGCGTTCGGACACTGCGAATCGACCGGCAAATCATAGAAGCTCCAATCATGCTGCCGGGCCACAGCACATTCCCCTTCGTACCAGGACTCCCCGGGGTTGGAACCACGCAGGTTGATGACGGAACGAATGCCCTCCTGGGCGGCACGCTCTTGGAGCGACTGCGGACTCAATTGGCCACTGCGATAGACACATCCGGGAATCACGACGTGGAAATTCTCGCTAAATGGCCCGAGAATCGGGCGCGCCGCCACCACCAGTAAAAGGAATGCGGGAACCAATCCCAACAGCAGCTGGGCACGCCGCATTTTGGAGGTTTGCGTCGGCTGCGCGCAGAGCATGAGTGGATGCGACCGGTACGCTGTCCTCATCGTCCTCGCCAATTGGCGCCGGGTGGGAAGCGCCGGCGCACTCTTTCCTGTATCGGCGAAGGATGACGGCGAACTGAAATCGTTTTTCCGCAGCCCGGATGCCGCCAAGGATTCTCCAGCCTGTTCATTCGCCCGGATCTGCCAGCGCGTCGGGAATCGCCTTGACCGATTGTCCGCCGACCGGTAGGACCGTCCTCAAGACCGTCTGAATGGATGAACGACCCGGCAGGAAGTATCGCATGATGGTGACAAACCCGGTTCCTACCAGATTCGGCCGCGGGAAGTGGGGCTGGCGGATCGGCGCGGGGCTATTGGTCCTCGCTTCGGCCGGATTGCACCTGGGATATCTGGCCTACCACTGCCCGCTCGATCTGGCTCCTGATGAGGCCCACTACTGGGACTGGTCGCGCCACCTCGATTGGAGTTACTACAGCAAGGGACCCTTCGTCGCCTATTTGATCCGGGCAGGGTCGGTGCTGGCCGGGGCCTGGTCGCGGCAGATGACCGCAACCGACATGGTGGCCGTGCGCTTGCCGGCGGTGGTGTGTGGCAGCCTGCTATTGGTCAGCCTTTATATTCTGACGGCGCAAGTTTATCGCCGCGAAGGCCTGGCCTTCGCCGTGGTAGCCCTGGCGTTGACGTTGCCCGTCGTCGTGGCCGGATCGAGTCTCATGACCATCGATGCTCCGTATACCTGTTGCTGGGGCTGGGCCTTGGTGCTCGGCTACCAGGCCATGCTGCGTGGTTCGCGCTGGGCCTGGCCCGTTCTCGGCGGCGTCATTGGCCTTGGAATTCTTGCCAAGTACACGATGATCCTGTGGATTCCTTCGGCCGGGCTATTTTTGCTCGCCAGCCCTATGTACCGTCGGCTGCTGCTGAGTCGCGGCTTCTGGATCATGACGGGTGTGGCGGCGGCCGCGTGTCTCCCCATTTTGCTCTGGAACCTCCGCTACGATTGGGTCAGCCTACGGCACGTGAGCGGCCAGGCCGGCCTGGAAGATCGGCAAGGCATCTTATGGCTGGGTCCGGCGGAGTATGTGGGGCTGCAGTTTCTGCTCCTCTTGGGCTTTTGGTTTATTGCCTGGGTCTCGGCCATGGTCGCCCACCGGCCGTGGCGCGAGACCGATCCCGGCGTCGGCTACCTGTGGTGGATGTCCGCACCGATGTTTGGATTTTTCTTTCTTTTCAGCCTCAAGACTCACGAAGAACCGAATTGGCCGATCACGGCTTACCTATCCGGGCTCGTGTTGGCAGCGGCGTGGCTGGAGCGTCGGCTGCACACGCCTCGGCGGACGATCCGGCAGGCAACGTTGGCCGGTCTGGCGGGCGCTTGTGCCCTCGGACTCTTCGTCACCGTGATCATGCACCACAGCGAATGGGTGCAAGGCCTCTTGCTCCGCCTGTCGGGACCGGCCACGCCACAGCATCCCCTTCCGCTGCGGCGGTTTGACCCAACGTGCCGGTTGCGCGGCTGGCGGACGCTGGCTGCGGAGCTGGACCAACTCCGGGACGCGCTACGTGCCCAGGGAGAGGAGCCCTACCTGGCGGCGACCTCGTGGAATGTGCCCGGGGAAATCGGTTTCTACTGCCAGGGCCATCCCGACGTTTATTCGTTTGGCTTGATCCTGGGTGTGGACCGTCATAGCCAGTACGATCTTTGGCACCCCAATCCGAGCAGCGATGACGGACCGTTCCGGGGCGCTACCTTCATCCTGGTCGGCGACCTGCCGGCGTCGCTGTTCGAAGCCAGAGCCTTCGAGCAGATTGAGCCGTCGCGCGTGGTGACGCATTATGAGCGTAGCCAGGCGGTGGCCCAGTGGATGGTGACGGTCTGCCGGGGATTTCGCGGGTTTCATGCCGTTGCCGCGGGAGTAAACCAAGCGAGCTATTGAGCCGGGCGGTCGGCCACGTTACCGGCCCATGAGTTTGCTCAGGATGTACAACTCCAGGCCCTCGTAGTCCCGTTCCGTCCGAAACGCTTCGACCTTGCTGGCGTCAACGGACCGGACCACGTCGAGGAGGTGTCGGAACATCGTGCGGCTATTGGCCAGGTGTTTGGTCTGGTCGGCGGCTCGGGTTGTTCGCATCGGTTTGACATCTAAACCGATGCAGCCCTCGTAGCCGCCCCGTTCCAGTACCCAGATTGTGTTGAAAGCCCGACGCAAGTCAACGGCCCCAAACACCTTGTCCTGGTCGTATTTCAAGCCGTTTTGGTCATTGAGGTGAACGCTCCAGAGCTTGCGGTGCCACAGGGCGAAAGCCATGTCATCGGACGGATCCAGCCCGGCTAAGATGGAATGGGCGGATTCGATGAGGACACCGACCCGGGAAGGCTCCGACGCGCGATATGCCAAGCTAAGAAAGTGCCCCGGTGTTGGCAGGTACGCCTGGTCCATCGGCTCATTGGGCTTCATCTCGCCAAGGATGCGGATATTGCGGTCATACTCCAGTAGGGCATTAACGGCGTCGAGGATGCGGCCGACAGCGAGGATCGGATCCTTGGCTTCGCGGATGTAGGTCCCTTCGCGGGCCAGCCATAAGACGAGGTCATGGCAGTCGAGCCCGTTGGCGATATCGATGGCACGCTTGGAACGCTCCAACGCATAGCGGCGGTCCGCAGGGCTATTGGAGGTAAAGCCGCCGTCGAGCGTCTTGGGGTGCATCCATAGCCGCGGGGCCACGAATTCGCAGAACAGCCCTTCGCCGTCGAGCAGCTTTTTCATTTTGGCCACGCCGCGTTCGGTGGCCTGGGGATCGAGGTCCGCTTCGACAGCATCGTCATCGTGCAGCTGCACGCCGTCAAAGCCGAGCTTTTTGTACTCGCGGATCTTGGCTGCCAATGCGACCTCTTTCCGTGCTGCTGGCCCGAACGGATCTTCTCCCGTACTGATGTTCCAGGGTCCAAAGGTGAACCGGTAAGTGTGCTTTCGCGGGGTCGAAGCCATTTAAGTTTTCTCCTTGGCTTGCCGATATCAGTGGATGCATCATTTGTGCTGTCGCATCTGAGATTCTCGGAAAGTGGTGATTCGCTTCCTTTTGAGATTGTTCTCAGGTGGTTTGTGAGCCGTCTTACGATTTCGTGCCTGGGTTGCGGTCAACGGTGGGTTGTCGCAAGCAGTTTTTCACTTTACGAACAGCAGACAGTCGAATCGTGCCCCTGCCCATGCTGCGGGGCCTACACGCTCTGCTGCCATGAGCCCCAAGAGAGCCGAAAAGCGGAAACCGGAGTCGGTAGCCGGGCCCGGCAAGCGCTCCCGCTCCGGCTGTCGGCTTGACCGGGCATCGACCGCCTGGCCCCGGTCGTTCGCCAACGAGGTTAGCGTGGGCGCATCCAGCATAGGCGGCGTTCCAGCCTCTGAGAAGATCACTTGCTGCCTAAGTGGGGCACATCTTCACGCGGTTCTGCGAACCGCCGCTCAACAAACAGCGTGAATCAGACTGTCTATTCGATGAAAGTTCCAGACACCTGGTTGTTCGCGGACGCGGCGGGCTCGTGCCATGATTCGAATCAATCGCGCGGAATCAGCTGAATGGCCGCCGCCTTCACCAACGCCGTCACCTGGTCACCTTCGCGCAACTCCAGGGCCAGACACGCCTGATTGGTGATGAGAGCGGTCAAGTCGAACCCACAATCGAGCCCAATCCGTACCAGTGGTCCTTCTCGTGTCAATGTGCGGATGTGCCCGGTCACGCAGTTGCGTGCACTACTGGGAGCTCCCGGTCCCTTTTCCAGGATCACATCCTCCGCACGGATGCTGATATAGCCTTCGCCGGCCGTTGCATCCGGGGCCAGGGCAACCAACCGGGCTGAGCCGACGGCCAAAGTGGCCAGGCCGTCCACCACGGCGAGGACCTTCGCCGGCTCGACCGTATCCACGCCCGTGATGCGGGCTGCAGCCAGGTTCGCGGGATGGGCAAACAGCTCGTGAACGGGGCCGCTCTGGCAAACCCGTCCCCGGTCCAGCAGGACAGCGCTGTCTCCCAAGGCCAGTGCCTCGACGCGGTCGTGGGTCACCAGCACGGCGGGGATGCCCAACCCTGCCAGGAGCCGGCGCAGGTCGCCGCGCAGACGCTCCCGGGTGGGTGCATCCAGTGCCGACAGTGGTTCATCCAGGAGGAGCAAACGGGGCTGCCGCGCCACGGCCCGGGCCAGGGCCACACGCTGTTGTTCACCGCCCGATAACTGTCGGGGCCAGCGCTGCTCCAGACCGGCCAAATGCAACAGCTGAAGCATTTTCTCAATTCGTTGTTGCCGCTGCGCCGCATCCAGGCCGCCCAGGCCGAAGGCAATGTTCTGAGCCACGGTCAAATGCGGGAACAGGGCATAATCCTGCGAGAGGTAGCCGATCCTCCGCCGCTGCGGGGAAAGGCAGATGTTCCGCGCGGCGTCAAACCAGATTTCGTCTTCGAAGCGGATTGATCCACGCTCGGGGCGATCCAGTCCGGCCAGGCAGCGAAGGACCGTCGTCTTGCCTGAACCGGAGGGCCCGAACAATACCGTGATCGAAAACCGATCGGTCGGGACTTTCACCTGGACCTGGATGCGCGGTCCCTTGGGCCACTGCCTGTCCAGATCCGCCGTCAGCTCTCCAGTCATAGCAGCCACACTCGGCGTTGCAGCGCGGAGACGATGGCCAAGGCTGCGAAGGAGCACCCCAGCAGGAGCAGCGCCGTCTGCCCCGCGGCCTCGTAGTTCAGCGATTGGACGTCATCGTAAATCGAGATGGAAATGGTCCGTGTCACGCCGGGCTTATTTCCCCCTACCATCAAGACCACTCCAAATTCTCCCATCGTGTGGGCAAAACTCAACACCACGCCGGTGACGATTGCGGTCCAGGAAAGCGGCACGATAACGCGGAAGAAGGTCATCCAGCGCGACACCCCCAGGCACCAGGATGCTTCGACCAGACGCCGATCCACTCCTGCAAACCCTGCGAGGAATGGCCGAACCGCGAACGGTAAGCTGAACAGGACGGAAGCGACCAAGAGCCCCGGGAACGAGAAGGGCAGTGGCTGTCCCACGAGCCGCTCGTAGCCTTGGCCGAGCGGACTGTATGGCCCAATGGCCACCAAAATGTAGAAGCCGAGGACAGTGGGCGGCAGAATCAAGGGCAGAGCCACGACCGCCTCGATCAGGAACCGCCCCCGCCATCGGGTGCTGGCCAGCCAATACGCCAACGGCAAGCCAATCACGCACAGGATGAGCGTCGTGCAGCAAGCCAACTCCAAGCTGACGCCCAGCGCCGTCCAGTCCATCATTTCCTCCGTGTCCACCAAATCGGGAGTTCGTGGGATCGTTCATTGTGCGGGCCGGATGGCGGGTACGCAAGATGGAACCGGAGCCGCTTCGCCCATTGAACGACCTGCGAATCCGGGTTACACTCCGAATTGGGCGCATCGGGGCACATCTCTCCACGGTCAGGGGAAGGGCAATGAGTCGCAGCTGTCGTTGGCTTGGGGTGTTCGCTGGCGGCGTTGTTCTGCTCGGCTTGCCCGGCTCTTGCCTGGCGGGAATGATCACGTTGGGCGGCAGCCTCCTCAGCCAATCGGTCGCTACGCCGATGCTTTTGGCAGGCGATCAGACCGTGGACGCTCCTTTCATGGCCAGCATGCCGGACGTGGGAGTGATCCGCGGCACCGTTCAAGTGGGGAATAGCGGAGCCACGGCCGGCGTGATTCGTCTTATCGATTTCCAGTTCCAATCACTTCGGCCGGCCGGCGCCGGCGACGTTTCCTTCACGCTGGCGGTGGACCAGGATTTCGTTTACGCTGGCCCTGCGCGCGTGAACAGCGCGTTCGCCCTGAGTGGTGTGGCAACCTTCACGGCATCGCCGCAGAGCGCCAGCGGCCAGGTCGCCGGTTTTTTCGGGGTCGTGCTGGATCCGTTGCCGTTCTCCGCTTCGGCCAATCCGCAAGCTGCATTCCCGCAAGTGCAGGATTTCGGTACGACAGGGTCGCTTCAGGGGCTGCCGGCCGGCCAAACCATGACCTTGGAACTGTCCCTGGCCCTGCGGTTGTCGGACAATGCCGTGGGGTCCGGCCCCCGTTTTGACTCGCCCGGCGGCAGCGGTCCATTTGTGAGCATTGGCTATGCGGCACCGGTTGCCGAGCCGGCTACAGCGGCCCTGCTGGGCGTCAGCGCCCTCGCCTTGCTCGGTTATGCCTGGCGGCGGGCCGGCAACTTCACCCATCTTTTTCCAGCCGCTGGCGCACCTTGACCAGGAGCACACGGGCCGCCTCCACCCCGGCCAGAGCGTCCTGGATCGCGTTCAGGTAGACTTTCCGCTCCAGATACAAAAGAGGATCGTTGCACGTTTTCCACAACGTCACTTCTTTGGCCAATCCACGGGAGAGTTCATCCAGGCGGCACACCCGTGCTTTCAGATCGGCGAGGTTCATCAGCAGCACTCCACGAGCGCTGGGACAACGATAAGTGTACAAAAGAATACATTACTTCGACAAGTTTTCGTTTAAACAGTCAGCCGCCGGCCCGCTCGCATCCGGCTTGTCCGAATCTTACCCGAAGCCCTATACTCCATATTCATCATCCTGCGGATGCCCGTACCCTGGAAAAGGAAGACACGATGGCTTTCATGCCAACCCAATACACCAGTTTGCTGTCTCGCTTAGCCGTTGGGACCTGCTTGCTAATCGGCTTCGCTCTGAGCCTGTTTCCGCCGGCTTCGTTCAGCGCGGAGCCTGGTAAGGACATCACGGCCGAAGAGGTCCGAGCATTGCAAGACCGATATCGGCAAGAGCGCGCCGACGCCGAGAAATCCGGCGCCAGCCAGAAATTCGCGCCCGAACGGCTTACCCAGGCCGAGCGCTTGGCCAAGCAGGGAGACGCCGACCTGGCCGCCGGCCGGCTTGACGAAGCGCGGGCGGCGTTTCGTGAGGCCCGGTGGCACCTTCCCACGCTCCCCTCCGACTTCCCCAAACACGTGAGCCGCGTATTCGGCGGCTTGAAGCTCCGGCATGATGCCTGGATTCTGGCCCTGGCGTACAGCTCCGATGGAAAACGGCTGGCGGCGGTGTGCGGCGATCTGCGCACCGGCAGACCGCCCCAGCTCCGGTTGCCAACCGAGGTCAAAATCTGGGACGTCGAGACCGGCCGGGAGCTGATTACCTACCGCGGGCACGGCCCGGCGACCGGCAACGTCTCCTTCAAAACGGATGGCAAGCCGGCGGTCGGCGCCATCAGTTTCAGTCCCGATGGCAAGACGATCGCTTCCGCGGGCACCACCCCGGAAATCCGCCTCTGGAAGTCGGATACCGGCGAGGATATCTGGACGCTCAGCGGACACAAGACCCCGGTTGGAAGCCTCGCCTTCAGCCCCGACGGCAAATATCTGGCCTCGGCGGGCAACGGCGGCCAAATCTTGATCCATAACCTGTCGACCGGCACGCCGCGGTCGAAGACACCGGCTCACCAGGGTGGCCGTTGCGTCGCCTACAGTCCCGACGGCCAATTCCTCCTCTCCGGAGGGGACGACCGCTTGGCCTACCTTTGGAAAGCGAATTCCTCCACGCCGCCCGACCAGAAAGTCCCCGCTCACAATTCCGGCAGCATCTATCAGGTCGCCTTCAGCCCGGACGGCCAAAGCTTCGCCACCTGTGGCGGTGACAACCTTGCCAGGACCTTTGATCTCACCGGCCATGAACGCCAGGTTTTTCGCGGGCACAAGAAAGCCGTCACCTGCCTGGCCATCAGCCATGACGCCAAATTGCTGGTGACGGGGAGCCTGGACCGGACGCTTCGGCTGTGGGACCTGGCCAACGGCCAGGCACGCCGCACCCTTCAGGGACACGCCGATGAAATCCTGTGCCTGGCCCTGAGCCCCGACGGAAAGCAACTCGCTTCGGCGGGGAGAGACCAGGAGCTGCGCCTGTGGAACCTCGAATCGGTCGATCGGTCGCATCTGCTGGTCGGACACAAGGGGCCGGTCTGGTCCGCGGCGTTCAACGCGGATGGCAGCAAGATCGTTAGCGGGGGCGCCGACCGGACCGTGCGGATCTGGGATGCGGCCTCCGACAAAGAGGTGCAGACGCTCACCGGCCACCAAGCCCCGGTCACGGCGGCCCTGTACAGCCCGGACGGCAAGCTGCTCCTTTCCTGTGGCGGTGATAAGGTGCTCAAGCTCTGGGATGCCGAGTCGGGCAAGCAACTCCGCACCCTGGAGGGCCATCAGGCCGTCGTCACCGCCGCGGCCTTCAGCGCGGACGGCAGCCGAATCGTCTCGGGAGGAGCCGATCGGCTGGTCAAGATCTGGGACACGGCCCAGGGCAAGGAGCTGCACAGCTGCACGGGGCACCGGGCGGTGGTGACGGCTGTCGCGTTTCATCCAAACGGCAACCAGGTGGCCTCGGCCAGCGCGGACTTGACCGTCCGACTCTGGGATGGCTCGAGTGGAAAAGAATTGGCGACCCTACGCGGTCACACGCAAGCCGTCAGCGGGCTGGCCTTCAGCCCAAACGGCCAATGGTTGGCCTCCTGCGGCGTGGATCATCTGATCAAGGTGTGGGATCCGAACAATCCTCGGGCCGAGCCGATCAAGCTCGAAGGCCACACCGGTCCGCTCAGTTCCATCGCGTTCAGCCCCGACGGACGGTATCTCGTGTCCGGCGGCAGCGACCGGCTCATCAAGCTCTGGGATGTGCAGAGCGGCAACGATGTACGCAGCCTCGCAGGACACAAAGACTGGATCACGTCCGTGGCGTTCAGCCCGGACGGGCAGCGGGTCCTCTCGGCCGCGGTGGACCAGAGTGTGCGCGTCCGGGACCTCGGGACCCGGGAAGCATACGAGCCGATGTTTGGCCATGCGCGGGGGGTCGAAGCGACGGCCATCAGCCCGGACAGCAAGTGGTTGGCGTCTGGCTCGGATGATGGGACGGTCAAGCTCTGGGACCTGGCCACGGGGACATTGGTGCACACCTTGGAGGGTCATGGGGGCGAGCTGAGCGCCCTCGTGTTCACTCCGGACGGGAAAAAGTTGGTCTCGGCCGCCCAGGACCAGGCGATCAAAATCTGGGACACGGCCACCGGCAAAGAGCTCAAAACCATTTCCGGGCCGTCAACGAGCCTGCCCGCGCTCCTGGTGACAGCGGACGGGAAACGGCTCATTGTGTGGGCCGTGAGCTTGCGGATGCCGCTCGTGCCGGAAATACACATTTACGACCTGGAGACGGGCAATTCTGTGAAGCAAATGCAACCCCATGATCGCTCGGTCAGCTGCCTGGCCTTCAGCGCCGACGGCGAATGGGCGGCCATGGGTGACCAGGGCGGCGGCGTTCGCATCTGGAACATGGCCAAGAACCAGCGTGAAGGTGCGGATCGGCCCGCCCACCATGGGATCGGCGATCTGATTTTTTCGCCGGACAAGAAGTTCCTCATCACCGGCGGCGACGATGGCGAGATCACGATCTGGAACCTTTCCACGAATAAACCAGAACGGACCTTTAAAGGCCACAAGCACCACGTGATTGCCTTTGCGATCAGTCCCGACGGTAGCCGTTTTGCCACGGCAAGTTTGCAAGACCAGGAAGTCAAACTTTGGGAAACCGCCACCGGGAAGGAGCGGCGCCGCTGGCCGGGGATGACTATCTGGAACATGTCGTTCTCACCCGACGGCAAGTATGTGGCAACGGCAAATTACAATGCGACGGTGTACCTGTTGGAATGCCCGTGACCGGGAGGCGGACGATGGCGAGCGAGCAGACGAGGAGGGCGGTCGTGCTCTACGATGGCCATTGCACGTTGTGCACGCGCGGGGCGCGAAAGCTCCTGGCCCTGGCCCGGCCCGGTGCGGTGGAGGCGGTGAATTTTCAGGAGCCGGGCGCGCTCGTTCCGTTTCCCGGCTTGACCCACGAGGCCTGCATGCAGGCCATGATCCTCGTGGCCCCGGATGGCCGGCGTTTCCGTGGGTTCGAGGCCGCGGTGCGGGCCGTGGCAACCCGACCGGTGTTGGGGTGGATTGCCTATACCTATTACTTGCCAGGCATTCGCCAGCTCTGCGATCGCCTCTACGCCTGGGTGGCGGCCAACCGGTACCGGCTTCTTGGAAAGACCGTGACCGATGCGTGTACGGATGGCACCTGTAGCCTGCACTTTCCGCCAGGAGCGCAGAACGCTAGAAAACGAGGAGAGTCCGAGCGCAACCACCAACTGAAGCAAGGAGAACCCCTGTGAATCGATTCATCCTGTTGACCGTTGCTGCCGGCACGCTGGGAGCCTCTCAGGGCGTGGCTGCCGACAAGAATCCCGTGGTGATCATCGACACCTCCATGGGGAAGATCAAGCTTGAGCTGTACCCGGACAAGGCGCCCATCACGGTGAAGAACTTCCTGGGCTATGTGGACGACAAATTCTATGATGGCACCATTTTTCACCGCGTCATCCCGGGTTTCATGATCCAGGGCGGCGGCTATGAATCGGACAAGCCGGTCATGCTAGGCGGGGAAAAGAAGACCAAGGCCCCCATCAAGAACGAGGCGGCCAACGGTCTGTCCAATAAACGCGGCACCATTGCGATGGCCCGGACCAATGTTCCCGATAGTGCTACCGCCCAGTTCTTCATCAATCTCAAGGACAATACCTTCCTGGACAAAGACAAAGATCCCCGCGGAGTCGGTTACTGTGTCTTCGGCAAAGTGCTCGACGGCATGGACGTGGTGGACAAGATCGCGGCGGTGAAAACCAAGACGCTGATCCCGAACCAGGTTGAAAACGTGCCGGTGGAACCCGTCATCATCAAGTCGATTCGCCAGGCGGACAAGGAGGAAAAGAAGTAGCCGGGAAGGGCTCGCTCCGAGCGGCTCAGGATGCAACTGTGCGGGCGAGTTTGCCCTGTGGCTTTTCCACGGGCAAACTCGCCTTTGGTTTTCCGGCACCGTATTGGCCGTCGACACGGGCCTGTTCGACTACCGCGCACATGGTTCGGATATCGTCATACGTCGCGTCGGTCACGGAAACAAACGATTCCACGAAGCCGTGCGCCAACGCCTCACGGGCGGCGGGGTCGCCGGCCATGCCGATGAGGATCGCACGCAACGCCGCCTTCAACGACTCCGGTAGCCGCCGGGCCGCCACGATGGGCTGGATGGTAGAGGGACCAAGAGACGCGATCACGCGCAGCCGGGGAGCAAGCTCGGCGTGATCGCGCAGCGCAATCGCCAACACCTGGGAATCGATAGCCGAGGCGTCCACTGCTCCCGAGCAAACCTGACGAATGGAATGCTCGTGCCAGCCGGTCTGCACCACGTTGCCGAAAAAGCCAAACCCCTCGCCCAGGCGATGGAGATGATACCGGACGATGCCGAACCCCGAGTGGGAATTCGGCTCGTTGTATGCCCACGTTGCCCCGCGCAGGTCGGCGAACGAGCAAAATGGGCTGGAACGGCCGACGATCACATCGGAGAAGTATACCGGTTGGCCGCGGTAGCGTTTCCCGCACAGGACGGGAGCGGCCAACAGCTCAATGGCCGGCTGGCGTTGACGCATCAGCATCACGTAGGGCAGGCCACAGATGAATCCAACATCAGCGTCCAGCCCCAATTGCTCGTAGGATTCGCCAACTGCCAGCTCCGTTGCGCATCCGAGCTTCGTGCCGGCGTAGTGGGCGATGAATTCGTAGACGGGGCGCATATTGGGCGCGAGAAACGTCAGGAAGCGAAGGGGTCGACCGAACATGGAATACTCCCCCAAGAGTGGGCCACAACACGGACGCTGCTCGACTCGGTAGCCGAGCAGCGTCCAGAGCGCCCCCGTTCGAACGGAAGGCGAAGCGTGGGGTTGGTTACTTCTGGGGCAGGATCTTGGACAGGTCGGCGAGGATCTGATTGATGTCCTTATCCTTCAGGTCACCCTTCTTGAAGGCGTGGTTAGCCTTCACGGTCCCCTGGGTGTAGAGCACCACGGTCACATCGGCTTCCCTGGCGACGTTGTAGCCTTGGGGGCCGGCCGGGTTATCGATGCTGAGGACGCAGTGCTGGAGCTTTTCCTTCTGGGCCAGCTCTTTCAGCTCACCTTCGAGCTTCGGGGCATCGGCCAGGAACACGGCGAAGCTGCCCATGTTGGCGTCCTTGTGCTGAGCGGTGGCTCCGTCGATCTTCTTGAGCAACTTCGTCAGCTCGGGGCTGGTATGCCGGGCGAAGATCATGGCCACGGGGTTCGCGCCGTTCTTGCAGTACAGGCAGACCTTTTCACCGGCGTTTTCGCCCGTGCAATTGAGCGGATGGAACGGGCCAGGCACCTTTTCGCCGGTCTGCGGCCCGGACCGAAGCTCGGCCGCCAATACGCTGCCGGCGAACAGAATGGTCACGCACAGGGCCGCGATGGGGGAACGCTTGCTCATGGGATTCATCTCCTTCATTTGGGGGACAAGAGAATCAGCAGACCACGCGGTCGCTGGACACACGATTGCAAAGAGCGCGCCTGTCCTTGTTCAGGGAGAGATCGTATGAGTCTCGTGGTGCCGGCGCAGCAAACGGATTACAGCCGCCAGGATTTCATAAAAGACAGGACCGGGCACGCCGTCGCGTTCAACGGCCACTTCAGGTGAAGCCCGGCCTGGCCGCTTCAGGTGTGCAGACGGAGTGCGGCATGAGCGTGAAGGGATGATGCAGGTTCAAGAAGGCCTGTGAGGCCATAGAAATAGTCTCAGGACAAGAACCGTTCTGCTCTTACAGTACGGAGGCCCGTCGTGGCGTCGAGGAGCCTCCTGCTCCTAGACGCTGTATCAGGGCAACCTATTCGATTGGAAGCTGGATTTCCATTATCCCGGGATCGAACCAGGAGCGCTGGTTATCGAAAGAATCGCCGTACTGCCGCTGGGGATGCCGTTATTGTTTAGCGGCGGTTCGCAGAACCGCGTGCGGATGCGCCTCGCGCGGTTCTGCGCACCGCCCCTAAACCGACACAACCAACCGGACCATGGATGAGGCGGGAAGATCAGGTCGGACAGTTGGTTCTCCAGGCGACCGCGGGCCACCGCCAAGCCATGCCGGCTGATGCTCGTCGCGTGGCGGTCACGCAGACCCAGGCCCGTCCGGAGCAACTCCGCCACTCGACGTCGGAAGCAGACGGCCCCCTGCGTCGCGGTCACCGCCATCTCGTCGGCCCGCCGCAGCAGGTGGTTGAGGCATTGCCGGTGCCGGACGTCCTTGAACGCGGTGCTGGCACTGACGGCACTGGCCGACGTGGATGTTGAACGGGCGGTGAATGGGCTTGCGTGGGATCTCGACCTCGAACTGCTGGGCAATGCGGGTTTCGTCCAGGGGGCTGACATAGTCAGGGCAAACGTCCGGCGAGAACGCCTCATACGTCTCGTCAATCTGATCGGGCGAGGGTGGCTGTCGGTAGGCCTTGGTGCCATAATCCTTGCCGGGTTTGCGCCCCGGCTTGCGAGGGTTCGGTCAGGGCACGCCTGACGTTTGCCGTCACGGAGGGCAACGTCGAGTTGACGACGGCGTCGCTCGTTTTCGGCTTGCAGGTCTTTGACCCGTCGTCGGAGAGATTCGCAGTTGGCACACCAGACCGATTCGGTCCAGGAATTTTACGCAGCAGCTGACTCCACAGCTGCATACGAGGCGCCTGGCGAACGGCTCAGCTCGAGGCTGACGCGCTAATCAAAATTGTTGAGTTTTCGAGTAATTCCGGGTCATTTTCTGGCAAGACGGACACCGGCCGGCGGAGCTTTGCCGACCCGGCTGAAATCCCCCCAAGTACTGGAGAGATTCAGGGGAGTGTGTCATTGACAAGCCCTGTCTCGCATTACCCCCACGGGGACTCGAACCCCGGTCTTCTGGCTGAGAACCAGACATCCTAGGCCGCTAGACGATGGGGGCGGGTGAACTTCTTCAGATATAGCCGATCGGTGTCCCGGCGTCAAGAAATGCGTCCCGCAACGCCGGCAAAACGCCGCGGCCTCTCTGTGCTGGCTGAGCGAACCGGCACAGAGAGACCGCCAATACCGCCGCGCTTACTTCTTGGCCACAAACAAGCGATCGATCTCCGTATCGCTGAGCTGATCCTTGCCATCGTTCGTATCGATCACCAATGCCGTCCCGTTGGGCGTCACCCAGACTACATGGTTGCCGAGCTTGAACACATCCTTCACCTGCGGCTGACGCTCCAACATGCGGAAATAAGCAGGACTCATTGCCTTCACAATTACCACCGGCATCTTCGCATCAAATTTTTCATCGATCCAGGCGCCGCCGATCTCCAAGCAGTTGCGGCCCGCCACCGACTGGAGAGCCGTGGCTGTCAGCTGGCTTTGGTTGCGGAGATTGTTCGATTGAATCGAGAGATCGACACCGAGCTTACCGGCCTGCACTTGCTCCGTTCGCCGCAGCGACAAGGCTTCCCGCGCCTGATCAAATACCTTCTTTTTATCGGCGGCCTCCTTCAAGCCGCGGAAGTACCAACGGTCCTTTCCTTCCCCCTTGGCCTCTCCCTCGGCTAACTGGCCCAGTTGGTCTTCCAGCTTGGCGCGGTTGGCGGCCAGCTCGCCCGGTTTGCTTTGGGCAGCCTTGGCATAATCGATCAACTTGGGCATTGGAACAGACGCAGCACCATTCGCTTGGGGATAATTCAACCCTCCGCCGCCAAGACCCCCCAATCCGCCAAATCCGCCAAAACCACGACCCGCCGTGCTGAGATTGGACGAACTTCCCCCGGCTGGCATCGATCCTGGTCCACCGACTCCGGGCGACCCGCGCACCGCACTGGCAACCGGCACTGGGCCGTCGGGCACAATCAGGTAGCTGGTGTACGGCGTCGCAATGCCGTACTTCTTGGCCAGGGCTACCGTCTCGTCGACCAACTCCTTCTTCTCTCCATTCGCGCGGATCTGATCGAGCAAATAGCCCACCTTCCGCCGTGCCCACAAATGTTCCACGAAACCACGGTCATCATTGGACTTCTCCGGGAACGCGACTTCGTAAACGAATTCGCGCGGCTCTTTACCGACCGTGCCGCTCAAGGTCACCGCGGCATGGCCCTGCCCCGAATAACGGCCCAGAACGACGAGCTGACCGCCGTGGAACAGGTCAGGCAACTGCGGTGGATAAATCTCGTCCAGACGCACTTCCGACGCTGCATTCAACTTTAGATTGGCCAGCACCGGATGGCTGATTTTGCTGAACAAACTGCTCACCTTCGCCTCGATGTCCTCCGCCGGCCGGACATAAGTGCTCACCGCCCGGGTCTGCTCGGCCAAGTTGTCCAGGAAGGTCGCGTTGACATCATCGCCGACGCCGAAGGTGAAAATCCGCGTATTCGCGCTGTTCTTCGCCAACACATTCTTGGTGATTTTCTCGATATTGGTTTCGCCGACTGTCGGCTGACCGTCAGTGAAGAAGACAATCGTAAACGTTCGGCTGGCGTCGCCGCTGCGCATGTCCAGCGCGGCCGCCAAGGCGTCATTGATCGCCGTGCCGCCGGTCGCTTCCAGGTTGTCGACCCACTTCTTGGCCTGCTCGAGCTGGTCGTGGTTCATCTCCACCAATCCATCGCGATACTTGTTCACCGTGGTCGCAAAATTGATGACGCCAAACCGGTCGCGCGGGTCTAAGTGATCCAGGCAGTATTTCAAGGCCCGCCTTGCCTGATCCATTTTGGGGCCCCGCATGCTCCCCGACGTATCGAGCACCAGCACCATGTCGCGCGGGATGAATTGGGCTTCGGAGGCTTCCATGTGTGGGGAAATGAGGAGCAGGAAGAAACCTTTTTCACTGGGGATGGGCCGATGGGTCAGCGTCGTGAATCCGATTGCTTTATCCCCGGTGGCGTAGAAGAGCTGAAAATCCTTGTCGAGCAGTCCCTGGTTCCGTTCGAACTGGACATGGACTTCTCGCTCGCTCCGCCGGGTGACCGAGATCGCATGGGTCGGGCTGTAGACGGTTTCAATCGGATGTTGTGATTGGATGGTTGCCTGGATGGAAAAATCTTCGAGCGTACTCGTGGCTTTGCCATCGGTCTTGAGCGGATATACGTATTCCACCAAACCGGCGTCCTGGGATGCGACCGCGGTGTAGCTCATGGTTACCTTCTGGTCGCTCTTGGCCGGAATGGGAAAGACGCGCATTCGCAGCAGGTTGTTGCCCATGTATTCAAGAAGCCCCGGATCCTGGGTCCGCTGGACGATTTGGGTGTAGATTTGCCGCGCCTTTGCCGCCTCGATCATCTCCCCGCGAACTTCCTTGCCATTCACCCACATGGTGAACTTGTCAACACTGGCCCCCTTTGGCACCGGAAAGATGTAGGTCGCTTCGAGCTGCCGGTCGGTGTGGTTACGGAAGGTCTGTTCGACCTTGGTGATGGCCACCTGGTCTTCCATGGTAATGCTGACGCGGTGGTTTACCATGGCCAGAGGTGGAATCGTCTTTTCTTCGGGGATCAGGATTCCGTGGGCTTGAACGGAAGCGAGTGAAGCCAAGAGCAAGATCAGGGCCAGGATCGAGCGGCGCATTAGCAACTCCTTTTCCATCAACCTAGAGTCAACTTCCCATCTGTTTAGACGAGGATCCACGGCTTTGGTTTGCGAATTCCGCCAAACCCGACGATTGTTACAAAACGGTTACCGAAGGGCGAATGCCCCAAATGCGAAGCCGCGCTTAGCTCTTGGCCGCGCTCAAGACCAGAACGATTTGGAGGGTGCCCGAGCGGCGTGCCCCTCGGCCGTCGAGGAATCGCTTCAGCTCGGCGGAGACAGGTCGAGAACGACCCGGAGAATAGGCTACCACTATGGCTCGACGCTTGCTTTTCCCCGATTCCAATCGCGGTGCATCTTCAGTCCCGACGGATGGCGACGCTAGGCCAGCCGCAGATCGAACTGGATCGACGCCAAACAGATGCCAAAGTCGTTGCTCTTCGTCGCGGGCCATGGCGTTGACCATGAGCGTTTCTGGCCGGGCTGGGCTGATGCGCTGGCGCTCGGCGTTAGTAGCGTGGAATTGCCGGAGAACGGCCACGATTTCCTCGGCCGTGATCTCCTCGAAGTAGAGTGCGAAACTCGTAGTCTTGCCAATACCGAGCTTGAGAGCCGCCAGCGCGTCCGGCTCGATCGAGAACTGAATTCCCCTCGCCCCCAAGGCCGTTTTCAGCCGCTCCACTTCAGCCACGGGGTTCATGCACCGCAAATCCAGGACATGCGCTGACCACTTTTGCAATTGGCTCTCCAACTGCTTCCCCGTGGCCAAATCCAGATCGGAAAGACGGTACACGAGGACCGCCCGTTCCTCGGGATCGCGCAACCGAGCATCTTTGCCGGAGATTTGGCTACCCAGGATGGGGGGCGGCTTGACTGCCGACTCAGGCTGCCGCTTCTCGGCCCGGACGATTTCAGCCGGTGGAAGAGGTGTCGGCTCGCGGGCCGGGCTCGGACCAGGAAGAAGTTCCCGCCCGGCGGCCGTCGGAGCCGCAGCAGCGACTTCGTCAGAGCTTGGTTCGTCCTCGGGAGGAAGTGGACGACCATTCCGAGCCAGAAGTTGGCGAGGCTCCTGGCGGTCGAGGGTAGTGACTGTGAGGTAAGCCCGGAGGCCCACAACCAGGAGCACGGCCGCGGCCGCGGTGGCCAGTCCCAGCCAAGTCGGGATGCGAAAGCGCGCGACCTCGGCGGCCCGACGCGCGAACTCCGGCTTGTGGTTGGCGATCGTGCGGAGAACCTGTTCGGAAAAGTCCAGAGGAAGGGCTTGGGCCGGCAAGCTGTGGAGCTGATCCGCGTCGCTCTGCAAGCCCTGGAGTAACTTTCGGGCTTCCGAGGAGCGCCGGAGCAAACGGGCCACTACCTTGCGTTGCCGGGCATCCAGTTCGCCGTCCACGTAGGCCGTCAAGATTCGACTGATGCGTTCAGGAACCATCACGATTCCCCACTCCCCGACATTCAAACCCTGTTGTGGCCCAACGGAGAACTCATTCCCCTTCGCGTTGCAGCAACTCACGCATCTCCATGCGCGCCCGGTGCAGCCGGCTGCGCACCGTACCGATCGGTACTTGCAAGATCTCTGCCATCGTTTCGTATTTCTGACCTTCCATATCCTTCAGGATCAAGACCATGCGGTGTTCGGGAGACAGCCGCTGAAGGGCCTGCTGAATCCGGCGCTCTTGCTCCGATTTTTCGAGCGCAAATTCGGGCCGGCTGCTCTCGGACGCATCGAGCGGCTCACTTACCCCTGCGTCCATGCGGCCGGTCTTGAGTGCCAATGCGGCGCGGTGTTTCCGCCTCAAGCTGATGGACGCATTGAACGCGATGCGGTACAGCCAGGTAAAGAACTGGGAGTCGCCCTTGAAACGGTCTAACGACTGGTAGGCATTCAGAAAAGCTTCTTGAATGATATCTTGGGCGTCTTCTTCGTTATCCACCAGTCGATAAACACAATTGTAGAGTCGATCCTGGTAGCGGCGTACCAGTTCTCCAAAGGCTGCCGTTCGCCCTTGCAGACAGTCAGCGATGAGTCGGTGATCGTCTGGGTTCACGGGTTCCTTCTGCTCTTGGACGCAAGCGGCACGGCAAAAGTTCCGGCTTTCATGATGCCAGAGCGCCGGGCCAAAGGCAAGCAGAACGAAGCCGTCTCGGTTCCCGCCTACGCTGCCGACAAGGCCTCGGGATCCGCCTGAGCTTTGCTCAGGGCGCCGACCACCTCAAAATTCTGCAGATAGAAGAAAAGGTGCTCCAGGCGAGCCTCGGCCGTGCTGTTATTCTTAACGACCAATTTCACCAAGGTCGCCGGCGTCCGCGTGAAGGGATTTTCGGGGATCGGCTTTGGAACCGACCACCGCAGAAACTCCAACGACTCGGCATCGGTCCGATGCTCAAAAATCCAACTCAGCACTGCCACGTGCTCCCGAGAACGAGGCATAGCCCCCAGCAGCGGTGCCGGCGGGGCAGGCGACGGCGGCGTCACCTCCTCCGGAAGCACATCGAGCAGCCGCATCAGTGCCGCGCCCAGCACAAGGCCTGCCGTCAGGGCGAAGGCGATGGAAACGCGAGTCTTCACGGACTCCTCCTTTCATCGATTCTTCGGGCGACAGGCGAGAGGGCGCGGGAGCCAGCAAACCAACCACTCCGGTTTACCGCCTCGCAGCGGTTTTCGCAAGGTTAGTCCAAGCCCAAATTGTCCGCGCGGAATTGGGTTGTCCCTTACAGACACTCTGGTCTCCAACTTGGTTCAGGAGATTTCCTCCTTCCGAACGCTCTCGCAGCCGGTACAATCCACTTGGAGTTACCAAGGCAGCCCCCGCAAAATGGCCTCCACAGGAAGGCAATAGGAGTGTCCCATCATGCCCTGTCTGATCGGCTGTCTGGCACTTTCGATGCCCCGGCTGGCGCTCTTTCTGGTGTGGATTTTCAGCGATTACCTCAATACGGCATACCAGACGGTCCTCTGGCCGCTGCTTGGTTTCTTCTTCATGCCGTTGACCACGCTTGCCTACGCCTGGGCCTGGCACCAGGGCAACGGCTCGGTGGCGGGATTCGGCCTGGTGGTTGTGGTGATCGCGGTGCTCATCGATCTTGGCCTCCTCGGCACGGGAGAGTCGAGCAGACGCACCATCCGAGTACGCCCCAAATGAAGAGAGGTTGAAGTCGTCCGTCCAAGCCGTCCTTGGCGGGCCCTGCGCTCTCTGCGCGAACGCTTCAAGCCAAGGATTCACGCAGAGGCGCAGAGAAACGGCCAAGGCTAGGATGGCTCCGGTTCCGCGGCGTCAACCACCGGCCTGGTCACATCGACAAACAACCACCCGAGCGCACCAGCCAAGAGCACGGCCGCGTAGAGGTAGAATCCCGGATCCCATTGGTCACGACCCCGGTAGCCGTGCTCCCCCATCCAATCGGCGAATCGTCCGAAGAAGAGTTGAGAGGCCACGGCACCCGGCACACCCATGGAGTTCATTAAGCCGAACAAGCTGCCCACGTGCTTGCCGCTGATCTCGGTCACGGCGGCCCACCAATTGGCCAATACGGCATTGGCGCTCAGGCATGCCAGTGCCGCAAAGCAGCTGCCGGCCACGGGTTGATCACACCGAACGCTGGCCACCAGCGCCAGTGCCGAGCCGGCAAGGCCAACGCAGCCGATCCGCCGCCGTGTGACCCGCCTTTCTCCTGAGCAGTGCACCAGCCAATCGCTGAGATAGCCGCCCAGGGTCGCCCCGACCGCGCCGCCGGCCAAGACCATCCCCGATAGCCAACCCGCCTGGATTCGGTCCACCCGCCGTCCAATTTCCAGGTATGTCGGATACCAGAAAAAATACAGGTAAGTGACAAAGGCACTGCACGAGATGACGCCCCCGAGGATCCAGACATTGGCGCTGCGGAGGACACGACCCCAGGGTACCGGGGACTGTCCTTTCCGCAGCGGCACGACCGGGCCGGCGATGATGAGGCGCCGCTCGGCTTCGTTGACACCGGGGTGCTCCGCAGGAGTATCGCGAAACCAACGGTGAAAGCCCAGGGCCCAGACCACGCCGAGCAGACCGAACAAGAAAAATGCCCACCGCCAACCTCGCCAGGCGATAACGTAGGCCGCGATCACCGGCGTCACAGCCCCGCCGACGAGGGCAGAGGTGTTGATGAACCCCTGAGCCGGTCCGCGGCCGCCTAGTGGAAACCAGCACGCCACGACGCGAGCCGCATTCGGCAACGCCCCCGCTTCGCCGGCGCCGAACAGAAACCGAATGAGCAACAGGAGCAAAAAACTGTCGAAAACCAACGGAACCGGGGTAGGCATGCCTGGCAACTCGATGCCGTGGCCGCTGTCGAAATGGAACGGCCAAACACATCCGGTCAGCACCGTGAACATCGACCACCACACAACGATGCGCGTGAGCACCCCGCGGGAACCGAAACGATCACCCCAGCGGCCCGTGGGGACTTCAAAGAGCCCATAGGCCACCGTGAAGGCTCCGAAGACGAACCCCATAGCCGTGTGGGAAATCCCCAATTCCAACTCAATTTGCGGGGCGGCCTTGCTGATGCAGAGCCGGTCGATGTAGAGGATGAAGGAGAGCGAACAGAGCCAGGCGAGTACCCGGTAGCGCACCGCCGTGGGCGGCGTGGCTGGGTCGAAATGGGGAGCAGCAGAGGCAGGGTCTTTGTCAGCCATCGACGTGCCGCCAGTTTACGCGGCAACGAAGGGGAAGGCAAACCATGCCAATCGTTCGATCGCTTCGTTCAAGGGCCAAAAGCAACCATCAAATTGGCGGCCCGCACTACTTTGGGCAGAAGCTAGCCAGGCGTCCATCCGTTCCACGGACCACTTTTCATTTACTGCCGCGTAACAAAAGGTGACCAGGTCGCTCGGATTGCTTGCATTGTTCGGCCACCTACCGAGCCTTGCTCCTCACCTGCCATCCTGCTTTGAGTCTAGCGGAAAGTCATCGCGACGGGTACCGCGGGGACATTGAGTCAGCCAGGCGGCGCGCGCAGAGAAGCAACATTCTACGCTGACCTCAGTGCAGCTCTAGGCCAGCAGCCCAGCTACGACTTGTCCGTGCACATCCGTCAGCCGAAAATCCCGACCTTGGAAGCGGTAGGTCAACTTTGTGTGATCGAATCCCAACAGGTGCAGGATGGTTGCGTGCAAGTCATGCACGTGCACGGCATCACGGGCCACATTGAAGCCCAGCTCATCGCTTTCGCCGATGGTGACGCCGGGTTTGATGCCGCCGCCGGCCAGCCACATCGTGAATGCATTGGGATGATGGTCCCGGCCATCGTTGCCCCCCTGGACCATCGGCGTCCGGCCAAATTCGCCGCCCCAGAGAACCAGCGTATCTTCGAGAAGCCCGCGTTGTTTCAGGTCTTTGATTAACGCTGCGCAGGCCTGATCCGTATCGTGGCAGTTCTTCTTCAGGTCCTTTACGAGGTTGCCGTGCTGGTCCCATGCTTCATGAAAGAGCTCCACAAACCGGACGCCGCGTTCCACGAGTCGCCGGGCCAGCAAGCAGTTGTTGGCAAAGGAGGATTTGCCCGGCTCCGCTCCGTACATTTCCAGGATCGCTTTCGGTTCTTTCGAAATGTCCATCAGCTCCGGAGCGCTCGTCTGCATGCGAAATGCCATCTCAAAGGAATGGATGCGCGTGGCAATCTCCGGATCCCCCACCTCCCCAAGCCGCATCTGATTCAGCAGCCGAATCGCCTCCAGGGAATCGCGCTGGGTCTCGCTGTCCACCCCGCGCGGGTTCGACAGGTATAAAACCGGCTCACCGCCGCCCCGGAATTGCACACCCTGGTAAACGGTCGGCAAAAAACCGCTTCCCCAGTTCGAGTTGCCCCCGCTCGGCCCCTTGCTCCCCGAGCTGAATACGATGAAGCCGGGCAGGTCCTGTGCTTCGCTCCCCAAGCCATACGTCACCCAGGCTCCCATGCTCGGCCGGCCGAATTGTTGCGAACCCGTATTCATCAAGATTTGACCGGGGGCGTGGTTGAAGGCGTCGGTCGTCATGGAGCGGACAATGGCAATGTCGTCGACGATCTCGGCAAGGTGGGGCAACAGTTCCGAAAGCTCTGCCCGCGATTTGCCATGTTTGCTAAATTTGAATTTCGGTCCGAGCAGCTTCGAGCTAGGATTGATGAATGCCGCCCGGTAGCCTTTGACCAGATCGGGAGGCGGCAGGGTACCGTCGAACTTCGCCAATTGCGGCTTGTAATCGAACAGCTCGAGGTGACTGGGCGCGCCGGCCATGAAAAGGAAAATTACCCGTTTCGCCTTCCCGGCGTACTGGGGCCGCCTCGGAGCCAGCGGATCCCGCACCGTGGGAGGATCCGAGGCCGCCCGAGCAGTGTCGCCGAGAAGATGATGGAGCGCGACGGCACCGAGCCCGACACCGCACTCCTGCAAGAACCAGCGCCGTGACACCTGCCGCGGGTCGGCATTTCGGTAAAGATAATCTTGGCAATTCATGGCCTCAATCCTTGGTTATCGTCTCATCAAGATTGAGCAACACCCGGGATACCGTCGTCCAGGCCGCGAGCTGCCGGGCCGTCGTCCCACTAGGAAGCTCCGGCGGATGCGCTGGGTCCGTTGCCGCCAAGGGCCAGGGATCTTTGCCGCCGGGGCCGAAACGCTGGGTCTCTTTGCTCAGTAATGCCAGGAGGGTACTCGCTTCGGGCTGGCTGGGTGTTCGCGCCACGCAGCAGCGGAAGGCATACGTGAGGCGTTCTGCATCCGTGGGGCCGCCTTCCCGAACCGTCCGCAGTGCCAATGCTCGGGCGCACTCCATGAAAACAGGTTCGTTCAGGGTCGTCAAGGCTTGCAGCGGCGTATTCGAGCGAACTCGGCGGACGCAGGAGAAGTCGCCATTGGGCGCATCGAAAGCTTGCAGCGGCGGGTAGGGCACCGAGCGGTACTGGAAGGTGTACAGCCCGCGCCGGTGCCGGCCGTCGGGCTCCTCCTTCCAAACCTTGGGACCGTAACTGGTGGGCGGCACGAATAGAAAAGCGGGCGCGGGGGGATGCACACTCGGTCCGCCCACCTTCTGATCCAGCAGACCGCTCGCCGACAAAGCGATGTCCCGAACGATTTCCGCTTCCATGCGCAACCGCGGTCCACGGGCCAGCAAGCGGTTGAGCGGATCCCGGGCGGTCAGTTCTGGTGTCACGCGGGAAGTTTGGCGGTACGTCGCTGAGGTCGTGATGAGCCGGTGCAAGGCTTTCAGGCTCCAACCCCGCTCCATGAACTCGACCGCAAGCCAATCGAGCAGTTCCGGATGCGTGGGAGCTTCGCTCTGCGAGCCGAGGTCTTCGCTTGTACTGACAATTCCCGTGCCAAAATAAGATTGCCAAACGCGGTTGACGAGGGCTCGGGCGGTCGTCGGCGAATTGCGGTCGACCAGCCAGCGGGCGAACGTGAGCCGGGTCGGGGGGGCATCGGTCGGGAGCGCATGGAGGAACGATGGCACGCCGGGACTCACCGCCTTGTCCGGCTTCAAGAAGTCACCGCGCTTCAGCAGATGGGTATCACGTGGTTTCTGCCGTTCCTGGAGAACCAGCTGGGTCGATCCTTCCGGATATTGCCGCCATAGGGATTCAATGGACAGGTTGGCATCCTGCCATTCAGGCACCGTGGTCCGCCAATAGCTGAAGACCGTGGCCAACTGCTTGGGTGTTCGGCTCGCCGCGGGAATGGCCAGGACATCGCGCACGTTCTGCGGCAGCGGATCGGCCACAGCGTCGGCAGCCGTGGTGATGGACAGACGGAATCGGCCGAGGTTGTGGTTCTGGTTATCATCGCTGTTCCAGCCGCCGTGGTTCTGGGTCAGATAAACCGTCAGGACGGTGCCGTTTGGGTTGCCAATGGGCTTTTCTGCGTTGAACACCGCCTTGCGCGCCTGGTTGCGCCGACCCGGTCCGACATCGATTCCCCAGGCCGTCTCTTGCTTGCCGTCGATGGCGAACTCGACCGGTCCGGTGACGCGCCGTTTGCCGCTCTTGTCCTCGAAAATCGCTTCGAGCAGAGTTTCCGGGGGATTGACGTCGGCCGTGGCCTTCACGAATTTGACCTTGCTGGCCTTGCCGGGAGCATCGGCTGGAGCGGCTTCGACCTCGAATTCGGTCAGGGCGCAGGTGCCCTTGATCGACCGGCCCGGTCCTCCCAGCGGCAGGTTGGGGTCGGTGAGCAATTCCAGGCGGAATGCCCTGATGTTTTGGAGGTGCGTGGTCGCTGTCATTTTTACGCGGTGTTTGGTGGGTGCATAACCCTGGGCCAGGAATGATCCGTCCGGCATGGGCAAGTATTTTTGGCCACCATCGGAAATTGCATCCACAGCCGGCTGCACGATGGCCCACTGGGGCTGGTTTCCCCGAACCGTTTCTTCCCACTTGGCCATGCGCTCCCGCCAATCGGGCTGGCGGTGTTGCAGTTCGGCTTCGATTTCGTGGATCCGTCGATAGACTTCCGCCAAACGCTGTTGTTCGGGCAGTGTGTACACCGCGATGTTGGCCTCATAGGAGTTGTTCAGAAAGGCAAACATCCGGTAGTACTCTTCCTGGGTCAGCGGATCGTATTTATGGTTGTGGCATTGGGCACACTGAATGGTCAGGCCGAGGATGCTTTTGCCGATGGCGTCCATCCGGTCGAACATGGCTTCCATGCGGAACTGTTCGGGGTCGATACCGCCTTCTTCGTTGATCATCGAATTGCGCAGAAAGCCCGTGGCCACGCGCTGATTCTGCTCCGCACCCGGCAGCAGGTCGCCCGAGCTGCTCGATGACGAAACGATCGTAGGGCAAGTCCCGGTTCAGGGCTTCGATGACCCAGTCGCGGTACGCCCAGACTTGCCGCGATTTATCTTTCTCGAAGCCGTCCGAGTCGGCGTAGCGAGCCGCATCGAGCCAGTGCCGTGCCCAGCGTTCTCCGTAGTGGGGCGAACGGAGGAGCCGCTCCACCTGCTTCTCATACGCATCGGGGCTCCGGTCCGATAGGAAGGCATCTAGTTCGGCAATCGTGGGAGGCAGACCGATCAGATCGAGGCTGAGCCGCCTTAGAAGGGTCACCCGGTCGGCCTCGGGAGCCGGCTGGATTCCTTCCCGTTCCAGGCGGGCACCGATAAATGCATCGATCGGATTGTGCACCCGGGCCGCGTTGCGGACCTCCGGCACGCTTGGCCGAACGGGCCGGACAAACGACCAGTGTTGCGACCACGAGGCTCCCTGCTGAATCCAGCGACGGATCCGTTCAATCTGGGCAGCAGAAAGTTGCTTACCGGTTTTCGGCGGCGGCATGCGCTCAGCGGGATCTTTGGCGGTAATCCGCTGCCAGAGTTTGCTCTCTTCCGGCTTGCCGGCCACGATGGCAAAGCCGCCGTCGAGCTCGGCAAAGGCACCCTCTTTCGTATCGAGCCGGAGATGTGCCTTCCGCTGTTTTTCGTCGGGGCCGTGGCACTGGAAACAAATCTCGGAAAGGATGGGGCGGATGTCGCGATGGAAATCGACGGGCGCTTCCGCCGCAGTCCGATGAGCGCAGGTTGCCAGGAAAAAAATCGCAAACACGCTGGCGTGTCTGGCCATGGGGAAATTCATCCATTCGTTGGGATCGAGGTCGACGAGGAGTCGTGCCCGAACCACGGGCGGATCGGAATCGGTGAGACCCCCGTTGCTTTGTGTTATTCTAGTCAGCCAGGCGCGATGTCAATTGAACCCGGCGCAAGAAAGGAGATTTGACACCAGGAGGCATTCCCTTTCCATCATGCACTTGGCCAGGCGGTCACGCCTTGATGATATCCCGCACTGTCATCCCGCCCGGAATCATGGGCAAGACGTGCTCCTGGTGCGGCACCATGATGTCCAGGACAAAGGGACCTTTGCTTTCGAGGAGCTCTTCGATCGCGCCCTCGAGATCATTTTTCTCAGCGACGCGGCGGGCACCACAGCGGAAGCTTTTCGCCATGGCGACAAAATCGGGATACGGCTCCTCGCCGTGGCCGGCACCCAAATAGGTATGAGCACGGTTGCCGCCGTGGAAGCGATCTTCCCACTGCACCACCATCCCCAGGTGCTGGTTATTCACCAGGAACACTTTCACCGGCAGCTTCTCGCAAAAGGCGCAAGCCAGCTCCTGGATGTTCATGAGCAAGCTGCCGTCGCCGTCAATGTCGATGACCGTCTTGGACGGATGGGCTGCCTGGGCACCCAGTGCCGCCGGGAGACCGAACCCCATCGCTCCCAGGCCGCCGCTCGTCAGCCAATGCCGCGGCGTGTTGAAGTGGAAATACTGGGCGGCCCACATCTGGTGTTGGCCGACGCCCGTGGTCACAATGGTGTTCTCCAGCTCGCCGCGTTCCTGAACCATTTGCCACAGGCGATCGATGGCGTACTGTGGCAAAATGGCATCGTCGCGATCTTCATATCGCAACGGCTCGGCCTCTCGCCATTCCTCAATCTGTCGCAGCCACTCGGCGAAGCGCGGGCCGCCCACCGGACCCTGTTCATCCAGCAATCCGAGCAGATCCTGCAAGGCCAGCTTCACGTCGCCATGAATCGGATGATCAGCGACCTTGTTCTTGTTGATTTCGGACGGATCGATGTCGATGTGCACGATCTTGCCGTGCTTGGCAAACTCGCTGACCTTGCCCGTCACCCGGTCATCAAAGCGCACGCCCAGGGCCAAGAGCAGATCGGCTTCATTGATGGCGTAGTTGGCGTAGACGGTGCCGTGCATGCCGAGCATTTGCAGGCACAAGAAGTGATCACTGGCAAAGGCGCCCAGGCCCAGGAGCGTCAGAGCCACAGGGATGCCGGTGCGAACGGCGAACGCACGCAGCTCAGCGGACGCACCGGCGGCAATGATCCCTCCGCCGGCGTAGATGATGGGCTTGTGACTTTTGCGGAGCGCCTCGACGACCGCGGCCAGCTCCTTGCGGTTGGCCCGTTTGTCCGGACGGTAGCCGGGGAGGTTCATGGGCGGATCGTAATTCGCCACGACCTTGCTGTTCTGCACGTCCTTGGGAACATCGACGATGACGGGCCCCGGCCGGCCGGTACGGGCGACGTAGAAGGCCTCTTTGAAGACCCGCGGCAAGTCTTCGGTGCGGGTCACGAGGTAATGGTGCTTGGTGATGGCCCGGCAGAGCTCGACGATCGGCGTTTCCTGGAAGGCATCTGTCCCGATAACCGCCGTGCCGACCTGGCCCGTGATCGCCACCATCGGTACCGAGTCCAGCTTGGCATCGGCCAGGCACGTGACGAGATTGGTGGCGCCCGGTCCACTGGTGGCAACACAAACCCCGACTTTGCCGGTGCTCCGCGCATACCCCTCGGCCGCAAATCCGCCGCCTTGCTCGTGACGGGGCAGGATCGTGCGCAGCCGGGAGCTGACGCGCGTCAATGCCTGATGAATGGGCATACTCGCCCCGCCGGGGTAGGCGAAGACCACGTCGACGCCCTGGTTGAGCAAGCATTGCACAAGGATATCGGCGCCGGCTTGCGGTGCCCCGGTCTTGTCGGCCATAGCGGAAATACTCCAACAGCAGAGCGAGCAACGGCGCTCCCCCCATGCAGGGAACCGTCCGTGAATCTTATCATAAATTGGTCCGGTTTTCGTCAGGAATCCGTTCGGGCAGGGCCAGCCGGCTGCGTTCACCGGGCGCCGGCCGGAATGTGTTCCCGTGCGACAACCCGGCGACTGCGGATGGCATTTACGAGATCCTGGCTGGTGCGGATGGTGGCCTCGAACTCACTGTAACAAACGCCCAGCGTCGCCTCGTCATGGGCGTCACTGGAGCCCAATCCCGCCAGACGGCGCTGCCGGAAAACCTCGGCGGCGCGCTGCCGGCACTCCGAATCCATGTGATCGGTCATGAGCTCTAGACCATCCAGCTCGGGCTTTTGTTCGCGCAAAATCGTGTCGAACGGCTGCCCCCAGCGAAATGGGTGCGACGCGACCACGGCGCCTCCTTGGCGGTGGACTTCGCGACAGAGGTCCGCCACCCCGATTCCTTTCGGAAGGGCAAAGGGATTCTGTACCCCGTACGTCAGGAAATGACCTTCGGCGGCGGTGACCTCGATGCCGGCCAGGATGGTCAACTCGGGAGCCGCGGCGCGCAATTCTTCGAGCTCAGATTCTGTCCAGAGCCAATCGTGCTCGGTAATGACGACTCCGTCCAGGCCGATCGTGCGCGCCTGGCGAACCAGGGCGAACGGATCCATCGCACTGTCGGGCGAATGCCGGGTCGTGTGCATGTGTAAATCGAATTTCATGGCATGGCTCTTGCTGGGTTGCGAGAAATCTCCAGGCTGCGCGCGGCTAGGCGGAAGCCGGGACCACCATGACGGCGTCGTTGCCTATACTCGCTCCAGAATATGAACGTGGCCGGCCGTGGCAATGGGCCGCGTGGATGGATGCGACACGCCGTTAGAACGGCACCCGGACACCAAACCAGAATTGCACAGGAGCAGAGCTATTGACCGTCTGGGCCACATCAAATCGGAGCGTGGTACGTTCGATGAGGCTGAGCCAGGCGAGATCGACGCGGAGGCCGGCGCCGACAGCGTGCGCCACCGGCCCCAGGGAATGGCCCCGAACATACGCATCCCCGACGTCATAAAAAGCTGCCAGCGAAACGTTTCGCACGCCGACTACATGATCGCAACAATCCCAGGTCACATGCTGGATCACCGGCACGCGCCATTCCAGGCTGCCGACCCAGACCAGGCTTCCCTGGCGTTCTGACAAATCGAACCCGCGGAATAGCTCGCCCCCACCCAGGGAGTAATACTGTCCCTTATCGGGCAAGCCAGCGGCACCATAGACTCGGGCCGCCAGCCGCGTCTGTGACAGCGGTCCCAACCAATCCGGCAACCCTTTCACGATCGAAAACTGGCCATCGACCCGGTTGAACGGCTCGTGTTCGCCCAGGATGGGCAGACCGCTGGCATAGGTCGCATCGATGCGGAACCCCCCTTCCGGATCCCAATAGGGCGTGAGGTAATCGAGATGAAAGTGGAGTCCCATCAAGGTCTGCTGATCAAAATGCTCGGCACCCGCAACGGTGCGCCGGGGCAGCGGCAAGTTGTCATTCTCTACGGCGCTGAACGCCTCGAGGTATTCCATCGGTGGGAGATAAAGGCTGCTGCCGTATTGAAACACGTAGCGGCCAAAGATGACGCCCCGGTCGCTGTGCCGGCCGTCGTCATTGCCGATCTCCGTGAGGCTGCGTTCGGCATTGAATCCGATCTGCGTGTGCGGCCACGGCCAATGATCGATCAGGCCATCGACGCCGGCTACGATGGCCCGGTCATCGGTCCGGTAGCCGACATACGCGCCGCCGCTGAACTCCTGCGTCCGGTAGAGCCCGGCCCGCAGACCCACCAGCGTGGAGCGCGTATACCACGGATCGGTGTACGCCGGTCCCCACAGACCCAGGCCGAAGAGCACATTCCAGCGATCGTAAGCAGTGGTGACGTCGCTTTCTTCGATCAGCGTATACAGCGGCGTGAACCGATACTGAATCGGCATTTTCCAATAATTATTGGAGGGATCGCGATCGACCAAAATCTGGTCCGGATCGACGGCGATTTGGGTCGGCCTACAGGGCAACACGACCTCGACGCGCACCCGGTTGCCGGGCAGCGTCTCCATGCGTGTCGGCGGATCGTCGATCTGCACCTCTTGGTCTTGCGGGTGAATCGGAATCCGAATCTGGTACCCTTCGCCGCCATCTAAGCAAAATCCGAGGACCGTCGGCTCATTGTAGTCAGCCTTTTGGTGGAGCAGCACTGTCACCTTGCATGGCCGCCGGCCGCTGGTCCAGCGGTCGCGGAGTGCGGCCAAGAACGAATGGGTGTGCGGGGTCCCCCCAGAGGTGCATGGGAGCGGTTCGATCTGGACCTTTTCGACGCACCAATCGGTCATGCCCGCGTTGTACAGCCAGTTGTCGAAGAACTCGTCCCAGTTCTGCCCGGTGTACGCATTCAGCTCGCAGCGAAAATCTTCTACGCGAAGAATGCGGAATTGATATTTGGCGTAGATAATCCGCATAAAATCAAAAAAAGCTGTCTCTCCCAATCGGTCCGCGATCATGCCGACGATCTTGCCACCCCGGTCGTAACACATGCTGAGGAGGTTGACCAGATGACCATACTTGGGCATTGCCTGCACTGTCGCCGTCGCTTCCCCGCGGCCAAGCGTACCGTACATCCCGTAATAGCGGTAAGTCTCACGGTGGATGTTGGGCAGCCAGCCTAACCCTTCGGGGAAGCTCAGCAGCGTGTTATTCCGGCCGTGCTTTTTGTCGATGAGGAGATGGTTAAAATAGGTAGCCAACGCCTCATCCATCCAGGTCTCGCAAAACCCATTCGTGCCGACGGCGTTGTACCACCACTGGTGGCAGACTTCGTGGGAAACCAGGTATTCGACGAAGGGACCGGCGACGTGGGGCATGCCAAAGACGCGCTCATCGATCATGACCAGACCGCCACACTCGTTGCCGTTCCAGCCGAAATACGACTCGGCAATGGTAAATTGCGGATAGGGAAAGGGCCCAAACCATTGGCTGTAGACGGGGATCGCTTCGCAAACCGCCTGGACCATCTTCTCCGCGTAGTAGGCGTGTTCGGGCCGGGCGACGCAGCGCACCTGCACCGGCCCGGCCTGGCCGAGGAACTCTCGGTAGCACGCACTGCATAGGAACGCAAAATCGCGGGCGCAGCACGGCACAAAGTCCACCTGTTTCAGGCCGTCGCTGCGTTTGGTAACAGCCGCCACCGCAGCCGTGCAGCCAAATTCCTGGTCGCACGGGAGGACAACCCGCGCGCTGTAAATCCCTGCTTCGTTGAACCAGGGTTGGTGCCAGGGAATGAAGGGCACGGGCTGCCAGCCGCAGTTGTCGTAAACGGCCAGGACGGGCAACCAATTGCTCAGCGTTGTTACGCCTTTCCATTGTCCCCAGCGCCCCTGCTTTTGCGGCAAGCGAAAATCGAAGTCGATCTGGATCGTGACCGCTTCGCCACGTCGGATCGGAAAAGGCAGCGGCACGACCAAGGTGGTGGCCTTTTCCTCCACCCCGCTCCGAACGAGCTCCGGCGCGCACGGTTTGTGGGATGAGGACTCTGGGTAAACTGCCTCGGCGTAGTAAAAGGAGCGCGGTGTCCCATCAAGGGTAATCCTGCGCACTTGGAGAGGAGGCCCTGCGCAGCGGTCGAGGTCCAGCGCATCGCTGGGCGCCATGCGGAGGAGTTCGAGCATCTTGGCCGTGAAGCCGATATCGTCGTCGGGAACCTGGTAGTGCGAATGGGCATTGAACACCAGTTCACCGGCCGGCCGGTCGTGCCGGTTGGTGAACGTCACGCGCTGCCGGACGTGGGCCCAATGCTGCTCCGTATCGAGATCGATGTCGAGATCGTAGCGGGGCAGCCAGGTGGGGATCTCGGCCCGGGCCGCCCCGGCCGCAAGGAGCAGGAGCAGCACTCCGACAAACACCCCCGGAAAATACCGCTCCCTGAGCATGATGCGAATTCCCTATGGTCCGACCCAATTTCGTTTCGCGGCGATTCGCAGAACTGCGTGGAGCCCGCGCGGCTCTGCGAGCCGCTGCGAAACCGATTGCTCCCGGTACATACCGTGACAGCGGAACTATTGTCCATGCCAGGTCGGAGCTTTTCGGTCCAGACCATAATCCGGTACGGATTTTGGCCACGTCGAAATTTAATAAAAAATCTTGACACCGGCCGAGGTCGGGGGTCTAATGGGTTAGGCTGATTCGCGCCCACCCCCTGAGCTTGCGTCTCTTCGTTATCCCCCCTGAACGACCCTGCTTCGTCAAACTTCTTGGGGCCCCGGAACCGGTCCCCCAATTCATACGTCCAGGAGCGATCATTCCGCCATGCGTAACCCCATTTGCCGTCTGTTCCGGGACCTCCTCACCCGCCGAGTTGGCCAATACCCGACCAGGGTCGGCAAGCCGCGCTTGCTTCGTCGCCGTTTGAATTTCGAATTTCTGGAAGATCGCCTTGCACCGGCAGTTTTCAATGTGAATTCATTGGCCGACATCTTCAATCCACCGGCCGGCCTGGTCACGCTGCGGTCGGCCATTCAGGCGGCCAATACGACACCCGGCGACAACACGATTAACCTGACTCTTCCGGGCACCTACAAGATCACCATTGCTGGCAGCGGCGAAGACAGCAATGCTACTGGCGACTTCGATATCCTCGGGAAAGCGGGGGGCGGCAACTTGACCATTCAGAACACCAGCAACGGCAAGGTTGTGGTCGATGGCAACCACCTCGACCGCGTCTTCGATATC
>DATGIQ010000170.1:0-9625 GCA_035295665.1 Gemmataceae bacterium | reverse complement strand
GAAACGGGCATCAAGGTCAGTGACGAACAGATGGCAACACTGAAATTGAAGCCCGCTGATTTTCATGGCGATTGGAACTATGTCATTACTCCCCGCAAACACTAGAAATCGACGAAGTTATTTTTTCGCGGGCCCTTACTTCCGCCGCACGCTCCTGCACACGCTCTTCGCCAAGGGCACGCGTCAGCCGTTCCACCTGCTTCTCGTCGGCCGCGATATTGGCGAGCTTGTGCAGCACCTGACTGGCATCCGCGAAAGAGCGGCAGGCCGTCCCCGCGTACACAATCTTCTCGACGACCGCCGGGCTGGACGCACGTTGATCAATCCCCAGACTGCGGGATTGAGGGAAAAAAAAGCCCGCCGACAACGGCGGCAGTAACCTTCCGGCTCCGACCATTCGGCCTCACCGGCTTGCGTCTCCAGCATACGTTCTTGCGTCTCCTTGGCTCCCCAGTCGAGCGCTCGCGGACACTCCGGACAGACGCAAAACTGTTCCTGCCGCTGTTGCTCATGTGCCGCCGCCTGGCATTGCAGGGCCTGGTTCAGCAACGCTTCGCTGACCACTTCGCGGATATCCAGACAAAGGTCCTCGATGTCGGTGAGTTTCGTGCCCCAGGCAGGACCTTGCGGACCATAGAGCTTGTCGGCCAGGTTTTTCGCAACGCCCTCCAAGTAGGCCCGTACATTTTCTACTTCCTTGGTGCGCTTTTGCTTTCGCGCCATCGCTTGATCCTTTCAGGACTTGCGTCGAAAAGTGAATTGAATTTTGCCTCCCATAGTGTAGGAATCGCTAAGGACAGCTGCAAACCATGTCGTGCACCCTGATACCAAACGCGGAACAAGAATGCAGTTGCTTTCCCCGTTGCGCGCGGTAGAGTAAACGATTGACCGAAAGCTATTGAGCTTTACGTGCGCTCCGAGAAATTGACTCGGAATCGTCGGATGACTAGATGAAGGGCAGCCCGGCTGTGCCGGGGGACCCGTTAACGAGTAAGCCGACGTGGACGAACACCTCAGGGTGTTTCCCCACGTCGGCTTTTTTTTCGCTTTCGGTGACGGGGGACGGTGCCCGTGGTGTCCCCGGGGAGAACTGAAGCGGGAGTGCACCAGGCAATCACTCGTGAAACCAGAGGTTGTACCATGTTGGTCTTGTCAAGGAAAATCCAGGAATCCATTGTGGTCGGAGGCTGCGAAGGTTTCGAGCGCCTGCTCAAAATCGTCGTGCTCGAGATTGTGGGCGGCAGGGTGCGACTAGGGTTTGAGGCCGATAAAGATGTCGCCGTCCATCGCGGGGAAGTGTGGGAACGAATCCTCGCTAACGGCGGGCGTGTTAATCCGGCAGGAGACGCCTCGCCACCGCTTGCGTGAGCACGCCTTGAAGTCGGTTCCGGGCATGGTCAATCAAGATGCCTGAAGCCGGTTGCAGTCGGGGCTGTGTCATTGGCGCGGTCGCGACCATTCCCAAGCGTCGGAGCATGCTGACATGTTAAGGTCGAATCTGCAGAATCCCATGCCCTCCCTGGCAGAGCCTGGATGGCTTCCAGAGTCGCCCGCAAATGCTGTGGCGAGCTCACGGAAGCGCGGCATTCTGGTCGTCGATGATCAAGCGTGTCTGCGCGACATCCTGGGCATCGGATTACGTCAAGAAGGCTTTGCGGTGTGGCTTGCAGCAAACGGCCGGGAGGCCTTCGACCTGTATCAGCGCCACCACGAGACCATCGACGTGGTCCTGATGGACGTGTGCATGCCAGGGCTGGACGGGCCCGAAACGTTGGCTGCACTGCAAAAGCTAAACCCGCAGATTCGCTGCTGTTTCCTAAGCGGCGCCCTCGATAGTTGCACCGCGGAGAGACTCCACAACCTCGGGGCCGCTGTTGTCCTCCAGAAGCCGATTCACCTCGCCGAAGTTGCCCAAGTGCTTGGCGAACAGGCAGGGCGAGCCCCTTGGACATAGTCCAGCCTATACACCAGCCAGCCAGCAGCATGGAACAACCTCAGGAGGTGGCGCGTGGACACCGTTCGGCCCCTTTTCGTATCGACCTATCCGCCGGAAGAGTGCGGGCTGGCAACGTTTACCCGGGACTCCGCCGACGCGGTAGACCTGGCGGCGCGGGAGCAGGTGTCCTTGGTGGCGGCAATCCAGAAGACGGGCCCGCTCCGTTACGAAGACCCGCGCGTGGTTCACGTCATCGATAACAATGGCCCGGCCCAATACCGCCTGGCCGCAGAGGTGGCCAATGACGGCCCTTGTGATGTGGTCAGCTTGCAGCACGAGTTCGGCCTCTACCCTGGGGAATGGGGTAGGCGCGTGTTGAACCTTGTCCGTGCCTGTCGCAAGCCCATCGTCACCACCTTCCATACGCTGATCACGCAGCCGGACCCGCTGCCACGGCGCTTGATCCAGCAGTTGGCGGACCATAGCCAGGGCATTGTGGTTATGACAAGAGTCGCCGCCCGGCTGCTGGCAAGCGTCTATGGCGTGTCGGGGCGGCACGTGCGGGTAATTCCCCACGGCGTCCCGGTGGTCCGGCGCGAACGCGACGACGCGCCCAAGGCCCGGCTGGGACTGGCGGGACGGCGAGTCATCTGCACCTTCGGCCTCATCAACCGCGGGAAGGGGCTGGAATACATGATTGAGGCCATGCCTCGAATCGTGGCCGCTTTCCCGGATGTGGTGTACTTGATCGTGGGTGTCACTCATCCCCAGGTCAAGCGTCACGAGGGGGAGGTTTACCGCCAGCGTCTGGTCGCGAAGGCCCAAGCGCTGGGCGTGGGCAATTACGTTCGGTTTGTGGACCGATACCTCACCCTCGCCGAACTTCTCGAACACTTGCAATCCTGCGACGTGTACGTCACCCCGTATCCCGGAAAGGACCAGATCGCCAGCGGCACACTGGCGTACGCCCTGGCTGCGGGGGGCGCGGTCGTGAGTACCCCTTACCTGTACGCCGAAGAGGTCCTCGCCGACGGGCGGGGGCAGCTGGTGCCGTTTTCCGATAGCGCGGCCATGGCCGAGGCGACGCTCCGGTACCTGGCTGAGCCCGCGTTTCAGGCGGAGACCCGGCGCAGAGCGTACGAATATGCCAGACCGATGTTCTGGCCGAACGTTGGTCGGCAATACCTAAGACTCTTCGGCCAAGTCGCGAAGACCAATGAGGACCGCTACAAGGAGGCCCATGATGCGTTCCAGCGCTGAACTCACGCTCCATCACCTGGACCGCTTGACGGATTCGACCGGGCTGATCCAGCACGGCATCTACAACGTCCCGCGGCGCGAGAGTGGCTACACGACGGACGACAACGCCCGGGCGCTTCGCCTCTGCACCCGCTTATGGGGGCGGCACCCGGACGAGCACATGCTGAACCGGGTGACGCGGTACCTGAGCTTTCTGGAGTTCGCCCGCCGCCCCGGCGGCGGGTTCCACAACTTCCTCAGCTACCAGCGCCAGTGGTTGGATACCCAAGGTGGCGGTGACTGCCAGGGCCAGGCTGTCCGCGCCTTGGCCGAAGTCCTTGGCAGCGGCCTGCCCGATGACTACCGGGCACTGGCGCGGGAGCTGGTCGAAGCGGTCTTGCCGACGCTCGCCGACCTGCGTAGCATCCGCGCGCAGGCCTACGTTACTCTTGCCTGGGGCCATCTCTGGTCGGCCGGGGTTAAAGACATCGACCCCCTGCAGGCTGTCGCCTGGTCCGCGGCGCAGCGACTCATGGACAGCTACGACCGCGCCCGGCGGCCGGACTGGCCGTGGTTCGACTCGCGGATGACCTACGCGAACGCCATCCTGCCCCACGCTCTATTTGTCGCCGCCCGGCGCTGGCCCAAGGAGCCGTTCCTTGAAGTCGCGGAGGCATCGTTCGCCTTCCTCGACCGGGAAACTACCGTCGATGATTACTTCTGCCCCGTCGGGAACGACGGCTGGTACCCCCACGGGGGAGCAAAGGCGGCGTACGACCAGCAACCGGTGGAGGCCGACACCATGGGCGACGCCGCCCTGGCCGCATTCGGCCTGCTCGGCGAGCCGAACTACCTGGCGAGCTTCCAGCGCACGCTCGGCTGGTTCCGTGGCGCAAACAGCTTGAAACGACCGCTCATCGACGCCCGGCGCGGCGCCTGTTACGACGGCCTCCAGCCGACCGGTGTGAACCGCAATCAGGGGGCGGAATCGACTCTTGCCTACCTCGCGGCAGAATTGCATGACCTCGAAGTCCAACATGCCCTGGCAGGCGGCAGCCAGGCAGCGGTCGTCGGCGCCTAACTCCTTCGAAACCGTGAAGGATCAACTGGAAGAATGGTTTCCGGTGCATCTTTCATGCTTCCGAGTATCCAAGGAAGTCTTCATGATGCGGGAATCGAAAACGCCTGGCCTATATACCGAACTGTTCCAGCGCCATGCTGCCAACCCGATCCTCACGGCGCAGGACTGGCCGTATCCGGCCCACACCGTGTTCAATGCCGGGGCCTGCCAGATGAAGGACGAAACGGTTCTGCTCGTCCGCGTCGAGGACCGCCGGGGCCATTCACACCTGACCGTGGCCCGGAGCAACGACGGTGTGTCGAACTGGCACATCGACTCCGAGCCTAGCTTCGCCCCAGACCCGGCCAGTTTCTCGGAGGAGGAGTGGGGCGTGGAAGACCCGCGCCTGACCTGGATCGAGGAGCGCCAGGAGTGGATCATCGCCTACACGGCTTTCTCGCCGAGCGGGCCGATGGTCTCGCTGGCACATACCAAAGATTTCAGTGCCTTCACCCGGCTGGGGCCGGTCATGCCGCCGGAGGACAAAGACGCGGCCGTTTTCCCCCGCCGCTTCAAAGGTCGATACGCCATGATCCACCGTCCGGTTTCGGCGGGCAGCTCAGGCGCGCACATCTGGCTGTCGTTCTCGCCGGACCTGACGCACTGGGGCGACCACCACATCTTGTTGCACGCCCGGCGCGGCGCGTGGTGGGACGCCAACAAGATCGGTCTGAGCCCTCCCCCGCTGGAGACCTCGGAGGGCTGGCTGCTCCTCTACCACGGCGTCCGACACACTACTGGGGGGTGCCTGTACCGCCTGGGGCTCGCGCTGCTCGACCTGGAAGACCCGCGCCGGGTTCTGCGCCGCAGCGACGAATGGCTGTTCGCGGCGGAGATGCCCTACGAGCGCCAGGGGGACGTCAACGGCGTGGTTTTCCCCTGCGGCTGGATTCTGGACAAGTCAAGTGGCATGATCCGCATTTATTACGGCGGCGCGGACAGTTGCCTGGCCTTGGCTACCGCCCAGCTCACCGATCTGATCAGCTACCTGCGCAAGTGCCCTGCACCTCCGACGCGCAAACGGCTGGGCATGATATTGCCCGATTGAGGAGAAATGCGCCGGGTCGAGCGGCAGCGGACGGCTCCGCGAAATGTGTTCATGGTAAGAGGTCGTTTTCGTGGTTCTGAAGGAGGAGTGCGATGTTAACCAGTCCTCGGAAACTGTTGCTATTGTTACGCGACCGCTGGCGATGGGTCCGCGGCCGTTGCCCACGATGCAATCGCAACCTGTACGCTACGTTTTCTTACTACCTGACCCACGATCCCGAATGCCCTGTTTGCAAGGATCAGACCGGCACCGACTTGCGTATGTGGCACACCCACAGAGCATTCCGTACTACCAAGGAGTCCGACGTTGCAGGCGTGAAAGAGTGAACACGGAAGCGTAGGCGGCCTGCTGACGCAGTCCTCGCTTGGAGACTCCCCTTACAATCCATTTGCATTCCCCGCGCCGAGCCATACAATGAGAGTGTAAATACCAATTCGAAGTCGTCGGACGACTAGATGAGGAGCAATCCGGCCGGGCCGGGAGGCTTGTTGACGAGTAAGCCGACGTGGTCGAACACCTTAGCGTGTTCCATCGCGTCGGCTTTTTTTGGCTCTCGGTGGCGCGTCACGTCAAAATTGACGTGGCCCTGCGCCCGTTGCCGGAAATTCCAACTATCGCCTACAGAGGAAGAAAGGACTATGTGGAACGTCTTTGTATTCGCCTTGATCGGCCTATTGGCGGGGGCCGCTGCCCGGATGTTGTACCCTGGGCGGCAACCCATCCGCATCCTGGGCACCATGGTCCTCGGCATGGTAGGAGCCCTAGTCGGTGGGATGATTTCTTATATCTACTGGCCGGCCGTGGATGATCAATTTCAATCCGGCAACCTCCTGGTGTCTCTACTCGGGGCGGTGATCGTGATTGCGTTCTCGGCCGGTATCGCTTATGCGCGGAGGCTGAATGGTTACAAGACTACGTCCCCATAACGCCTCGACGCATCTACGATCGCCATCATCTCTCAGACCATCGAAAGGGGTCTTCCATGTCTCTCGGATTGATCGTGCTGATCATCCTGATCCTCATGCTCTTGGGCGTCCTGCCCACCTGGGGCCACAGCCGCAATTGGGGCTACGGACCCACTGGTGGCTTGGGGCTGATAGTGGTGATTCTGTTAGTGCTCGTGTTCATGGGACGCGTCTGACGCTGAAGTTGGTGGCCGTCGCCAAGCGGTTCTGCGGCGTCTCGGGACCACGCTCAAGGCGAACATGCCCTGTTGGGCGACGGGTCGGCGGCAATTGGCACGTCGTTGAACGACGCACCTGGAACTGAACCACCGAGGAACCAGGAGTTGGCCGTGTCGAAAACGCCAGCTCCATGGCAAGACATCTTCAAGGAGAAAACATGCCACTACGGATGCGTGTCCACGACCGCGAACCGATCGGTGCGGCGTTGCGCCGCTTCAAGAAGCTTCTGGAGCGGAGTGGTCTTACCAAAGAGCTACGCAAGCGCAAATACTATGAAAAACCGTGCGAGCTTCGACGGCGTACCAAGCTGCGCAAGCAAAGCGCGATCCGCAAAGGCAAGATGCTATCTCAGAACGGGACGAGCAGCCACGTCCGGAGTTGAAGAAACAATGCTGGAAAGAGAACCACAGTGATGCAAGCACACGCATTTGAGACTGGGAAGCAGAATAACGGCGGTGCCGCGGATCCTTCTTCCGCCTTGCGCGCTGGAGACCAGAACACGGAAAGACGGCGGGGCCAAGACCGCCGAAAAACCTTTGACCGGAAAGAGCTGCTGGAGATGCGGCAAGCGCGAAGGATCCTCTTTTCGGGGGCGAGTCGCTGGGCCTTGGTCCTGGCAGTACTTTTCGCGCTCTTGGGTTGGGGCATTGGCTGGATCATCGGCCCCGCATCGGAAAGGCTCAGCCCAGGCTGGACAAGGCCGGGGGCGCTGGTGAGCCTGCTCCTGGGAGCTATTTGTGGCGCTCTGGGCGGGGCAGCGACGAGAGTCTTATACGAGTTGTTCCACGAGGACCAGGATATGCCTGTGGTCGTCATTGGTGTTGCGACTTTCGTCGCCCTTGGAGCAGGCATCCACGGTGCCGGCCAAGGAGGCATCCTTGCCACATTGGCGGGTATTGCCGGGGGAACTCTCGCTGGGATTGCGAGTGGCTTTGTCGTGTATCTCTTATATTCGGTTCTGAGAGTCCTCTCTATTTGGGTTCGCAAAGAGTTTAAGGGGTATTAACTTGTCGCCGCCCGCACAGCCGAGCTTGCTGAGAGCCGTGCTGGGTAGTCAACGTGGAACAGACACCAACAGGCTGGGTCGTCAGGTCAGCACGTTGTCCCGCAAGGTGTTGACCGGAGTCATCGTCCAGGTGAAGAAGAGATTCAAGCAACTGAAGAGTCGTTACGGCCCCAGGTACTTCAAAGCGATGGTGGGCGCCGCTTTGGTCGCTTTCTTCGCGCCCCTACCGGGGAGTGTGCTGATTGCCGTCGCCCTCATTGTGGTGATCGCCGAAATCCACCGGGCGGTTTCCGCGAGGATCGGCTTTCCCAAGACCAGCGCAAAGGAGCTCGTCATGTCCATCAATTGCGATGTGATCCTGCAATGGCACGCCACGCCGGCGGAGTTAACAGACCTAGGAACCGCCTTGTGGCGCTGGTGCAACCACACGGCGGGGGAAACTGGCATCTACCAATACCTCGACAATCAGCCACTGGCCGACCTGATCGCTGGCAAGCATCCAGCGTCGAGCCAAACACCAGGGCTAGCCGAACGACGGGGTGTCCATTTCAAGTTCCGCGACGAGGCGTCCCATGACCGCCAGGCGACCATCGACAGCCTGCGGAGGGAGATACCAGCCAAGGGCGTCGAGGATATCATCGTGGACGGAAAAAGTTGGAGCCTGGGCCCGACACTAGATCGAGAGATTCCGATGCCTTGCCACCAGCCCATAAAGCTTATGCACGCAGGCCTGTAATGTGCATTCGAAAGCGGATCGAGTTGGATACCTGAAGCGCTGAATCACCGCGGAACAACAATCCACTTGCTTTACCGGTTCAAAAGTTGGGCCGGTAGCCCTTACACCTTGCCGTTATTCTCGGTCCCGTGGAATTTCTCCGTGGAGTTCGCCCGTCCCAGTAGCTGGCGTGAGGAAAATGCGCCGGAGGCGGAGAAGCGTCATGCGTACCCAGAGAGAATGAGCAAGCTACGAAGTTGCTATCTAGTCGCGGCGGGTAATGGTCTTTGGGAAAAGGCGGCTCTCGCCTCACGCGGCTCGGCCTTTTCTCGAGGACTTCAACTTTAGCCAAGCGGATGCGCTTCGTATTGCGGCACTTGGGGAGGCGTGCATCGACAGTGTTTTCACTGCCGAGGATCGCGCCGAGTACAATGGTTATGTCAATTTCGCGGATCTCGTGGCCTTCGTTCATGCCAAAGCAAGGCGGTCCTTTGACATGTTCGAACGCGGTCGTCGCATGATGCGGTAGTTAAAATCGTACAAAGGTAGGTAGAGTTCCGCCCGGTTGGGCGAGTCGGGGAATTGGTCTCGAGCACCCACGTGACCTCCGAGGTCGTTCGGGGCACCGCGTGAGGAGGCAATCATGCGAAGCATGCGGCTCCTGGTGGCTATGTCGTTGTTCACGTCGGTTGCGGTTGCGCGGGCCCAGGACGAGGCCCGGCTCTTGCGCTTCCCTGCGATCCACGGTAATCAGCTCGTGTTTACTTACGCTGGCGATCTCTACACCGTCCCGGCCACCGGCGGCACGGCTCGGAAGCTTACCAACCATGAGGGCTTCGAGATGTTTGCCCGCTTCTCACCCGACGGCAAATGGATCGCCTTCACCGGCCAGTACGACGGCAATACCGAAGTGTACCTCATCCCGTCCGAGGGCGGCGAACCGAAGCGCCTCACATTCACGGCAACCCTCGACCGCGACGATGTCTCCGACCGCATGGGCCCGAACAACATCGTCATGGGCTGGAAGCATGACGGCAAACACATTGTTTTTCGTTCGCGCATGCATGAGGCCAATCCCTTCCTCGGTAAGCTCTACCTGGTGGCGCCAACCGGTGGCTTGCCCGAGCAGCTGCCGTTGCCGCGCGGCGGCTTTTGCTCGTTCTCACCGGACGACCGCAAGCTGGCTTATAACCGCGTCTTCCGCGAGTTCCGCACCTGGAAACGGTACCGCGGCGGCATGGCGGATGACATCTGGATCTATGATTTCGAGACCAAAAAGACGGAGAACATCACGAACACGCTGGACCAGGACATTATCCCGATGTGGAGCGGCAATAAGATTTATTACCTCTCGGATCGGGATGCCCTCCAGCGCAT
>DATGIQ010000169.1:0-7698 GCA_035295665.1 Gemmataceae bacterium | reverse complement strand
CGGCTGTAACCTGCCCTCGGTGGCCCTGCAGGCACAAAACTTCTTGGCCGCCGGTAGCATCCCAGAGCCTGGCCGTGCCATCGGTGCCGCCGGTCAGCAACCGCTGGCCGTCCGGTGCAAACGCCACGGCGGTGATGCCACCCTTATGCCCCATGAGGGTCAGATGCTCAACGCGGCACAGCCGCTGCCAGTAATACCATTCGAACCCGGGCTGCGGAAAGGTGGCTGTCTCCGCCAGCAGATCGTTCACTTGAAAGACATTATGGTTCTCCCACGCCACCTGCACGAGATTCATGCTCGCCGCGTAATAGAGGCGGCGCATGTTGGCCTCTGCCTCCTCCGCCAGCTTGCGCTGGGTCGCCTCCCGGCCCAAAGCCAGCGTCGTCCGCAGATAGCCAACGGACCCGACCACCGCCACGAGCAGCAAGAGCAGCAGCACGGCTGCGCTCAAGCCCGCGATGACCGGATTGCGCCTGCTCCAGCGCCACAGCCGCTCCACTTGGCTCACTGGCCGGGCTTGGATCGGTTCCCCGCTGAGCAACCGCTTCAGGTCGTCGGCAAAGGCGCTGGCTGTCTGATAACGCCGCGAGGGCTCCTTGGCCAGCGCCTTCAGGCAAATCGTCTCCAGATCCCTGGGGATCTTGTCGTTCAGCCGCCGCGGGGGCTTGGGCTCATCCTGGATCACTTGCACCAAGAGCATCCGTGTCTGACCCCGAAACGGCAGCTCTCCGGTCAGCAGCTCATAGAGGATCACGCCCAAACCGTAGATGTCGCTGCGGGCATCGACCTTGCGCACCTCTCCCCTGGCCTGCTCGGGACTCATGTAGGCAGGCGTGCCCAGCACCTGTCCCTCCAAGGTCATCGTGATTTCATCGGCGGCCCGTTTGGCCAGCCCGAAGTCCATCAGATGCGGCCGACCCTGCAAATCCAGCATGATGTTCGAGGACTTGATGTCCCGGTGAATGACCCCCTGCTGATGGGCATACTGCAGGGCGTCCGCCACCTGGGCGATCAGTTCTGCCGCTTGCCGAAAGCTCAAGCGTTTGCCGCTCTGGTGTTGGGTCAACGTTGTCCCTTGAATGAACTCGCTGACCAGGTAGCAGGTGGCGTCGATGTGGCCAGCGTCGTACAGGGTCACAATCCCTGGATGCTTGAGCTGGGCGGCGCTGCGAGCCTCACGCAGAAACCGGTTCAGGTCCTCCTGTTTGGGAATGCTCCCGGCTCGCGGTATCTTGACGGCCACGATGCGGTCCAACTCCGTATCGCGCGCTTTATAGACAGTGCCAAACGAGCCGCTACCGAGCTGTTCGAGCAGTTCGAACTTTCCCAGTTGTTTGGGGGCCTCTTCGGGCAGCCAGCCGCCTGTGCCGTCGGGATCGAGCTGGATGCTGGAGCCGCACGAAGGGCAGACGATCTCGCGGGGCGGCTTTCCTTCCATCAGGATTTCACTCTGGCAACGCGGGCACTGTAGAGTCATGATCGGGACCTCAAAGGGACCCTTTACAGGGTGCCCCCAATCGCTTCCCTGCCGAACGGGGGATGAACGCCTGCCGCCGGCACACGCATGCAGCTGATGTAGGGATGCCGGCCCGGTCAGACAACGTTCGGTCGTAAGTACATAGAGTGTCGGTCCGCGCCCGTCTTTACTGTCGCACGCCACCGTATCTGTTCCTGTATCGCAGTTGACAGCAGATGATCCGCTGCCTAATCCAACACCATGAGTCCGTCGCCACTGATTCCGGATTAGTTGTGGTAGCAGGCCTCCCCTGCCATGCAAGCGACCATCCGCCTGGTGATGCAGCACTACGAAGAGCAGATCGCGACGCTCCAGCGGCGTGTTGCGGAACTCGAACAGCGTCTGGACCAGAACTCCACGAATTCTTCCCGGCGGCCGTCCACTGATGGTCCCACCGTCAAGCGCCGACCACCCGAACCGCCTTCGGGTAGGGCACGTGGCGGGCAACCAGGCCATCCCAAACAGCAACGTCCCTTGTTGCCGCCCGCTCAGATCATCCTTTGCAAGCCGAGCGCCTGTGCCTGCTGCGGCCACGCCCTGCACGGCGACGACCCTCGGCCGCATCGGCACCAAGTATTAGAACTGCCACCGATTCGCCGCGACGTCACTGAATACCAACTGCATCGCCTACAGTGCCCTCGTTGCGGGCACCGAACTCGCGCGCGCTTGCCCGACGGCGTGCCGTCCGATTGTCAAGGTCCGCGTTTGCAAGGCACCGTGGGGCTGTTGACCGGAAACTACCGCCTGAGCAAACGCAAGGCCGCCGAGCTCAGCCAGGAGTGGTGACAGCCCAAGTGACCGTTTTTCACGTTGATCCCTCGCGCGCCGGTACCGTGGCTCAGGACTTGGTCGATATCGAGGCGGGCACGATCTTGACCACGGACCGGTACACGGGTTACCTGTTCTGGCCGGTGGAACGGCGCCAGTTGTGCTGGGCGTATCTGCGTCGAGACTTTCAGGACATGATTAACCGTAGCAATGCGGGGACGAAGATCGGTGAGGATTTGCTGTTCTTATCAGACCTGATGTTCGACACTTGGCATCGCGTGCGAGATGGAACCCTGCAGTGGAAGACGTTGCGTTATCGCATCGAGCATTGGTACCGTCCCGACGTGCATCAGACGCTTGAGGCGGACAGTAGGTGCGGCTGCCCCAAGACGGAAGCGACCTGTTGCGACCTGCTGGCGCTGGAGCCGGCCCTGTGGACCTTTGCACGCGTTGAGGGGATCGAGCCAACGAATAATGCGGCGGAAAAATTGCAACGACATCCCGCCCAGTGGCGGAAGACAAGTTACGGCAGTGATAGTCTGACCGGTGATCGTTTCGTAGCCAACATCCTGAGCATCTTGGCTACCTGTCGCCAGCAAGGGAAGAGAGTATTAAAGGTCTTGACCGCCTGCTCGCAAGCAGTGCTCACCGGTAGCCCACCCCTATCTCTGCTGCCATACACGACTTCCTGAGTAGACATATCGTTATCAGACTGTATCCGTGAACGCACACGTGCCATCGGGCTTGATCGGGCGCCTTTGCTTGGGCAATTCATAGTCGAATTGAGCAACCTGCTGATGAGGGTTCTACTCTGCGCGCCGGGCTCATTCCTTTTCTGCCGGGCGGACGCGTTTCGACAGATCGGCGGCTTCAGCACGCAATTGTACGCAGCCGAAGAGGTGCAGCTCAGCCTCGCTTTGCGACGTTGGGGCAGATCGAAAGGGATTCGCTTTGCCATCCTGCACTCCCCCCGGCACGTTAGTTCGGGACGCAAGTTTTATCTCTACAGCCGGCGTGAAATCGCAGGGTTTTTGGCACGCGCATTATTTTTAACGCGATCCACACTCCGCGATCAAAAAGGATTGGCCATCTTTTACGATGGCCGCAGATAAGGGCGGCGAATGGGTTTTCTATTTCGCGCGGGTTTGCAGAACCGTGTGGTTCTGCAAACCCGCGCGAAGCGTCAAGTCTTGGAAGTGCACACGGGATTCGGATTACCCGCCAATTATTCTTGCGTTGTCACCGTGAACACTGGATCTTCGTCGGCCGGTTGGTCGGATGCCGACGCCAGCGCAACCGATGCGGGGGGCGTGGACGGAACCATGGGCTTCGCTTCCATGGCGGCTTGCTCCATCGACTGCATGACTTCCCGCGTCATCCGCTCGGCATACTCGTGCAGGCTGGCCGTGCCGCTGGCGTCGCTTAGCTCGAAACCAGATTTTTCGGCCACCAAGAGATCGATGAGCATCCCGAGCAATCCCTGGCTGTGGCTGGAAGTGTGGCCATTTTCGCCGTTGCTGCTTGCCATGAACAACCGTTCCGGGACCAGCGGCTGACTGCTGTTGGCGAGGTGCTCGGCTACCAGCGACAGGGCGTACAAACGCGGATCGCCGAACGAGCCGATCTTGCGCAACAGCACCGAAGCCTCCGCCAGACCGACTTGCATCACGCGCGATCCTTCACCGCGGCCGGCCAGGACACGCTGCTGGCTCTCCGCCTGGGCCGTGACCACCATCTGCTCGGCTTGTTTACGGGCCCGTGCCAAGTCGGCGTCGCCTTCGTTCTCCGCGATCTGGACATGGACGCGCGACTGGGTCAATTCGGTTTGCATGTCCGCGCGGGCCTTGGCCTCGTTGAGGACTTGCAGTTTTTCCGACGCCGCCCGTTGCCGTTCATACGTCTCGATCTGCTCAATCGACAACTGCCGCTGCCGGAGTTGCTCCAGCAATGTCTCGATCTTGCCGCCGGCTTCGGCCGTGTCGGGCTTGCCGATCAGCACATCGACGCATTCGATATCGAACTCACGGAACTTCCGCCGCAGCTCCTCGCGGGCTTCGCTCTGGATGTTGTCGCGCTCCTGGAGGAGCTGGAGCATCGTCTTTTTGTGGGCCACGTCCCGAAAGTACGCACTCAACATCGGATCGAGGGTCTGCGTGATGAGCTTCTTGATGTCGCCGAAACGCTGGATGACACTGGGTGCCTTCTGGTAATCGATGTGGACGACCACCGACAGAGGCAGAAGCGGCTCATAGGCATCCTTGGTCACCAAGTCGATCGAGCGCAGACTTTCGTCGTAGCGGTGCGCTTCGGACCGGCCGGTGATCCAGTGGAGCACGAAATTGGTCGTCGGCACCAGGATCAAATTGCCTGCATAGGTGTTGAACGGATATTTGCCGGGGCCAAGGGGCCGCTCCCAGACACCGCGCTCGCCCTCGGTTACGCGCTCGCCATGGCGGAAGGTGTCCCCGGAAACGTCGCGGCCAAATCGGCCATAGTAGCTGACAATGACCCCGACATAACCGATCGGCACGACCGTTTTGGGGATCAACTCTACGGTGGCGAACCAGCGGTTGATGAAGTAAGTGCCGTCCGTGAGTGCCACATACTGCCGGCCCCGGCGGCCACCGGCGGCGAGAAACGCCTCGGCATCTTGATAATTGTTGTGGTAATTCGGCTCTGACGGGTTCTTGCCGACGCCGGGGGCGATGATCTCGCCTGGCGACAGCGATGGCCCATCGTGCACGGTGACGATGCCGATGCTATCGACCGTCAGTTGCTGGTCGGGGTTGACCGGGTCGCGCATCTGGACGGGGGCACCGATGACCACGGGGCTGAAGCCGTCGACTTGGCCCAGTTCCTTCTGCCAGGTCATGACGGTTTCCAGCTCTTTCTGTCCGCCAAAGTTGAGGCGGTAAACGACATCCTCCGTGATGATCGTAAACAGGGCCAGGTTGACCGCATACACGCCTTCCCGCAGGATGGCCCGCTGCCGGCCGCGCTGCCCCCCACTCGTGAAATCCTCGCGCGCGCCGCCCAGAAACGCGCGCGCATCTTGGAAATTGTTCGACGCCACCACGCGGCCCAGGGTTTGACTGGGGAGCAGCGGTTCGCCGTCTCGGGCATAGATGTAGCCGATCTTCCCCTGGGGAATCGTGACCAGGGGAACTTGGTGGATCCGATATTGCCAGCGCCAGAAGCCGAAATGGAGACCACCACGCAGCAAATCGGCCTGGTATCCCGCTTCGCCTTCCAGAGCAATCAAATGCCCTTCCGCCAACGATTTAGGGCCCCACAGTTTTTCGACAATCCCGACTCGATTATTCGGTATGAATCGGACGCAGGTAAACGCGATCCCCAGCACGACAATGAACAAGCCGATTAATGCCCAACTGATCCAGTCGGGATCTGGGAGGTTTTGTGCATCAGCAAGTAGCGTGCCGAAACTGAAGAGCCCCATAGCGAATTCCTCGAAAAAGAAGGCATGCTGCGTTGTCGAGCCCTGGTACGAATAATCGCGAGACACCAAGGAGTATAGCTCGCACAAAACGCCAAGGACTTCTCCTACAGAAGAATTCGCTCTCTACCGGCTGCAATTGTACCGCCACACTCTCAAGAAGTGTGCATGTGATCAGGCTTGAAAACCGCCAAGCGTTGGCGGGCGCGAAGAGGACGAGTGCCCGGCTTCATGATCCGGATGTATGCGCGGACCGCCATTGCTGATAGAAGAAATGTGCGGCCAGGCCGAGGCCGATCAGGACCACCACCCAGCGGACCACGTTGCTATCGAGTCGCCGGGCGATCCGGGCTCCCAGGTAGCCACCGACAATCGCCGTGATAGCCATGCTCAGGGCATATCGCCATTCCACTTTCTGTTCAGCCACAAACACCACTACCGAGACGCCGTTGATGCAGGCGGCCAGGATGGTTTTCAACGCATTCATCTGGTGTATGTTTGCGAATCCCATCAGGCCCAGGGCACTCAACATCAGAATCCCAATCCCCGCCCCAAAGTAGCCACCATAGACGGCCACGATAAACTGGAACCCGACGATGCCCGTCAGCGTCCAGGGCGTGATCGCCCTGTGCTCTTTCCCGATGCCGGCCAGCCTGGCCACGGCGGGTTGAACCAGGAAGAGCAACGCCGCCGTCAGCAGGAGCCAAGGAACGATCGCCACGAAATACTGCTCATCCAGCTCCGTCACGAGCAGTGATCCGATCACCCCGCCGACCACGCACGGCCCGATCAGCAATGTCGTCCAGCGTCTCGTCGTGTGCAGCTCCTGGCGGTATCCCCAGGCGCCGGCCAGAGAGCCCGGCACCAGGGCTACTGTGCTGGTCGCGTTGGCCGTGACGGGATCAACAACGGTCAGGAGCGCAGAAAACGTGAACAGGGTGCCCCCGCCGGCGATCGCGTTGATGGCCCCGGCAACCAAAGCAGAGAAACCGAGCAAAAGGTAACTGGCAATCGGATCCGACATGCACTTCTGACCTGATTCCGATGGTCCTTCTTCCGGGTCTTCGCCCAGCTGGGTCGCCGATGGCCACCTTCAGGATGAGCTCCGCTGGGCTTCATAAACACACGTGACAGTCGTCGTGATTCCCCCGCGCGGCGTGAACGCGCCCACAACGCGGCAGCGGAGCGGTTGACAGGCGGCGACGAAATCATCGAGCAGCCGATTCACCAGATGCTCGTAGAAGACACCCTGGTTACGGTAGCGGTGCAAATAGAGCTTGAGCGATTTCAGCTCGATGCAGCGGCTGGCCGGCGTATACGAAAAGGTGATCGTGCCGAAATCCGGCTGACCGGTTTTGGGACAGACACTGGTGAATTCGGGACAGACGATTTCGATCGTGAACTCACGGCCGGGGAACTGATTGGCAAACGTCTCCAGCTGCTCGGCAGCAGGGGCATCCGGGATGGGCATGGCCTCTTCCTCCGATGGGGCTTGTAAGAAGTCTGGGAAAGGCGAGGGGCCGACCCTGGATGGAGTCGGCCCCGACTTCGGGCCTGGAAAAAATCTGCTACGGGCGCCGCGGGCGCAGCACTTATTTGTCGCCTGGTTTCTTCTGTTCCTTGGGCTTGGGTTCGTCCTTGGAAGGCGGATCGCTCAGCGTCTTGCTGGCGGCTATTTTCCGGAGTTCTTCACGCTGTGTATCGGTCAGGATCTTTCTAAGCTCCCGCGATTGCTCGTCTTCCAGCTTCTTGATGTCTCGTTTCAAGGCGTCGATCTTCTCGTTGTATTCCGCCTGGACGGCAACGGCTTTCTTCTTTTGTTCGTCGGATAAGCCGAGCCTGTTCCAGTAGAGGGGGAGCTTGCCCCTCCCTTTCGAGGGTTGCGGCTGCTGCTCGCCAAACAGCCCGCCGCTGGCCAACAAGGCGCAGATCAGTACGCCTCCCAACGCCCATCGTTTTT
>DATGIQ010000168.1:0-7191 GCA_035295665.1 Gemmataceae bacterium | reverse complement strand
GCCGATGTCGCCCGATCGGTAGATGTGACTGAGGGCTTCGTCGACGGCAAGCCGGAAGTCGTCATCGCCGTGGGACAGCGCCAGCGCATATGGTTCCACGGTAAGATAGTTGTCGCCGACCAATAGTTTCTCGGGCGCTTTGCTTTGCGAGACCAGGGTGGTGAGGATATCCCGGTCGGCAAAATAGGCCGAAATAGTTCCTTGATCCAGCATCGCCAGCCCCTCGGAATGGCTCTTGGTCAGAATGATGTCGGCAGTGACCCCCGCATCCTTAAGCGCGATACGCAGCGCGTCCTCGGTGGTCGTGCCGCCGAGCACGCCGATCTTCTGGCCTGACATTCCTTGCAAGTCACGAGGACCGTCGGAGCGCACCATGAGGCTGGCACCGTCGATATAGGTCGGAATCGAGAAATCGACCAAGGCGCGCCGAGCCAGGGTGGCAGTCGTCGGTTCGCAGAGCAGGTCCGCCTTGTTCTGCTCGATGGCGTCAAAGCGATCGGCCGCCGTCACGGAGACATAGGCGACGCTGAGCGTCGGCAGTTCAAGCTGCTGCGCGAGTTTCGCCGCAACCGCCCTGCAGAGATCCACGATAAAACCCGCCGGCTCTCCAATGTTGTTCTTATAGGAAAACGGCACCGCATCCTCGCGGTAAGCGAGGCGAATTGTCTTCGCCTGGCGAATGCGATCCAACGTGCCAGCGTAAGTGCCGTTGGCCGCGGTTACGCTCAACGCAAGGAGCAGCGCTGCTCCCGTGAGTGCCCTGCGCAGCGTCAACTCTGCTGTGAACATGATCGGCACCCCCCTTATTGCAATGACTCTATTTCAACTCATCCACAATCGACCATGGATGCCATCAACCGGGCCGGCAGACTCGAAAGGGGCGCGCGCGGGCTAGAGAATCTTCCAGCTCCCGTCCGCAACCTTGCATCGGTTGAGTTCCAGATTGTACGGCTGCACGGGCGCTTTCCCATCCACATGATACTTGAGTTTGCGGCAGGGCAATTTGCTGCCTTGGTAGTCGTATACAAATCTTTCTACGAGCTCGATCGCTCCGTGATTCCCCGAGGCCGCGTTTCTCCACTCGCGCGTGGTGCCGATCGGCAGCGAGTCATCGTTCAGCAGCGGCTGAGCCGCCGCCGCCATTGCGGCGTAGTCCTGCTTGGTGAGGGGTATGGCATTTCCGAATACGCCCACCTGGGCGTAGGAGCCCATCGATACGAACGCCAAGAGGCTGGCCAACAAGACCAACCCTGAAATGCCGCGCATGCCAACCTCCTGCTGCAGGGGCGTATTGTGCCCCTCGGTAAATTACCATCCTCGCCGGTATCGGTATAGTCGGTAGATTTCCTTGCTCACGGCACTCCTGCTTGACTCAGACGGAGCCTATTTGAGTGTCGGATTCGCTAGTGGCGCCTCGGGCTTGGACCCGACGAGCGCCTGGTAAAAATCATTCGAAGGAGCTCGCCGTCGCCGAGCACTGTATTGAGCTCGGCTATCGAGTTGTAGATCAGGAACAAGACGAAGATCCAGATCTGGATCGCCGCGAACCGGTGCCAGGTAAAGTGGCTTGCCACATAGTCGGGAATCCCGGAAACCGTCCCGCCGCCCAGCCAATATTCGATGAGCTTTTCCAGAAACCGGACAACGAAGACCACCAGGAAAAACAGGGTCGTCTTGAAGAGGACCGGCTGGATCAGGGGGGCGCCTTCGAAGCGTCGGGAAATCGGCAGCGCGTTGGCCAGCAGCACCGACTTCCCCACCACGAGTGCTGCCCCGATCACGACCATGAAGTTTGCGAGCCGTACCAGATAATCGTCAAGGATGAGCTGCGTTGTCAGGTAAATGAGGCTGAAACCGATGCCGAAGAACAGCGTCGGCGGAATGATCTCCTTGAATTCCTTGATGACGAAGGCGAGGGCACGAGGCATGGACATGCGAGAACTCCCATAACCATTTGGCCGTGGCGGCCTTGATCGTCCGCCACTCGGCGTCGGCTCGTTCCCCAACTGTACACCCACTCGTCGCAAACGCGGGTGCTCTCAGAATACTGCAGTCGAAATTGTCCCAGGCTCAGGGGCCTCCCAGGCGCGCTACAGTTTTGCACGAGGGCGATGAAACGGATGAGGATGCGCCGCCGCCGGCATTGCCGCGGTCGGGGTCGTGGGGCCGGTCGCCGCTCTGTTCCGATTTACCGAGGAAACAGAAACTGCACCTGGAATCGGATCGTCCAATCCGGGCCGTTGTCGGGAGAGACAGCGTTCCAGTACCCCTGAAGCGACATGTTCACCGGTTGTGTGCCGATGCGAAGAATCTTTCCGATACCGCCGCCGACCGGCACCGTCCAGCGCTGGTCGCTCGCCGCCTCCCAGTCCGCGGTTACGATGGGGGAGCTGGTCAAATACCAGCCTTGCGAAAGGTTGTAATTGACGAAAGGTTGCATCAGGAAGCGATCGACTGTCGAACGGTCGCTGTCGCCGGCGAACGACCAGACATTGTTGACGAGAGCGCCGAAGACCCATGGGCCTGACGTGTCGACGACGACGGCCGCTGGACCTGCGCCCCACTTGCCGCTGCCGAGCACGTCGGCGGTCGCGGTCGGCAGCAGGAAAGTCGGGCCAATTCCCCAGGTCAAGCCGGAGCGGGAGGCCGGCGAGAAGAAGAAAGTCGGATTGAGATCGCCTAAGCCGAACGTGTTTCCTGACAGGCCCGGGATAGCCGGCTGATAGATGACAGGCAGGATGGTTCGCGTGATCAGGTTCCAGTCATTGCCCAACTTGAATGGCACGACGGGCTGAATGTTGAGAACTTCCTGGGTCGCATCATTCGGCCCGACGCCGAAATTGGTATTGCTCTGGAACGGCAGGCTGATGAGGGAGGCGATGGGGTTTTGGGCTTCTTTTGCCAGTTGGCCCTCGCTCTGGGCGAATGCCGCGTCGGCGCAGGCAACGAGAGCCAATATGGCGACCGTGGCCGCGATTCCTCGCCAGGCGCAGGGTGACAGCTGCATTGCAACCCTCACTTCATCGAAGCGTCGCACTTTCGTCATTCCGCGTCCAGTCCAAGCTTCCGTGGCAATGGCAGTGCCGGCCAATGCCGGCCGGACCGCTCAGCACTGGGATAGCGCTTGCCAGATCGACCCCCACCGGGCGTACAATAAATCGCAGTCATTCGCGCTGGACGCTGAGCTGCTTGGCGACGATGGCGTCAATCGAACATTGAAAATGCATACAGGGAGAGTTGTCATGGCCAATGAATCCAGCAAGCCATCGCGCGCGATCCTCCCAATCCCTGAGCGTAAACACGTAGGGCTGACGACCTACGACGCCAAGGATCCAGACACCAAGTTTCCGCCCATCGAACCGCTGCGCCCGCCTGCGCGCGCGCCCAATGTGCTGATCGTGCTTCTGGACGACGTTGGCTTCGCCGCGTCCAGCGCCTTCGGCGGGGTCATCAATACTCCTACGGCCGAACGACTGGCGAAGGGCGGTCTAAAGTTCAACCGCTTCCACACCACGGCGCTCTGCTCGCCCACGCGCCAGGCATTGCTGACGGGACGCAATCATCATTCGGTGAATATGGGCGGTATCTGCGAGGTCGCGACCTCTGCCCCGGGCTATTCCTCGGTGTTGCCGAAGGACAAGGCGCCGCTTGCGACCACGCTCAGGCTCAACGGGTACTCGACCGCGCAGTTCGGCAAGTGCCACGAAGTTCCGGTCTGGGAAACCAGCCCCATGGGGCCATTCGATCAATGGCCGACCGGCGGCGGCGGCTTCGAGTACTTCTACGGTTTCATTGGCGGAGAAACCAACCAGTTTTATCCCGCCATCTACGAAGGCACGACGCCTGTGGAGCCGGGGAAGACGCCCGAGGAGGGCTACCACTTCACCGAGGACATGACCAACAAGGCGATCAAATGGGTGCGTCAGCAGAAGGCGCTGATGCCGGACAAGCCGTTCTTCATGTATTTCGCTCCGGGCGCGACCCACGCGCCGCATCACGTGCCCAAGGAATGGATGGACAAGTACAAGGGCAAATTCGATCAGGGCTGGGACAAGTTGAGGGAAACCATCTTCGCCCGCCAGAAGAAGCTGGGGGTCATCCCCCCGGATGCCGAGCTCACCAAGCGGTCGCAGGAGATTCCCGCGTGGGACGCGATGCCCAAGGAGTTGGTGCCGATCCTCGTCCGGGAGATGGAGATCTACGCGGCTTTCCTGGAACACACCGATCACTACGTGGGGCAGCTGATCGATGCGCTCAAGGACCTGGAGATCCTCGATGACACGCTGGTCTTCTACATCATCGGCGACAACGGCGCTTCGGCCGAGGGCACGCTGAGCGGCACCTTCAACGAGCTGGCGACGTTGAACGGCATGGCCCATGTCGAAACGCCCGAATTCCTGATGAGCAAGATCGGCGAGTTCGGCGGACCCAAGGCCTACAATCACTACGCGGTCGGTTGGGCGCATGCAATGGACACGCCCTACCAGTGGACCAAGCAGGTCGCATCCCACTGGGGCGGCACGCGCAACGGGACGATCGTGCACTGGCCGAACGGGTTCAAGGCCAAGGGAGAAATCCGCTCGCAGTTCTGCCACGTCATCGATGTGGCCCCGACCATCCTGGAAGCCGCCGGCCTGCCGCATCCAACGATCGTCAATAGCGTGCAGCAGGCGCCGCTGGAGGGGTTCAGCATGCTGTATGCCTTCGATGACGCCAAGGCGGCGGACCGGCACGAGACGCAATATTTCGAAATGTTCTGCAACCGCGGCATTTATCACAAAGGTTGGACCGCGGTGACCAGGCACAGCACGCCCTGGGACATGACAAAGCCGATGCCGGCCTTCGATGATGACGTTTGGGAGCTCTATGACACCAACAAGGACTGGACCCAGGCCCGGGACCTGGCGAAGACCAACCCTGAGAAACTGCGCGAGTTGCAGAGGCTCTGGTTGATCGAAGCCGGCAAGTACAGCGTTCTTCCCCTTGACGACCGGCGAGTCGAACGCTTGAACCCGGAACTTGCCGGCAGGCCTCAGCTCATCAGGGGCAAGACGCAGATCCTGTTCGGGGGCATGGGCCGGCTGACGGAGAACTCCGTCGTCAACACCAAGAACAAGTCCTACTCGGTGACCGCCGAGGTCGTCGTTCCGAAGTCCGGCGCTGAAGGCGTCATCATCGCCCAGGGTGGCGCCTTCAATGGCTGGAGCCTGTACGCCAGGGAAGGCAAATTGCGGTATTGCTACAACCTCCTCGGGATCAAGCTGTTCTATGCAGAGTCTAGCCAGCCGATCCCCGCGGGTCAGCACCAGGTTCGGATGGAATTCAAATACGATGGCGGCGGCTTGGCCAAGGGCGGCAATGCATCGCTTTACTTGGACGGCAAGAAAGTCGGTGAAGGCCGGGTGGAGACAACGGTGCCGATGCTATTCTCGGCCGACGAAACTCTCGACGTCGGCAGAGGAACCGGCTCGGCCGTGTCGCCGGACTACGACCCGAAAGACAATGCATTCAGCGGCGAGGTGAACTGGGTGCAGATCGATCTGGAGAAGGACGATCACGACCACCTGATTTCGCCGGAAGAACGCTTCAAGGTAGCGATGGCGCGCCAGTAGACCACCTGGGTCATCTACTACTTGAAGCAAAGGGGCGAAGCGAACAGAACGGCACGCACGGCCGCGCTAGTTCCTGTCCGGAGCAACGACACGGATCGCGTCATGCGGCTCGCGTATCTGATCCGCCCCTCTGAAGCACGGCCGGTTTGCAAGCGACAATCGGCAGCGAAAGTGGATTGTCTCGGCATTCCTTGGCGCTGTGGGGAGACGAAGGAATTGCCTTTGTGAGTTCACTTGCGATAACGGCCATCACTCTGGCCTGTCTTTCAGGTGGGGCGATGCTAGGCATAGCTCTTCGTGCGATCCTGCCAACGGATCAGATCAGTCCGGAATCGACCGATGTGATCAAGCTGGCTACGGGATTGATGGCGACGCTTACAGCGTTGGTGCTTGGGTTGATGATCTCGTCCGCAAACACGGCGCGCAATGCCGTCCAGAATGCCTATACGACGAGTCTCGCGAATGTCGCGATGCTTGATCGCCATCTTGCTGAATATGGGGCTGGAACGCGGACGGCTCGCGCCCTGCTTCGGGATGCGCTCGTGCGCAAATTTCAGGCGGTTTGGCCAACGGAGAATTTTGGCCCACAAGAACCTTCCGATGGCAGTGCCCTAAGCGCGGTCGAGAGCATGGAACACGAATTGCTGAAACTGACGCCGGCCACCGATGCCCAGAAGTGGCTCTTGTCGCAGGCATTGCAGGCCACAAGCAGCCTGGGGCAGTTTCGCTGGATTGTGATCCATGAGGAGAGTGGCCCAGCTTTGCCTGTCCCCTTCCTGGTCGGTCTGGTTTTCTGGGGTACGGCAATCTTCATTAGCTTCGGCCTTTTGACAAAACCCAATGTTACCGTTCTCGTTTCTTTGTTCATCGCAGCATTATCGGTCTCAAGCGCGATCTTTCTGATCCTCGAACTGGGAAATCCGTTCGGGGGGCAAATGCAAATTTCCAGCACTCCCGCTCATGCCATGCTCAATGCTTTGGCCAATTGAGTATTGCATCCGAGCCACCATGGCCGGCAATCCAGCTTCTGCGCAACCGCGGTCGGCTGCGGTCAGTTGGAGCAAGACCCACAAGAGAAGGGTGCGTTAATGAACGATAATTCACTGCTACTCAAACTCGGTGCTTCGAGTTCGACAATCTCGACGGAGGTGGGAGCGGCATGGTGTTTCAAACAGAAACCCGCTTTTAAAAATGCCATCGGCCGGCTGCGCACTTGAATCCGGAAAGCTATCGTCCTGCAGATACCAGATAGGGAGACAAAACATGAAGGCACTTCGTAAGTGGTTTGTCATCGGCACAGTCGCTGTGCTGGTGGGCGTTGCGGGTAGCTATTCGGCAAGAGCAGCCCAGGAGGAAAGCTATCGGGCCTTCTCGTCGTGGCAGGGCCGGGGCGATGTCATGCGGACGGGGCAAAACGAAGCGACCTTTATCGGCGTAGTTGCCGGCCGGTTCGATGTTGATGCTGACCAAGGCCCTGTCGACGCCGGTGATTTGACCTGCCCCTTCGTTCTGGTCGTAAACCTTGATGCAAATACGCAGACAGGAAGCGGCCGGTGCATATTGGCCACACAGGGAGACG
>DATGIQ010000167.1:0-2068 GCA_035295665.1 Gemmataceae bacterium | reverse complement strand
TCCTTACCCGAACACGCCGCTGGCCAACAAGCTCAAGCTCGCTGCTCAGCTCCTCGATGCACAGTTGGGGGCGCGGATCTTTTATGTGTCAATTGATGGATTCGACACGCACGCCAACCAGCTGCCGGCCCATGCGAATCTGCTCCAGCAGGTATCAGGGGCCATGACCGCGTTTTACAAGGACATGGCCGCTCGCGGACAGAAGGATCGGATCCTGATGATGACGTTTTCGGAGTTCGGGCGTCGACCGTACGAAAACGGCAGCAAAGGGACCGACCATGGCGCGGCAGCTCCGATGTTGCTGGTCGGCGGCCAAGTCAACGCGGGCGTTGTCGGGAAGCATCCGAGCCTGACCGATCACACGATGGGCAATTTGAAACATCACACGGATTTCCGCCAAGTCTACGCGGCGGTCCTGGATCAATGGCTGGGGGTTTCCAGCAAGGACGTGTTGGGCAAAGTGTTCCAGCCGGTGGAGATTTTGCGGAGCTGAGGCAGCTTCGCATCGACGAGCCGTGACCCTCAGGGAGCGGTTATCCCTCTCTGAAGGTCGGGGCCAGGAACGTCCAGTCCGATGCGGGGACGTTGTACCCGGCAAATCGAGGAACGACCGCGTATCCGTATCCCGGGTGGGAGCACGCTAGCTGTGCACGTCACCGCATACATTGCTCTGGGCAGCAATCTCGGCGATCGGCGCCAATTCCTCGACCAGGCGCTCGAAGCTCTGGGGAAGAAAGGCGGGATCGTGGTTCGCCAGGTCTCTTCCTACTATGAAACGGCGCCGGTCGGCGGCCCGCCGGGACAAGGCCGATATCTTAATGCTGCTGCCGAGCTCCAGACGGAATGGAAGCCGGAAGAACTGCTACGAACGCTCCTGGCAATCGAGCAGGGACTGGGCCGCGTCCGGGATGTGCACCACGGGCCGCGCACCATCGACCTCGATTTGCTATTGTACAATGACTTGGTCCAGTCCGGACCGGACTTGACGCTGCCTCATCCCCGTCTCCACGAACGGCTCTTCGTCTTGCAGCCGTTGGCCGAGATTGCTCCAGACGTGAAGCATCCTGTGCTCGGCAAGACCATGCGCGAATTGTGGAGCGATCTGCAAGTGCCGGCCCCTGCGCCCGCACCAGCTGGGGAGCTGAAGGGACTTCAGGCCCTGGTCACTGGCTCGACCAGCGGCATCGGTCGTGCCATCGCCTTGGAGTTGGCGGCCGCGGGAGCGGATCTCATCATCCATGGTCGGAATGCGACGGCTGCGGAAGCGGTGGTGGCCCAACTCCGCGATGCCGGTGTTCGCGCCCATGCGATCCTGACAGATTTGCGTCCAGAGTCGGAATGTCGCCGTCTGGTGGACCAGGCCTGGCAGCAGACCGGCGGTCTCGACATCTGGATCAACAATGCGGGTGCCGACACGCTCACCGGAGAGGCGGCCGGCTGGTCATTCCTGCGCAAGCTGGACGAACTGCTCGCCGTGGATGTCAAGGCCACGTTGCTCTTGGGACGGGAAGTGGGGCAACGCATGAAAGCCCGTGGCCGCGGCGTGGTGCTGAACATGGGCTGGGACCAAGCCGAAACCGGCATGGAAGGGGATAGCGGTCAGCTGTTTGCCGCCGCGAAAGGTGCGATCATGGCCTTCAGCAGAAGCTTGGCCGTGACGCTGGCTCCAGAGGTTCATGTAAACTGCCTGGCACCGGGATGGATTCAAACCGCCTGGGGAACAACCGCCTCCAAAACCTGGCAGGAGCGCGTCCGCCGGGAAACTCCTCTCCGCCGCTGGGGCACTCCCCACGACGTGGCCGTCGTGGCTCGTTGGCTGGTGTCTCCTGCGGCAGCGTATATCACCGGCCAGATTATCCGGGTAAACGGCGGAGCGGTGCGTTAGAAACAGACAAGGAGACAGGAAGACAGACAGCAGCTCGGCTTGCCTCCTGGTCTCCCCTTCTCCTTGTCTCCCCTCTCCCCCTCTCTCCATGCGTTGTCTCCTTGTGTTAAGGGCAGCGGCCCGTTAGAATTGGCTGCATTATCGAGGCTTCTTGGCCGAGCACTCGCCGGAGAGGACTTGCTG
>DATGIQ010000166.1:0-8029 GCA_035295665.1 Gemmataceae bacterium | reverse complement strand
CCATCGATCTGGAATTGCACGGTACCGGTTGGTGTACCGGCGCCGGGGTCGCCGATGGAGATGGTGGCCGTGAAGGTCACTGCTTGGCCCAACACCGATGGGTTGGCCGAAGAAGCCAGCACCAAGCTCGTACTGGCCTGGCTGACTGTCTGACCATCCGCCAGGTTAATGGTGCTGCTTGTGAAACTGTCATCCCCGCTGTAGCTGGCGGTAATCGTGTGATTGCCCACGGCCAAGCTGGTGGTGCTGAAGGACGCCAGAGCCACGCCGTCGCTGGTCGTGATGCTTACCGGCGTCCCAACATCGCTCCCATCAACTTGAAATTGCACCGTCCCGGTAGGTGTGCCGGAGCCGTCGAAGCTGATCGTGGCCGTAAAGGTCACGCTTTGGCCGAATACCGACGCATTCCCGGAGGAAACGAGCAGCAGACTCGTGCTGGCTTGATTCACCGTCTGGCCATCCGCTAACGCTCCGTTGCTGCCGGCGAAATTGCTATCCCCACTGTAGCTCGCGGTGATTGTGTGGCTGCCTACGGTCAAGCTGCTCGTGCTAAAGGAGGCCGACGTTACCCCATCCGTCGTCGTGACATTCACTGGAGCGCCCACATCGCTCCCATCAATTTGGAACTGCACGGTACCCGTCGGTATCCCTGCGCCAGCGTCCCCGACATTGATCGTGGCCGTGAAGGTGACGTTCTGCCCAAATGCCGACGCATTCGCCGAGGAGACCACCACGGCGGTGGTACTGGCCTGGTTGATAGCCTGCCCGCCCGCTAACGTGCCGCTGCTGCCAATGAGAAAGTCGTCCCCGCTGTAGCTGGCCGTGACGGTATGACTGCCGACCGCCAAGCCGGTGGTAGTGAAGGAGGCAGTGGTCACGCCGTCGGCGGTCGTAACGCTTACCGGATCTCCCACGTCGTTGCCATCAACCTGGAACTGGACCGTTCCGGTTGGGGCACTTGCGCCCTGGGAGTCGATGGTGGCCGTGAGGGTCACAGCCTGTCCGAACATTGATGCATTGACCGAGCTGGCAATACTGGTGGTCGTGTCGACCTTGCTGAAGACGTCCAAGCCAGCTACCAGGCTGAGACCGCCGCCCGAGGAGACCGTTTGCTCTGCTCCCGAATTGGGATCGATGGACAGGATGCTGCTCGGAAGCGTATCCGAAGGCAGCACACTGACGAAGATCGTGCCGTTCTGGTTGGCGTCTACCGTGCCTCCGTCCAGACCCGCCAGCGTGCTATCGGAAGCCACCAAGTTTTGAGCACCAGTCTGCGGATCGATCCGAACCACGCTTCCACCGGCGTTGTAGGCCAGGAGATCGCCGTTAGTATCCTGCCCCAAATCGATCATGTGGCTCAGCAGCCCGCCCTGTGTAACGACGGTCTGGTCGCCGGTCTGAAGATCGATCGAGAAGATGGCCCCGGTTCCCCCAAACGCATATTCATCCGCCAGGTAAAGCGTATTATCTGGACCTGGCACTAGAGCGACGGGATTGGAGAGGTTGCCGCCGCTCGTGACGAGCCGTTGTTGCCCCGAGCTCAGGTCGATCTCCACGATGTTCGGCACGTCGGCCCCATCCCCGACGTACAGGAAACCATTGCTGATCGCCAGCGCTGTCGGGCCGTCAATATCCCCGCCCGTCGCCACCAATCTCTGGTCTCCGGTGCTGGGATCGACGCCGATAATCGCTCCCGTCCCCGACGCCGAGTAGTCGGCCACGTACAACTGCTGGTTGGGGCCTTGCCGCACCGTTTCGGGCAAGGAGAACATTCCTCCCGTGGACACCAGGGATTGCGCCCCCGTGTTTGGGTCCACGCCAATGATGCCTGTCGGAGCTTCCCCTCCCAAGAGCGGGCTGTTGGCGACCAGAATGGTTCCGCCGGCGAGCGATAGAACGATTCGGTCCTCTAAGTTCTCCACTTGCATGCGATACGAGGAGCGGGGTGCGGAGCGCAACATCGCCCGGTTCCTCTTGTGAGGAATGGAGGTCACCATAGCGCAGAGTCCCTTTCTTAATGAGGGGAGTTCTACCATCCGCAGGTATCGGCCGGGGGCGCACCGATCGATGCCTGGACAGCGTGGAAGTAGAAGTACGGCGGACGGGAATGGCTCGGATTGTTCCGCTTCAAGGCAGGTGCCTCAGAACATCGTCCTAGTGGGCTGGAAGGACCGTTTCAGGCGGGGAGGGCAAGTTTTTAACTGCCTCGATCCCCAAACCTAGCTGCGCAATCGGAGGAATGCAACTGCTCGGAACGCACGGCGTTTATCTGAAAACCAGACAAGGGAGAAGAAATGAATGGACGGCGGGCGGGAGTCCCTGGGCCGTGTTGCCCAGAAAACCTGACGGCGCGGCATGGGCGAAGTCCTCTCGTGGCAGGGACTTGTAGACATGCACGAGCCACACGGCCCACGAGTCCAGACTTTGCCAGACCAACTGGCTTCGCTTCAAAACTCTGCCTTTCCCTTAATCCGCGTGGAACGATTCTCGACTCTTCCCTTGCCCTCTGGGAGCCGCTTGCCGACGAAACATGCGCTCGGCTGGACCGGGAAGAACTGCCAAGGAAGGTCCGTGAAACCAAGAAACACGAACCGAAACGTGTCTGGAACGAATGGCACTGCCGCATGTTGGCCTTGGACTTTCGGCGAACGTTCCTGTCGGGCAGGGCGCGACGGGCCGATCGCGCAGGCCATGATGTTGAGCCGGCAACCCAGCGCGCAGCCGAAACGCATGTTTTCGGCTCGACACCAGCGAGCCGTTTGGAACGCGCTTGCGCGCGCGGAGCGGCGCGCTTTGCGGACGTCGGTTGGGCCAGCGCTTCGGAGACGAGCGGCAAGAGCTGAGGCGCCGCCTGCGGCTCCCCTTGCTCGATGGCGTTGAGGATGGCAATCACATTGCTCACAGCGGGTTCATCGCGTGGACGCGGTCGCTGGTATCCAGTGCGCGAAGCCCGTACCTCACTCAACCGGCCTGTCGTACGCAAACTCCGTCCAGCCGATCATCATCTCTTCCCAGGTCTGGTCTCCCCAGAACACCATCTTCGTCGGGTCCGGGTTGTTCAAGTTCTTGGCGGAATTATCGAAATGGGCCACGCAGTGAATTTTCGTCCCCTTAGGCACTGCCTTCGGCTCGGCCAGCCGATACGCGCTCTGCCAGTTGAAGTTGAACGCCGGGACCGAAAGCAAGGTTTCGGTTTTGCCGTCCGGGTAGATGGCTTCATAGCGGAAATCCTTTCCGCGAAGATGCATGTGCGGCATGAAACTGTAGATCAGAGCGTTGTCCTTTACGAAGGTCCACTCCGATTCGACCTGATAATTGTCCTTTCCCGCCGGGATGGCGAACCGGGCGTTGAGTACAGGCAGACTATACACCTGACGTTTGGGAGGCTCCTTGGCGAAAATGATTCCGACGCAGGAGCGGTCTTTCTGGGCGGTGCCGTTGGGTGTGTAGTGCATCTGGAAAACTAGCTTGGAGCCGGCCGGGATTCTTTTGGAAACTCCGGGCGGCAGGATGAGCGGCATATCTCCCGGTGCGGTGCCGACCAGCACCCGGCCTTCTCGTTCGGGATTGAAGCGCTGTCCAGGGGGAACGATGAAGACAACAATGTGGTGCACCACGGCACGGTTCCCTTCGACCGCCTGCGCCCGCTGAACCCATTTATCCTCGGTGAAATTCGTGGGCACCTCAAAATACTTGTAGGGTACGCCGCTGCGCGGCGCGTCGGCCGGCACGTCGAATTCCTCTTGCATCGTCAGGACCACGTCCGGTTTGCCAATCGTCCACCCCGTGATAAATTCTCGCGGCGGTGGCAGGTCCTTGTCATCCCCCTTGGGACAGCCCTGATCAATCCACGCCAACAACGCGTCGCGCTCCTCCTGAGATAGCCGGCGATCATTGGAGAACTTGCCGTAGTGCGGGTCGGCGAACCAGGGCGGCATCCGGCCTTGCACGATCACTTCGCGAATGGTGTCGGCCCAGGCGCGGGCTTGCGGATAGGTCAGCAGGGCCATCGGGCCAATCTGCCCCGGCCGGTGACACTCCTGGCAATTCTTTTGCAGGATCCGGGCAACGTCCTTGGTAAAGGTAATGGTTGCCTCTGTCTTGGGCTGGATGGCCCGGCTGATGAAGCAGCCAGCTACTGTCGTGAGCGGCTGGGACACCGCTTTGCCCGCCAAGACTTCGTCCAGGGCGATCGCCAGGTCCTTGCGCGTCGGAGCCGGCCGCTTGTACAGGTTGCCAAACTGGTCATCGATGCGGCCCTGGTAGCGCATCGTCCGCCCGGCATCGAGAACAAAGGCTTCCGGCGTGCGCTGGGCGCCGAACGCATCCGCAACCCGACTTCCTTCATCCTTGAGCACGGGGAAGGGGATCGCATACTGCTTCGCATGTGCAGCGATCTGCTCGGCCGTGTCGAGGCAATTCGAATTGATGGCCAAGAATTGCACGCCTTGTTCCGCGTAGGCTTTGTGGAACTCCGCCAGGCGGGCCATATACTGATTGTTAATGGGGCATTCGGTTCCCACAAAGACAATCACCACGGCTCTCTTGTCCTTGAAGTCGGACAGCGAAACGTCGTGATCGTTGATATCTTTCAGGGAAAAGTTGGCGATTTTCTTGCTCGGTGCCGCCGGGTCCGCAGCGCCCAACCGGAGCATAGAAGCGCCCAAGAGGGCGGATGCCGCAACGCCCATCGAGAGCACAAACAGCTGCTTCTTCATCGTGGACTCCTCTCTTCTCAGATATCCAGAGACAGGGGGCGACCCTGTCCAACCCCGGTGGCTCTTCCCGGGTCGGCACCTCCAATCATAATCGATCCGCCGGAAAGAAGCACATCCATTTTCCTGGGCGACGAGGGGATCTTGTCAATCGGCAATTACAATCCCGGCGCTGGTTCGACCAGGACTTCGATCTGTTTGCCCTGTCGGTCAACGACCAGCGGCACCTTGGTGCCAGGCTTGACACTGGCGGCGGCCCGATAGCAGTCGGCTACCGAATCGGTCCAGCGGCCGTCGAGTGACAGCAGGCGGTCGCCGGCTCGCAATCCTCCCTTGGCGGCCGCGCCCTGGAGGCGCACTTCCTGCACGGTGACGCCGGCGCGTTCATCATCATGTTTATCGGCCAGCGTGAATCCCCACAGGGCCGCCGGGGCGATCGGTTCGAGGATCGGTGCTTCTCGCGCCATCAAGGACGTGACCAGCGTTTGCAAAACATCCGTAGGTTCAAAGCCGTTCGGAGCAAAGGTCATCCGTTTCGCCTGGTAGTCCAGCGTCATCTTGTATCGGGCAAAGAATGGGAAACCGATGATTCCCTCCACCGGGCCCAGAACTTTGGAAATGATTCCGACCGTCGGATGATCCATGACAACTACCGGCACCGACTGGGCCTTCAGGTCGCCAATCTCCAGGGTCGTAATTGTCGTCGGTGCGACCGGGCCGAACAGACTGAACGCGGTCTGGCTGGCATTTTTCGTGAGGATGCCCGCTGCCGCCGCCGTCTTGGTGTTAACCAGACTCACCGGCGCACCGGTGTCGAAAATCACCCGGTACGGCCCCTTGCCATTGATTTTGATTTGGACAACGATGTGCTTCGTGATGAGCAGATCGAACGGCACGCTCACGGATTGGGGCGCCAGCGCTTCGGCCCGGAGCGGAGCCGCGAGGGCGAGCAAAAAACAAACGGCCAACAAGGATCGCTTCACGATTACAACCCCTTCCCGGCTTTGATGTCTAGGATCTGCGTTTGTCCATCTCGGACGATCTGAAGGGTGGCGAATTGGTCCGGAGCGAGCTTGGCGGCCAGGCGGCGAATATCGTTCACGGACCGAACGGCCTTTCCCTGAAACTGGCGGATGGCATCTCCTGGCCTTAAACCAGCGGTATCGGCCGGGCTCCCCGTAAGGACGCCCTTTACGCGCACCGCATGGTCGCCATCTTCCAGGCTCATGCCGAAGTAGCCACGCAGCAGGATCGGTTGCTCGGGGTTCTTGCCGAGCACAGCTCCCAGTAATTTCATGATGCCGCCCAGCGCGCTCATTCCGGTCACCGCCTCTCCGTCGAGGCCCTGTGGCATGGGCGGATCAAAATCGAGCGGCGTCCAGCCCATCTTGTCCTTGGTGAAGTCAAACTCCAGCTGGAATCGCGCCAGCACGCTGTAGCCGATGACGCCATGCAGCTCTGTTCCCGCCAAGCCGAGGCCATTCATCCCTTCGAGCTGGAACGGATCCTCTACCCGGCCTCGGACGTTGTCGAGAGCAACGCCCCCTTCGATCGCAAATTGCCCGAACGTACCCCAGCCCTTCTTGTCCGGCTCGATGCCGAGCTTGCGACAAACGGCCGTCGAGACGAACAGGGTAGGGGCGCCGGTATCGAGGATGAAATGGTACGGGCCTTTGCCATTGATCTTGACGCGGACCAGAACATGGTTGGTGCTGGTCAGTCGATAGGGGACCTGGTAAGTCCGCGTCGGGACCGGCTTCATCTGATCCGCCCCTAGGGGCGGAGCCAGGCTCAGAGAAATCAGGAAAACGGCAGCCATTCTCATGAACTTTCCCATCCTTCGATGCGGTCACAATCGTAGTGGTTTAGGCCCAAGCGCTGTGGATTCCATTACGGTGGAATGCGGAAAATCGGGCAAGCACTCAAGGCGAGCCAAAAGGATACCGCGTTGCCTTCTCGTCAAGAATACTACTTTTGCCGCAGACAGGTTTCAGATTCTCGCGTCCGCCCTACCGCAAACGGATTCACATATCCATGTCCGTAACTAGGCAGCCGAGCAGCCTGACGCAGCAGCGAAGGACCGCCACAAACCTTTGCTGGTGCGTTCATTTAGCCGGAGCCATCCAACGGCTTTTCCCAATCCTCGACTTGCTGCTTGAGCTCCTGCACGGTCAAGGCCCTCTTCGGCACATGCAAGAACCCCTCGGCCAAAACGGCAATGGCGGTGTGTCCAGTCCGGACGCGCTGCACTTCCTGCTCCAAGCGCCGCAGCCAGTGCGGCACATCAAGCCCGACGCCGGTTGGGTTAGCCGTCAGTACCTGCAATTCTTTTTCCAGGCGTCCGAACGAGAGACCTTCGCCCGATGTCCGGGCCTCGGCCATCGCCGGCTCGATCAACGCGCACAGCCGGTCCAGGGCCAAGGGCTTCACGAACCGTTCCTGCAGACGGTCGGCGACCGTCCCCAGATGCATGCCGTGGCTGCGCTCTAGCTGGGTCAAGCGCTCCAGATATTGGTCGGCCAAATCATGGGTAAGCCGGGTGAATGCCTCCTCCCACGAATGGGCGAAATCGCTCCGTTTGCGGCGGGCCAGGACTTCATGGGCCAGGATCAGCGGACGCAGCCGCCACGAATGCCGTTCATATGCCGCTTTGAGCCGGAGAAAATCGAGCAGCAAGTACAGGTTTTGGCCATAATCCGATTGCGGCGTCGTGGTGTTGTAATCTTTGTATTCTTCGTAGTTCTCGATCAGGGTTTGGAGAATGCACTGGAGCCAGCGCACGGCTTGCTCTCGGTTCATGGCCTGGTCGAGGTCTTCGATGAGCGCGATCGGGTGCAGAGGGTCGGGATTGTCGCGCAGGTATTCCAGATAGGCATCCACGCCGCGGTGCAGGATCCCGCGGAGATTGGCCAAGGTCATGAACTTGGCATGGAAAAGATCGCCGCCATACTGCTGCACGAAGGCCCGCAGCGCTTGCCATTCCTCGTCGCCGGCGATGGTCTCGACCGCCGATAGCTGCAACGTTTGGCTATGCTCCACCCAGAGCGTCAAGAATGGCCGGGTGATTGTTTCCAGCAGATCGACGAGCTCTTGATCGTGGCCAGTGACTGGATCGGCAGCGCCGGCCGAATCCACCACCGCCTCGACGACCGCTTGATAAGCGGACTGAAACAGGTGATTGAATTCCGTGACTCGCCTTCCCTGCGGTGGATGGGACTGTTCCATGACGCGGGCCGTCTTTAGCAGCGAGTACGTTTCCCGCAGCAAGCCCAAGCGGGGTAGGTTGGTCAACACGGCCCGCAAGACGGTTTGAG
>DATGIQ010000165.1:0-22985 GCA_035295665.1 Gemmataceae bacterium | reverse complement strand
CGTTGCGCAGGGCTTCCACGGCAGGAGGGAGTTCCTTGCGTTTCAGAAAGGCTTTGCCCAGCAAGAGCCAGGTCCAATCGGCGTTGGGATACTCACGGACCGCCTGTTGCAGCAGGGCAACCGCTTCGGCGGTGTGGCCTTGGTCGAGCAAGCGGTTGGCCCGATCCAGGTAGGCTTTCTGTCCAGTTTGCAGCCGCAGCAATTCCTGGAGGAAGGGATCCGGCCACGCCGCATCGTCCGGCAAGGTCGCGAGCTGACGCAGTACTTGGTCTGCGGCTCGCTGGTCGCCGAGTCGCTGGTAGACCTCCGCCAAGAGAGTGAGAGAAGCCTTCCGGGTTCGCGGATCGGCTTTGGCAGCGTCCAGGTGGCGAATGCACTCCGCCCCTTGGCCTCGCCAAGAAGCCAATCGGCCCAGGCCAAGATGGGCGCGAGCGTTGCCGGGCTCGTGGTGCAGGACCTGTTGGAATTGGGCCTCCGCTTCGTCTCGGCGGCCCTGGGCATAAAGGATCTCGGCCAGCAGTAAACGCGGTGTGGCCACTTCGTCACCACAAAGCTCCACGGCACGCTGAAGTTCTGGAATCGCCGAGTCGGGTTCTTCCTGATGCAAGACGATCCCTTGAAAATAGGGCCAACGAGGCTCACGAGGATCGAACCGAGCTGCTTGGGTCAAACAAATGCGGGCTTCCGCGGGAAAATCGTGCGTCAGCAAAACCATCCCGAGACGGCCCCAGGCCGAACCGGACCGAGGCTGTTCGCGGACTCCCCGCTGGGCTGTTTCGATGGCCGCCGCCACGGCCGGGTCGAGGTCCGACAGGGAAACCGTCGGTGGTGCAGGCGCAGCCATTCGATACCAGGCCGCGCCAACGACGACCGTGGCCAGCACGGCCAAGCCGAGCAGAGTCATCCAGAGGAACCTGCCTCGCAGCCGCACTCGGCTGATTCGCTGGGCAGCGTTTCGGTGCATCAAGGCCTTCTTCATGGGCGGGGCTCCGTGGAACCGATTTTGCCTTCGCCCTTTCGCAAAACGACCACTTGGTCCGCGGCTCGACCGGGAAACGTTTCCTCACGGCCATCGGGCCAAAGAACCTCGATGGCGTCGATGTGTGCTGTGGAACCGAGGCCGAAGTGGACGCGGGGATCGTTGCTGCACAGGTAGCTGTAACCCGGATTGACCCAGCGTCGCTGACGTCGGCCGCCGTACGAAACCATCACCTCGGCACCGTAAGCATCGCGTTTGAGCATCGGGTCCAGGGCACGCACCAGCAGCCAATGCCCCCGCTGAGCAGCCACGTTGCGGTACAGGCGTGCGGGCCCCGCCACGGTCGTCACGAGAAGGTCGAGGGCACCGTCGCCATCAACATCCCCGCACGCCAAGCCACGGGCGACGCTCGGCGTTCCGCAAAACGCAGGATTCGATGGCGAAACCTCGTGGAAGCGACCGGCGCCATCGTTGGCAAAGAGTTGATTGCGTTCGGCATAGGCGCCCCAATGGGGGCTGAGCGTCGTGGCTGGCCCATGCAGCACGGGATGTTTTGCCCGCCGGACCCGGCCGTTGACGATGGCCAAATCGAGAGCCCCGTCGTGATCGAAGTCGGCCAGGACCGTGCCGAAGCCGGTGGCGTGCCAAGCCGGGCTTGCCAGGCCAGCCTGCGCCGTTTGATCCTGAAACATTCCCTGCGGTCCCTGGCTCCAGAGCGTGTTGGTCTGTTCGGTCAAATGCGTCACAAACACCGAAAACGCACCTTTCCCATCCACATCTCCCAGGGCGATCCCCATGTTGGCCTCGGCGCGCCCCAGGCTGTTGTAAGCCAGGCCGCGGACGACCGCTTCTTCGGTGAACGTGCCATCGTGCTGGTTGATCCAGAGCCGATTGGGCTCGCCATCGTTGGCGATGAAGAGATCGGGCCAGCGGTCGCCATTGAAGTCGGCACAAACAACCCCCAGCCCCGGTCCGGGCACTCGGCCCAGCCCCGCTCGGAGCGTCACATCTTCGAATCGAGGCACGGAGACCCGCAGCGGCGGAGAGGGGGAGAGCTGCTGTCTGTCTCCTTGTCTCCCGGTCTCCTCGTCTTTTGGTCTGGATTTCACGCCCAGATTGCGATACAGCCGCGTCACTGTGCCAGGAAAGGAGCTCGGCCCGCAATAATCCGATTTCCCACCGGGCTCGGTGCAGATTTTCGTGGCATCGTAATCGACATAATTGACGATGACGAGATCGAGCCAGCCATCGCGGTCATAATCGACGAAGCTGGCTGAGGTGGCCCACAGAGGATTCTCCAGGCCAGCGGTCTGGGTGACCTCGCTGAACGTGCCGTTGCCGTTGTTGAGGAAGAGCCGGACGCCGCCATACTCGGTCACGAGCACATCGGGCCAGCCGTCGTTATTGACATCGCCAATGGCCACGCCCATGCCGTACCCGCCAATATCCAGCCCCGAGCCCTTGCTCACATCGACGAACCGTCCGTCAGCACCTTGCCGAAAGAGACGATTGCAAGATGGAGAGCCGGGGCCGCCGTTTTGGATCAGGTAGATATCGAGCCGACCATCGTTATCAAAGTCGAACAGGGCAGCTCCAGAGCCCATGATCTGGGGCATGAAAAACTTTCCTTCGGGACCGGCATCGTGCAGGAAATGGATGCCAACTTGCTCTGTGATGTCGAGGAACCAAGGAGGGCTGGCTCCCGATTCCGGCGCTCGATTGAGGCCTGGCTGGCGACAGCCCGCGGAGAGCAGAGCCAGGGCCACCAAAAAGTGCAGGACCGCGTGCACGACCGACAGAAGTCTCATGCAGATCTTTACCGAACACCTCGCGCCGAACCGCTCCACAACACCGCGAATCGGTGACGATCGGGATCAACTGTAGCGGAGCGGGATGGTAGATGCAAGAGGCTAGGTGATAAACCGTCCCTCCGTCCAGAGAAGAGCCGGCTCAAACGGGCCCATCAATCCACTCGAACACCGCAAGGAGTTGGTCGCGCAGCATCCGATTGGTTCCCCACGGTTCCCCGCTCATCGCCGACTCATTGGTCGCCAGGAGGATCTGGTAGACGTTCAGCACCGTGTTATTGGGTACACCGAAGGCCAGCCCGCTAAAGCCGACGTTGACGGAATAGGACCCCAGCCCGGAGACGCTAACCAGGAAACCATAGCTCGTCCCAGCCATTCCCCCAAGCGAGAGCGTTGTTGCAAAAACGTCCAGAGCGGTGGCCAGTACCGCGGCGTCCAACTTTGGGCCAGCGCTGCTGCTGAACAGACCCATGTAGTAGGTTGCGACTTGGGCATTGGTGAAGCCGCTCAAATTCGAAGCTCCGTTCATTCCCCCGTACAGATTCGGAAAGGTCGTGGCCAACCACTGACCCAGCGTTTGGCCACCTGCAGTGAGTCCGAACCTGCGAAGCAGTTCCTGACCCAGCAATCCCGCCCAGAAACTAATCGGCTGGGTCAGCTGCGGCCCGATGAAGAGGCCAAGATTGGTGACCACGGCCGGACTGGTCACTGTCGTGAGAACCCCTTCATGGCCAATCGTGATTGTGATCATGTAGGAGCCCGCGGCCGCATACGTGTGGCTGCCGGTGACCGTGAACGGGGCAGTCGTGGAACCCAGGCTGCTGCTGTAGCTGAGCGTGCCTGTCTTCGTGTCGAATGGAGTGCGGTCACCCCAGTTGATACTCACCACTGTGTAATGCGCGTCGAGGACGGCGGCCGGGTCGCCGGCATTCACTTCCGATCCGCCCGGATCGGTAAACGTCGCCACCGGGCCACGGAAGGGCGCACCGGCCGTGGCGCTCACATTGCCGGGCGTGGCCAACACGGCCGGATCGGTCACGGTCGTATTGGCCGTCTGGCTGTTGTTGCTCAGATTGGGATCGAACGTCGTACTGGACACGGTGGCCAGGTTGGCCAGGGCCCCTTCCTCGGGAACTTGAATCACGATGGTCCCCTGCACGGTGGCGCCCTTGGCGAGGGTGCGAAGGGTCACCCTGATGGTGGCACCTGTAACAGCAAAGGTAGCCGCTCCGAAATTTGCCGACACGAATTGGACATTCGCCGGGAGCACATCGGTTACTACCACATTGCCGGCATCGCTCGGTCCGTTGTTGTGGACGGTGATCGTGTAGGTGAGGCGACCCCCCTCGGCCACGCTTGCCGCGGCCGTATTAGTCAGAGCCACGTCGGCTACGGACTGCAGGCCGACGATTGTCGCACCCGAGAACTCCGAGGTGTTGTTGTTTAAATCCGTGGCCGTGGCCGTGATGAATTGGCCGAGGAAACTCCCGACGACCGTAAAACTGAAGCTCGTGTGGCCAAGTAAATCGGTCGTCTTCGCAAGGACGCCCAAAGGCGTTTCCCCCTGTCCGTAACCGGAGGGATCCTTGACGGTGTTGGAGAAGAACTCGATCGTGAAGGGACCTGGAGCGCTGCTTTGCAGGGATCCCGTGACGGTCGTATTCACGCCATCAAAAATGGCCGAGGTCAGGAGCGGGAAGTTCTGGAAGTTGTTTGGCCCGACGTGGCCCGCGGCATCGTTCAGGGTCACGCCATCGTCGCCAAGGTCGATCCCCAGCCCGGTATTCAGGAAGATCCTGTTCGCACCGATCTTGTTGCTGGTGGCGTGGACGGCCGGCGTGGCCGGATCGTCTACGATGATCACTCCCCCTGTCGGCGGCAGGGCGCCCCGCGTTCCATTAAAGGCGATCGTGTTGTTTGAAATGCTGTTGCCCAAAGCACCGTTTACGTAGACTCCGCAGCCGCTGTTCCCTAGGGCGGCTGCGTTAAAGGCGATACCGATCGAGTTGAATTCGACGAGGTTTCCTGCCGCGGCCGCGCCTCGGATCTCGACGCCGTTGTTCGTATTGCCCGAGATGATGTTCGCGGCCGCCAGGGGGACGCCGATGAAGTTATTGGGCGCATTGCTGATGAGAACTCCGTCCAAAGTGTTGGGGAGCCGTGCCAGGCCACCTCCATCCGTGCCGATGAAATTATCAAACACGGAGTTTCCCGTTGACTGAGGATCGATGATGCGGATGCCGTCGCCGGAGTTGCTCGAGATCAGGTTGGCAAACCCAGGAGAGGCACCTGCTGGAGGAAGCGGGCCACCGATGGTGTTTGTAGACGCACCGCCGCGGATCAAGACCCCATCTCCGCCACCGAGGACCCCATTTCCCAAGGGAACCGTCCCCGTCAGGTCCGTACCGATCACATCTTGCAGAACCACGTTTGCTGTCGTGCCGGCATCGGTGATCTCGACACCGTTGGCGCCGTTGTCCGAAATCAGATTGCTCAGCATCGGGTTGAAAATCCGGCCGCCGACATTGGGGTTCGGGCCGCCGACGCCCCCACCGCCAATGGTATTCTTGGCCGCACCACCACTGATCAGCACGCCGTCCTTCCGATTGCGCAACGGGATTCTCCCCTGCACGCCTTGGAGGTTGGTGCCAATGAAATTGTTCTGTACGGCATTGCCGTTCGTGCGGGCGCCGGTAATCTCGACGCCGTTGACGTCGTTGGCGGAGATGACGTTGCCGGCGCCGGCGACCCCACCGCCGACAGAATTGTTGGACGCACCGCCCATGATGAGCACGCCATCCTTGCCGTTCCCCAGCCCGTCATCGCCGTTGGCATCGGTGCCGATGAAATTGTTCTGCACACGATTGCCATTGGTGCCGGCACCGCTAATCTCGACGCCATTCTTCGTGTTGCCGGAGATGGTATTGTTGAGCCCATCCCCTACTGCCCCGATCTGGTTTTGGGCGGCGCCGTTGTTGACGAGCAGGCCGTCGTTGCCATTCGGTACGTTGAGAATTCCAGCCCGACCAACGACGTTTCCGATTCGGTTCGCTTCCACGGCATTGCTATTGGAGCCGGCGATCTCCACCCCGTTCTGCGTGTTGCCGGCGATCACATTACCGGCAGCGGCGCCCCCGATCGTATTGTTGGCTGCTCCCCCGCCGATACGCACGCCGTCATTGCCATTCGGCACGGCCACGAAAAACGTCGTATCGACGCCGATGGTATTCCCTTGCACGACATTTTGATCCGTCGTGAGCCCGTCGATTTCCACACCGTTGGTCCCATTACCCGAGATTTCGTTGCCCGCGCCCGCGGTTGCACCGCCAAGCGTGTTTTGCGAGGCACCCCGCTCAATCAAGATGCCGTCCTGCCCGTTGGGCAGAGGGGCCATTGCCTGCGGATGGTAGCCAATGTTATTGCTTACTACACTGTTTCCGGTGGCCGCCGCACCCAGGATATGGACGCCTTGTACGGTATTTCCGGAAATCTCATTCCCCTTGAGCAGGCTATTTGTGCTGTTATCGATCCGGATGCCGTCAATACCGTTGGGGAGGGCGATGTTGCGTTGTAAGTCGGTGCCAATCGCGCACTTGGTCACCTTGGTGCCCTGGGCCCCATTCAGAATTTCGATGCCGTTGTCGTGGTTTGCTGAGATGACGATCCCCGGATCGGAACCAATATCGCTGAAGAAGGTATTCGGGGCACCGTCGATGCGCACGCCATCGCCGCCGTTGCCGATCAAGCTCGGTAGCCGGGTCTCGCCCCCATACCGTGTGCCGATATAGTTGGCACTGATCACATTCCCATCCGCAGTCATGCCCTTGATGTAGACGCCGTTGGCTCCGTTGCCCGTGATCAGGTTGCGAAAATGGCCGATGGCGGCACTGGGATCTTGCCCGAGAACATTCCTCGGGGCTCCGTCGATCCGCACGCCGTTGTCCCCATTGGGGATTTTGTCGTCCCCGTCCAGGTTCATGCCGATGTAATTGCTCTGGACTAGGTTTCCGCTGGCGTTCGCTCCCGAAATCACAATGCCATCGTGGGTATTCCCCGAGATCAGGTTGCCTTCGGCGAGAAAGAATACCTCGCTTTTGGTATTGTCGCCGATCTTGTTTCCAGGGGCGTCGCTAATCAGGATGCCATTGTCCAGGTTCGGTACAGCGGTCTTGCCGTCGCCATCGGTCCCGATGAAGTTGTGTAGAAAAACGTTCGCCGTGGTCCCGTTGCCCACGATCCGGATCCCTTCGTGCAGGTTCCCGGAAATGAGGTTGCCGATCAGGCCAACTGGTGTGTAGCCACCGATCGTATTATTGTTGGCGCCGCCGTCGATGCCGATCCCATCAAAGTTGGGCAGGGAAACCGTGCCCGTCGCATTGGTGCCAATCAAGTTGGCACCCACTTGGTTGCCGATCGTCGCGGGGCCCGTGATGTGGACGCCCACGCCGGTATTCCCCGAAATGACATTGCCGTCCCCGGCGACGGAGCCGCCCACGTCGTTGAAACTACATCCGGCAGCCAGGAGCACCCCATCGCCGCCGTTGGCCAGGAGGCCGGCGCCGCCGATCGTGTTGCCGCCAATCCCGTTGAAGGAGGTTTGGGCATCGGTAACCAGAACTCCCACCTTGCCGTTGCCCGCGATGACGTTGCCCGCCCCGGCCACTGCGCCTCCGATAAAGTTGAAACTGGAACCGAGGGCAATGAGAACGCCGCCGTCGCCATTGGGCACAGGGGCGGTTCCCAGGTAGTTGGTGCCGATGCGATTGCCTTGGACGCTGTTGCCTGTGGAGAACTGAACAATGATGACCCCAAAGTGAGTGTTGCCCGAAAGGATATTGCCGGCCCCGGGCGTTGTGCCGCCGATGGTGCTGCCGCTTGCGAAAACGATGGCCACTCCGGAATCGTTTCCCAGTCCCATCATTCCGCTCTGATCCGTGCCGATGTAATTGCCCTGCACCAGGTTGGCCCCGGTACCGTTAATCTGGACGCCGAGGCCGTTTCCCGAGATTACGTTGCGCGCCTCGGCTGTCACCCCGCCGATGGTGTTGCTCACCCCGCTAATCGACACACCCACGGTGTTGCCCGCTTTCATCGTGATGGGGTCAACCACCTTTCCGGTGCCATCTTTGTCGGTGCCGATGTAGTTGCCCACCACGACGTTGCTGGAGGCTTCCAGGTTTACGCCCATAACGCTGTTGCCGGTGATGATGTTGCGGGTCGCAGCTCCGCTCAGGCCACCGATCGTGTTGCTGGGCGCATCGAGGATGTCCACACCAACAAGGTTCGCCAGGGTGACGGTACCGCTCACATCGGTCCCGATGTAGTTGTGCTCCACGATGTTCTGCTTGGTCAGGATCTCACTGCCGTCCATGAAGACACCCGTGTCGTTGCCCGATATGATGTTCCGTTGTGCGTCGGTCAGACCGCCGATGGTGTTGTTCGATCCGGTAATCAATACTCCCGCGCCGTTGGCCAAGGCCTTCTTTCCGGAAAGATCGGTGCCGATAAAGTTTCCGGCGACGATGTTGCCGTTGCTGGCCAGGTTGATTCCTGCCGTGGAGAAACCGCCGATCGCCAGATCCTTGATCGTACAACCATCCGTGGTGATGTCTAAGCCGAATGTCGCAGCGCTGCCAGTGACGGCAGCCCCCGGAACCAATTGGACGAGGGGCGTGCCGGCAAAGCCTGGTTGCGTGCTGCCGTCGATGGTCGCGGAAACGTCGATCGGCGGCAGGCCGGCAGGGACAACGATCGTTTGTTTTCCCCCCCCGCCTATGTCAAACGCGATCGTGTTGCCGCCCCCTGTCGGATCCCCGCTGACCAAGCCCTGCTCGGCCGGTGTCAACGCCGTCAGGGGGAGGGTGCCATTGTTCACTCCGATCGCTTGCAGGAGTGTCAGCACATCTCCTGAATCAAAGGGTGCAGTGGAGGTAACCGTAATGGTCGCCGCAAGCAAGCAACGATCTTCAAGCGATTCGACCCGCGGGCGAAAACGGCTCACACTGGCCTGCCGGCGAACTCGACGGCCGAACAGACGCGAGGACGATTTCAGCCATTTGTTCCACATGTTCCGGGACATGAAACGACTCCTCTGGAAAGGGCGCTGCGATAGAGTTTCGAACACACGGGATGCCCAACGAACTCTCTACCCAGCCAAGCGTAGATTCCTGGCAAACCCGCTCACGAAATTGTGAAATCTTTTGTGTCTTTCCGATGCCAGAGGGTATACTGGCCAGAGCAGGAGCGAACCGAACCCGGGAGTGTGGCGTCGCGCCGCCGCATTTCAGGAAACGCCCAGTTGCAAAAAGGGGCCCTGGTGATGGACGGGGCATCCCGGCAGATCGAGCAAGTGCAGTTGTGGATCGAGCGGCTACAGGCGGGGGATGCAGCTGCCCGCGAGCAGTTGCTTGGCCACGCCTGTGACCGGCTCCGCCGCCTCACCCGCAAAATGCTCAAAGACTTTGCCCGCGTGAAACGCTGGGAGCTTACCGATGACGTGCTGCAAAATTCCTTGCTGCGCCTTTGGACGGCGCTTGGCCAGGTAACGCCGCGTACGGCACGTGATTTTTATACCTTGGCTGCCCTGCAAATCCGCCGCGAACTGATCGATCTCGCCCGACACCACTACGGACCGGAAGGGATCGGAGCCAACCTGGCCAGTAGTATACGGGGGGATGCCTCGGCCAGCACTCCGGCCGATCAAGCACAATCCACGCTCGAACCTAGCCAGCTGGCCATCTGGACCGAATTTCATCAGCAAGTGGATACCCTTCCGGACCAGGAGCGGGAGGTATTCGATCTGTTGTGGTATCAGGGCTTGACCCAGCCCAATGCCGCGGCGCTGCTGGGCATTTCGGAGGCCACCTTGAGACGGCGCTGGCTGGCCGCACGGCAGAGGCTTCACCAGGCTCTCAAAGGGAATCTTCCTGGAAGTTGACGAACGACGCCCGGCGAGGGTTGCGCCCATGTCCGAGCCAAATCCGCTTGCCACGTTGCTGCTCCGCCATGAAGAATTGCGCGCCCAGGGCACGCCGCTGCCACCGGAGGAATTGTGCCGGGACTGCCCCGAGTTGGCGGAAACGCTCAAGCGGCGGATTCGCGAGCTTGAATCCATGAATGCCCTCCTTGGGGACGTCCACAGTGAGGAAGCTTCCGCTGGAGGGACGCCTTCAGATCCGGGCACCGCCGGTCCTTCCGTTTTCCAGCCAGCCGATGCATTGTGTACCGGATCGCGCTATGAGGTGCTGCGCTTTCACGCCAAGGGTGGATTGGGGGAAGTGCATGTGGCCCGTGATGAACAGTTGCACCGCGAAGTAGCCCTCAAATGCTTGCAAGCGCCCCACGACCGCAATCCGCACAGCCGTAGCCGCTTCCTCCGCGAGGCCGAGATCACCGGCCGCCTGGATCACCCTAATATCGTGCCGGTCCATAGCATGGGACAGGATGCTCACGGGCGCCCGTTCTATGCCATGCGCTTGATCCAAGGCCAAACGCTTCACGAGGCGATCCAGGGATTTCATGCAACTGGACGAGCCCATTTCGGAGGTCTGGCTCTGCGGCAGTTGTTGAGCCGATTCGTCGCCGTCTGTAACACGATTGCCTATGCCCACAGCAAAGGTATCGTGCACCGGGACATCAAGCCGCACAACATCATGCTGGGTCCCTATGGCGAAACGCTGGTCGTCGATTGGGGCTTGGCCAAGGAGATGGCAGCGCAGGATAGTGGGTCCATGCCTCAGGCGACGCCTGCGGATACCGGTAGTCCCACGCACACCGGAGCGGTACTTGGCACGCCGGCGTACATGAGTCCAGAACAAGCCAAGGGCGATTGGAGTCGAGTAGGTCCGGCCAGCGATATCTACAGCCTGGGTGCCACACTGTACGCTCTGCTTACTGGACAACCGCCTTTTGAAGGCGAGCAGGTTGGCGCGCTGGTGTCCAAGGTCAAACAAGGCGCGTTTGTTAGGCCCCGGGAGCGTCGGCAAGAGATCCCGCGCCCCCTTGAAGCGATCTGCCTGAAGGCCATGGCTCAAGAGCCTGAATGGCGTTACGCCACGGCCCTGGATATGGCTGCCGACTTGGAACATTGGTTGGCCGACGAGGCCGTATCCGCTTACCGGGAGGGCTCGGCTGCCCGGCTGGCGCGCTGGGGCCGGCGGCATCGAGCATTGGTGACCGGGGCGGCGGCGCTGCTGTTGACGGCTGTGGTGTTGCTGACGGTCGGCATTGTGCTGATCAACCAGGAAAAGGGCCGCACCAAGTCGGCTTACGCCGGTTTGCAGCGCGAGCAGGATCGGACCAACGAAGCGCTGGCCGCAGAAGCCAGGCGCCGAGCGCAGGCGCGCGACGCGCTGGACCTGTTGTCGTCGGAAGTGATCGATGGATGGCTGGCCCAGCAGAACCAGCTATTACCCGAGCACAGCAAGTTCCTCGAAAAAGCGCTGATGTCCTATGAACAATTGGCGGGGGATACCGGCGAGGAAGAAGCAAGTGTCGCGGGTGCCGCGCTGGCCTTTCGGCGCGTCGGCAACATCCGATGGAGACTAGGGCACATTGCGGAAGCGGACGCCGCTTTTCTCCGTAGCCGCGATCTTTGGCAGCAATTGAATGCCCGTTTCCCGGGCGTTCCCAATTATCGATTGGAGCTGGCCAAGATCCATAACAACTTGGCCTTACTCCAAGTGGCCACGAACAGATCAGATGCTGCCGAACGGGCTCACCGTGAGGCTATGCGGCTGTTCGAGCAGTTAGCCAGCGAATTCCCGACCGTACCCGAGTACGCTCACTTTCTGGCCTGGAGCCAGACAAACCTGGCGGACTTATTTCACAATACGAACCGCAATGGTCTAGCGGAGCAGACTTACCAACAGGCGCTGGCGATCCGCCAGCGCCTGGCCGACGCCCATCCCCAAGTCATTCAATACCAAGACAAGTTAGCCGAGAGCTACAACCGACTGGGCGACCTATACCGAGCCACGGCTCGCGCTGAATTGGCGAAGCAGGCGTTCCAGCAAACCCGAGTCATTAAACAGCGCCTTGCCGATACCCATCCTGAGTTGCCCGAATACCAGTTCGCTTTGGCCGACAGCTGCACCAACCTGGCCCGTTTACATATGGATGCAGGCCGCACCGATGCAGCTGAGGAAGGGTTTTTACAGGCACGGCTCATCTACCAGCGACTCGCGGAGACTCACCCGCAGCTGCGTGGCAATCAACGATTGTTTGCCGCAAGCCAGATCAACCTTGGTGTCCTGTTTAGCAGGACGGCCCGCGCCGACTTGGCCGAACAGGCTTTCCAGCAGGCCTGGGTCATTTACCAGCGCCTGGTGGACGTATACCCGGAAATTGCGGACTACACGATTGAATTGGGCGGTATTTGTTGGAACCTGGGTCTTGTGCTGCAAACACTGGAAAAACCCGAACAAGCACTACAGGGCTACGCGAAGGGGATTCAGCCCTTGCAAGCCCTGCTTCAGAAGGATCCCCGGCAAGCGAAGGCCCGGGAAGTTCTGCTCAACATTTATGGTGGCCGAGCCCAAGTGCTTGCTGTGCTCGGCCGGAACGCGGAAGCGGAACAGGAATTGCGCCTCGCCGAGGAGGTCGATCAGGGCCAGAGCCTCGGTCTGATTTCGTTCTTTGGCGGGAGCGATATCCGGCAACATCGGGCCTGTGTGTTTGCACTTGAGCGTGACCATACACGCGCCACCGCGGAGGCAGAGGACCTTCTGAAGGCCAAGATTCTTAAGGCAAACCAGCTTTATAACTTGGCCTTCGTGTTTGCCTTGGCCGCTGAGGCAGGGCGGGAGGATACCAAACTGTCGCAATCCGAACGCGTCCGTGTCGGCGATCGCTGCGCTGCACGGGCTGTTGAGTTGCTGAGGAAAGCCCACGCGGCTGGCTATTTTCGCAATCCCGCCGCCGTCGCCCAGTTGCACACTGCCAAGCAACTGATGGTGCTGCGGTCCCGTCCAGACTTTCAGCAGCTTGTCAAAGAGCTGGAGAAAAACGAATAAGCGGTGGCTTGAAAAGGGGTGGGCGGCATCCCAGCCGTGCGTGAACTTGTACGCTACCAGCCTGACGCGCCAGCGGAGGATGCCGCGGACCTTCGCAGGGGCGGCAGGCTCGTAGAGCCAATCCCCGTACGGGCTTCAGCGTTTGGGCGTTTGCTCGGATGCAAATGGAGTTAACCGAACGCTGATCTCCACCCGCTCCTGCCGGATGGCCACGCTGCGGACGTAATGGATCAAATGGCCATCCTTGGCGTCGAACAAAACATTGCTGAACGTCCGCGGCTTGTTGGGCTGGGAATCTTGCTCGAGGAATTCGCCGATGAATCCGAACAGGGCGGGCATCGTGTGATAGGTGTAAAGACGGGATTCCAAGGGGACCTTGTCGTTCATGACCACGGAAACTGCCTTCCCTTGCCGCACCTGTACGTGGAAATGCTCCGTGCTCTCCAGCGTCTTGATGGTGTAATCCATATCATAGTCAAGCGGTCCATGCTCTTTCCATTTGGCCTCCGCCTCCGCAAGCAAGGAGGACGTGAGCGGCACGGTCGGGTTGTACCAGATCTGGATACAGATTCCCATCACCGTTAACAGGACGAGCACGACAAAAAACCAAATCCAACCTCGATTGTGTGCACTCTTGGTGTTCACGGCTGCGCCATCGGAGAGGAAGCGTGTCAAAACGACCTCCCATCTTGCCCAACCTGGGATACGGTCTCCTGTCCCTGCGCACGAGCCCGGGCCGCAAATGTCTCGGGCAGCTCGGCCTTGGCGATGACCACGACTCCTTGTTCTGAGATCGTGAAGCCGCGCTGGCGGTCGTGCTCCAGGTCGTAGCCGATGGTCGTATTCGGCGGAATGCGCACGTCCTTATCCACAATCGCCCGGCGGATTCGGCAGTGCCGGCCGACGTCGACGCCATCGAACAGGATCGAATTCTCCACCAAGGCGTAGCTGTTGACCCGCACGTTGGGAGAGAGGATGCTGCGGCGGACATGGCCGCCGCTGAGGATGCAGCCTTGACAGACCATGCTGTCGTGGGCTTCGCCGCGCCGAACCTGGCCGCGCTGGCCCTCGTCGCTGAATACGAATTTCGGCGGCGGCAACTGTGGCTGATTGGTGCGGATCGGCCACTCGAGGTCATACAAGTTCAGCACGGGATCAATTTCGACCAGGTCCATGTTGGCCTGGTAATACGCATCCAGGGTGCCGACATCGCGCCAATAGGGGATGGCTTTGCGGTTTTTGTCCCGGAAGCGAAAAGCGTAAACCTTGTGGCTGTCAATGATGCCGGGGATAATGTTCTTTCCGAAGTCGTGGTCGCTGTTGGGATGGGTGGCGTCCTGGCACAGCAGCTCGTACATCGGCCGGGCCGTAAACACGTAAATCCCCATCGACGCCAGACAATGCTGCGGGTCGTCCGGCATAGGCATCGGTTCGCGCGGCTTTTCCTGAAAGCCACGCACCCGGTCCTGGCTATCAATCTGCATGATGCCAAAGCTGCTGGCGTCCCGCACCGGCGCGCTGATACAGCCGATGGTGAGGTCGGCGCCATTGGCAAGATGGGCCCGGATCATGTCGCCATAATCCATCTTGTAGATATGATCGCCGGCCAGGATTAGCACGTAGCGTGGGTCTGCTTTTTCGATGCTATAGATGTTCTGATAAATGGCGTCGGCGGTTCCCTTGTACCAGTGCTCGTCGATCCGCTGCTGTGGCGGCAGCAACTCGACGTATTCATCGAGCTCGCGGCTAAAGAATCCCCACCCGGCCGCGATGTGCCGATCGAGACTGCGCGCTTTGTACTGCGTCAGGACTAGGATGCGGCGGAGATTGCTATTCACACAGTTCGACAGCGTGAAATCGACAATGCGATACAGCCCGCCGAACGGAACGGCCGGCTTGGCCCGGTCGCGGGTGAGCGGATCGAGACGCGTGCCCTTGCCGCCGGCCAAGATTAACGTCAAGACATCTTTCACGCGCATGCCTCCTGGCTTGGGGAAGCCCTCTCTGAACCTGTCTGCGCTGAGTGGTATATGGGGCGTTGGAGCAAATGGGAAGAGGGAGGCAATTCACCCCCAGGTCCGGCTACCCTTTCGGACCGTGCGTCACCTCCTCGTATAGCTGAGCCCAGCGCTCCACGAACCGGGCCGCGGCGAAATGTTTTTCGATGCGCTGCTTGCCGGCTTCGCCCATTTCGTGGCAGCGTTTTGGATCATCCAGCAGCTTGCGGGTTCGGCGTGCCAGGGCAATTTTATCTCCGGGATCGATCAGGAAGCCAGTTTCACCGTCCCGGATGACTTCGACAAGCGCCGGCAGCCGCGACGCCACCACCGGCCGGCCGGCTGCCATCCCTTCCAGGGCGACATTCACGCCACCGAACCGGCGGCTCGGGACCCACACGACTTCCCCGAGTCCCAAAAGCGCCGCAGCATCGGGTTGGTAGCCGAGAAAATGGACATGGCTCTGCAATCCGCTCGTGCGGACAAATTGCTGCAAGCGGAGCTGATCCGGACCGCCGCCGATGAAGATCAAGTGCAGGTCCTCAAACAGATAGCGTAGGATCGCAAAGGTCCAAATGGCATCCTGGAACCCCTTCTCGGGAAGCAGCGGACCGGCACAGAATATCAGGCGGGCATCGGGGTCGATCCCAAGGCGACGGCAAAGAGGTAGCCGTTCTCCGGTCCGAGTGCAGGCCGCGACGCCGGGCGGCACTTCGATGGTTTTCGTTGCTGGGATTCTCTGCCGCCGGTAGTGCTCCACCTGGGCGGCGCCAGTCGCCACAACCCGGTCTGCACGGCCAAGGAGCCAGCGGTCCCAAGGATACCCCGAGCTTCGTGATGGAAGCTGTTGCATGGGAGCGCAAGCGATGAGGCGGCTCGTCGTGTCCGCACCGGCCGTTGCAAGGACGCGCAAGCTCAGCGGATGCCAGCTATGGATCACCTCCGGGCGGAACTCGTCGACTATCCGCCGTAGCCGGCCAAAGAGCCCGAGATCGATGAGCCGCCGCCATCCCAGTGAGTAAACCGTGATGCCCCTGGCACGCAACGCCTTGGCGTGGGGACCGCTGTCTCCAAGCACGGCAACGCCTACTTCGAAGCCGCAGCCTGGCAAGCCCGCGGCGAGCAGCACAAGCTGCTTGCTGGTGCCGCTATATTCTAGCGTGGGAACGACCAGAAGAACTCGATTCATGGCGATGGAGGAGAGAGCATTGCCGGGGCGAAGCGCGTCCGTCCCGATGGGCACCTCTCCATTGTCTATCCGCGATCGTCGTCGGCTTGCGGAAGGACGGCAAGATAGGGCAAGTTGCGGTACTCGTCGTTAAAATCCAGGCCGTAGCCAACCACGAACGCATTGGGAATGTCAAAGCCGCAATAATCCGGTTCCAGGGACAGCGTTTGGCGGCCCCGCTTCCGCAGCAGCACCGCCACCCGCAACGAAGCCGTTCCCAGGTTTCGAAGGTGGTCCGAAAGGTAAGCCAGCGTCTGCCCCGTGTCCAGGATATCATCGATCAGCAGGACATGCCGGCCGCGGACGTCCGGAACCAACTCCGGCTGGATGTGCAACTCCCCCGGCGTGGTGGCGGCTCCGCGATAGCTGGATGCCTGGATCAGTCCAATCCGCAGCGGGAGATCCAGGTGACGGACCAGATCAGCCAGGAAAATCAGACTGCCGGTGAGGACGCCCACGATGGTGATCGGCCGGTTGTGATAATCGGCGGCAATCTCCCGGGCCAGCTCGGCCACGCGGGCCTGGATGCGCTCGGCGGGAAGAAGGATTTCCATGCGGCGGTCGCCTCCTGGTCGGGACACGATCGAAAGTGAGTATTGAACACGAAAGGAGGAGTTGAGGAAAGAGGGAGTTGGAACGTTTCGTCCGAAACCCTCGCTATCTAACCCTGGGTACTCGGCGTCTCTGCGCGCAATGTTGGCGAAAGCCATTCGCGCAGTTATGCCGAGGACCCCGATACGCAGTCCCGCTGAACGTGTCCGATTTTGTTGAGCGGCGATTCGCAGAACCGCGTGCGGAGGCGCCCCGCGCGGTTCTGCGAATCGCCGCTAAACCGACACCACCAACCGGACCATGTAAGAGAGAATGCCCCAAGCCGAGCTGGGAACGGTAGAAGCACCGGGAAACAACATGGGCGGGCCCGCAGGCCCGCCCATGAGTTTGAAAGAGCACACTTGGATCAACAGGGTTTGATACCCGGCCAAAGTTACGCAGCCGTGCGGCGGCGTTTCCAGGCATAGCCCATGAAACTGAGCAAGCTCATCCCGGCCAGCGCCAAGGTCGTTGGTTCGGGGACGGGAGCCGCCGCGGGGCTAACGATCTCGATGCCGTTGACGGGCGACCGGAAATTGACCGGATTCGCACTCAGGGTAAAACTGTCACCCGACAGGCCCGAAAAGACAAGGTAATTGCCACCGTTGGCATCGGCCGGCGTGGCCTGGACAAAGGTTCCTTTGAAGCCGATTGTGTCGAGGGCTAGCTGGGTGATCGAGCCAATCGTGTAGTTGCCGCTTCGGGGCGGATTGCTTCCTGCTCCATCGCCGGTGAAATAAACATAGACATCATAAGACCCTGCCAATCCAGCGGCGGCGAGCCCGGAGACCGTCACCGTCGTGGGACTCGTGCCGGTGGAATCCAGATAGCCATTGTACAACTTGGCATTGCCGCTCGCGGTTCCCGTGCCGCTGCCCCACGTTCCATCCGCATGCCAGGTCACCGAGGCCGTGGTGGCGACACCGTTTTGATTGAGCAGACCGTTCAGGGTCGCTCCGGTACCGTTGGCATTGTTCCAATTGGCCTGTGGTACCACGCCGGCAATGTCCGTCGCCAACAACGAGGTCGGAGCACCCGCGTTGTTGCCGCCCGTAAAGTTAATTCCGATCTCGTCAGCCTGAGCGACGGAGCCGAAGGCCAAGACGGCCCCGAGGGCCATCATCATAATCCCCTTCCAAACAGCGCGCGAGTTCATCACTACTCCTTCCAGGCAAGGAATGGATCGGGCACGAATCGTAAGCAAACCAGCGGAGAAACCAATCCTCCGCAAGATGGACAGTGCGAGCCTTTTGCGGATTTTGGCGATGGCATTTAGACACGCATTTCTTGCGCCAACAACAGAAATTCGCTGCGAGCGCATCCCAGGAAGCGTTCCTCCGATCGTTTTCAAATTGTGAAACAATCAAAACCAGGCGTAGCTGATTGCTAGCTCAGCACTTGCGCTTCGAGAAGCAGGGGCGTGGGCCAGGAGTGACCCCTGCCCAGTGTTTCTGCCGGCGTTGAATCCCGCGGCCGTTTTTGCCCCTGGCGAAACGGGACGTTAAGGGAAGTTAACATGCTTGCGCTAACCCGTGTTAACTTTCGGCGACCGCTTTCCGCTTGGCGGAAATTGGTACAATGGCTCCAGAATTCCGCTCATTTGCTTCAGGGAGTGGCCGCACTTAGCGAAAGGGAAACCATGAGGAACGACTGGACGAACCGCTTGACAGGGATCATCCTGGTTGCGGGACTGGCTTTGCCACCGGGCGCGGTTGGTGCCGAGCCGGTGAATGGTCCGAAGACTCCGCTGGACGAGTATGTCAGCAAAGCGGACCCCACGTATGCCTGGAAGGTCGTCAAAACGGTTCCCGGCGACGGCATCACGACGTTTATCGTGGATCTGCAATCGCAGCGTTGGCGATCGGTGCCTGAAGTGGACCGGCCGGTGTGGCAGCACTGGCTCATCATCGTCAAGCCAAAGACGGTCCAACACGACACCGCCCTGCTGACCATCGGCGGCGGTCGAAACGACGGCCCAGTTCCGGAAGCCCCGAGCCCCCAAAGCGTCCGGGTAGCCAGGGCCACCAATTCCGTCGTGGCAGAACTCCGCATGATTCCCAACCAGCCGTTGATCTTTAATGGCGACGGCCAACCCCGGACCGAGGACGACCTTATCGCCTACAGTTGGGTCAAGTTCATGGATACGCACGATCCGACCTGGCTGCCCCGATTGCCGATGGTGAAGAGCGCGGTTCGGGCGATGGATACGGTAACTGCACTCTTGGCAAGCGAGCCCGGCGGGAAAATCGCTGTCAACAAATTTGTCGTTGCCGGCGGTTCCAAACGCGGCTGGACGACCTGGCTTACCGGGGCAGTGGATCGCCGGGTGGTCGCGGTCATCCCCATTGTCATTGATGTGGTGAATGTTCGGGCTTGCGGCATCAATCATTTTTGCGCCTACGGGTTCTGGGCGGAAGCCGTCGGCGATTATACGCGGCATGGAATCCAGCAGCGCAGAGACACCCCCGAATACGCCGAGCTGCTGCGGATCGTCGATCCGTATTTCTACCGGAACCGTTTGGTCATGCCGAAGTTTGTCCTCAACGCTGCCGGCGATCAGTATTTTCCGCCCGATTCCTCCAAGTTTTACTTCGATGATTTGCCCGGCGTGAAATATCTCCGCTATGTACCCAACGCCGACCATTCCCTGCGGGGGTCCGATGCCCAGGACAGCATTCTGGCCTTTTATCAGGCGATCTTGAATCGGTCGCCTCTGCCCCGCTTTAGCTGGAAGGTGTTGACCGATGGCTCGCTCCGCGTGCAGACGGAAGACAAGCCAGCCGAGGTCCATCTGTGGCAGGCGACGAACCCGAAAGCGCGCGACTTCCGACTGGTGACCATTGGCCCGGCCTACAAACAATCTCCCTTGGAACGTACGGCCGACGGCGCCTATTTGGCGAAGGTGGCGACGCCGGCAACAGGCTGGACCGCCTTTTTTGTCGAATTGACTTTTCCTGGGAGCGGGACGGTACCGTTCAAGTTTACGACGCCGGTGCAGATCGTGCCCGACGTGTTGCCGCACCGGGTTGAGGAGATGAAGAAGACGCAGAAGTAGCGAGGGCACTGAAACCCGGCACCAGATTCACCAGGGTTAGTGGAATCAACGAGCGCGTCCTGATACTGGCTCCGCGTCCTTTACGTTCTCGTCGCGCAACTTAAACAGAAAGCATTGCGTGCGGAGAACGCAGAGGACGCGCACAGAGCCACGCACGTTCTCTACCGCCACCTGCGACAGCCTGAGAACCAGATGATGCCCTTCAAAGGGAACCTCGGGCCGCAAGACTCCTTTCGCCGACTTCGCGTGGGCCGTACTCTCATCATCTATTCATAATCCAGCCAGTATCCTGGTTTCCTTCAGGCGGGCAGCCGAAGTTAGCGGACTGGAATTGTTGCTGACAAGCGACTCGCTGTTCGGGCGCGGGGCCATGCTGGTGGACCGTCGCCCTCGTTGGACAATTTTCAGGGTTTTTTGTTGCAAACGGCATCGGCAGGGGTTACAAGGCAATAGGGTGGCGACTCGCAAATGGACGAGGCGGAAGCGGGACGATTTGCTTCCTCCCAGTCGATGGGACAATCGCTTGCGGCCACTTTCTGTTCTTAAACCGGGAGTTCCGCTGTGCAGCGGATCGGGGATTAAACGAGGGGTTCACTTCACAGTGAAGGAGCAGGAGAACATGGTGACTATGCGTTCTCGGTACGGCCTTCTCGGCGGCTTCTTGGCGGCTGCCGTGATGGCTTTGGTGGCGCCAGCCGCGCAGGCTGACCTCTTTGTTGGCAGTATCGCGAGCCCGAATACGGTCCTGCAATACGATGAGACCAACGGCAATTTCATTGCGGATTTCGGCGCGGAGATTCCGGGAGGGCCCCGGGGCCTCGTTTGGAACGCAGGCATTCTTTATGTAGCCAGTGATTCGCAGAAGGCAATCTTCACCTATGACAGCAGCGGCAACTTCCTCGGTAGCTTCGCCACTGCGCCCACTGGAGGGCTGAACGGGCCGCGCGGCATCATCTTCGACACAGCCGGCAACCTCTACGTGGCCTGCAAGAGCTCCAACAAGGTCGAGCAATACGACCCGAACGGCAACTACCTGGGCGACTTTGTCGCGGCAGGCAGCAGCCCGCTGAGCGGGCCGCGGGGACTTGTCTTCGATGCGTCCGGCAACCTTTATGTTGCGAGCTTCAACACCGGTCAGGTGCTGCAATACGATCCGAGCGGGAACTTCCTGGGTGTCTTCACGCAGGGAGATAACGGGGCACTCTCCGCCGGCATCAATGGTCTGACGTTTGGACCGGATGGCAATCTGTATGTCACCGCGGCCAACGCGGGCGGGATCATGCAGTATGACCCGAACGGCAATTTCATCCAGCCCTTTGTGCTGAAGGGGAACAGCCCGCTCAACGACCCAATTAGCGTCCTCTTCGATTCCAACGGCTACCTTTACGTGGGGGATGATGTGGCCGGCGGGGTACTCCAATTCGACCCGCAAGGGAATTACCTGGGATATTTTGTTGATCCGGTCCTGAGTGGGCCGCCTGCCATCGGGAATGCGGAGTTCATGACCTTCACCAAGACGAACCCGGTAACGCTCCAGTACGGGCCGTAACTCGACAGGGGAAAGCGACCAGCGGTAAGCCTCCGGTGGTCCCGTGAGACTGGCGGAGGCTTTTTTCTGCCCCAAGTAGGCGACAGCTGGTCGCAAGAGGATTCGCGATGCCCACGAGCCGCTACGGAAAAGCGCTCAAGAAGCTGCGCTCCCTCTGTTTGGCGTTGCCGGAGAGCTGCGAAGTTGAAGCCTGGGGCCATCCGACTTTTCGCGCCGGCAAGAAGATGTTCGCTGCATTTGGGGAGTATGATCGCGTACTCTCCCTTGGCCTGAAGATGAGCGACGAGCGGCAGGATGAACTGCTGGAAGATAGCCGTTTCTTCCCCACTCCGCACGCAGCTCATCAAGGGTGGGTCTCTCTTCGGATTGATAACCAGACGGACTGGGATGAAGTGAACCGATTGCTCCGCGAAGCGTATCAACAGGTAGCCTTGAAACGGATGCTGAAGGCACTGGACACGGAACCTTGAGGTGCTCTTTCATTGGTGGAGGAGAACATTGCATACGAGTCAATCGGAAAATCGTGGCCTCATTCAGCGTTCATGAGTTCGCGGCGATTCGCGCCAGCCTTTGGTTCAGCATTCCCTGCCCTCGAACGAATGCCAGTCCTTCATCGTAGGCCGCGATTGGCAATGCGATCCGTTGCTCGAAATCAGGCATGAAAATCGCGGGCCTCGTCCTCTGAGATGGTTGCCGATCTTTGCAGGCTAGCACCATCATGGGCTGGCAGCAATGGCGCAGCTTGCAAGCATTTACTGCCGCTTCAAATACAGCACGGCAGGACCACCGAAGGGCGTTGTGAAGGTCCGGACCGCACCGCCTTCGATTGCTTTCGCTGACACCGGCGTTCCTTTTCTGATGCTGAACCACTCCACCGAAAAGCTCCCCGGAGCATCGCTGAGGTTCAACGTGAATTCTCCCTGGCTTCCCGATTGGAAAACCAGATACTCTTTGCCCCGTTCCGCCAAGCAGTATTTCGTTTGCGACAAGGCATCCGCGGGGACCGTGGCCGCAAGGTTCATTTTCTCGGCGTAACGCCGCACCTGTCCCATCCCCTCACGAGCCGAATCTTGCCATGTGGGTGACCGAGTCAGTTCCTCCATGAATAGCACGTTAAGGCCCCGACAGAACGATTTCCACACCCAAAGGGCGTCACCGCCCGTGTGTCCCCAGAAGTGGTCGGTGTCGCTGACAATCACCTTGCCTCGGTACGCCGAGGGAGGGTTATCACGATAGCTTTCGTTTCCATTGCCGGGATTGGGCGAAATCCAGTCGGCAGGGCTCTCGAACAACATTGCGTTGGTTCCACCCTTGTATTGAAATGTCATGCCGACCGGATGCTGTTTGGATTTTTGAAGCTCGTACTGTTTCACCAAACGGATCAGATGATACTGCCACTCGGTCGAGAAGCCCCCGGACTCATTACAGATTTCATACAAAACATTGTCCAAATCATTTACGCTGTCGATCACCTTTTTCACATAGGCTTCCTGCAGCGCGAGGACTTGTTTTCCCATCGGCGTGGACGGGAGCGTGAAGTAACCGACCCCCTTGTCATCCGCATCGATTGCGTTCACATTATTCGGGCCGTTGAACGGGTGATAGTCCCAGGCATCCGTGAATTGTGCGGCCCAACCCTCGAAAAGCATGACCGATACGTAGATCCCCTTTCGCCCGGCCGCTTCGACTCGTTGGCGGAGCCGGGCAAAATATTCCGGATCAAATTGATGCAGATCGAACTTGGCTTTGCCGTCTTTGGCCGTAC
>DATGIQ010000164.1:0-3969 GCA_035295665.1 Gemmataceae bacterium | reverse complement strand
ACCGAGCGAAGTGGTGATCGCCAGTATCGTCGGGTCCGATGAGTACTTCAACCGGAGTCAGTAAGGGCGAAGTCTACAAGCAAGGGGCGCGGCGCTCCTCGTTGAACGCCGCGTCCCGACCGAAAATACTTCCTCATCGCGCGCTTCGCGTTTGGAAAGGATCCGCGCACGCAAGATCCACGCGGCCATCATCATTTTGTAGCCGTTGTTACGATCCGGGTTGCAGCACGGACCCATTCGGCCCGGCGACCAATGAGAAATTGTTGGCGGGCACATCCGGGAAGCCATCCAGCTGTTGCGTTGCGGCCGTGTACGCTAGCTGGCCGCCACCCAGCGGGTTAGCGGAGAGAAAGCTGAACGTGCCCACGCAGATGTCCATCACGTCGGAGGCGGCGACATCGGGTCCGGTCCAATAGACGGTGATGTTCGGGACCGCGGGATCATCGGGCGGGACGGGCACTTCACCGGGCGGGTCGTCTCCGAGCATCCCTTCTGCATCGGCCACAAAACCCGCGATCCCCAGGGCCCCGCCGCAGGTTACGGACCCGGGAACAAACCCCTGAACATCGTAGAGTGTGAAAAAGTTATTGGAAGGAGAGAAGCCCGTGTTCGGACCTCCGCCGGCTGAGGTCAACATCGTGCCGGCGCCGAGCGTTACGGCATACGTGTATTCGAAGACATTTCCCACCGGCCGGACATCCACCAGCGTAAGCCCAACGTAGGCTTGAGCTTGTCTTGCAGAGAGCAGGAAAAGGATGGTTGGAAGAACAAGCCCGATTCTCAGCAGCGATTTTCTGCCCACCATTTTTGAACCTCCTTGATGCGCGTCATCGGCTCAACCGAGAAGCCGTGACACGCATTCTGGTCAACTCCGCGCGGATGGCTCGAGCCGGCGTTCTGCGGAACGGTGCCGGTGTTGGCCTATCCGATCGATCGTACGGAGTGTCCAAGTTGTATCGGTAGTCGCGTTGGACCGATTCAGTGCAATTGCGCGGCCGCCGAAACGATGCGACCTGATCTTGCCACGCCACGATGGAACTTCCCAGCCTCTCCAGGTTGGTTCTCTTACCCATGCCCGTAATCCGCAAAGCGCGCTTGCAGATTTTCTCCGCAGGGTTTATGAGGCCGTGTGCGGGCCATTTGGTCGGGTCAAGGGGCCGATATGCCACAAATGCCATTCTGTTCCGATGCGGACGCGCTACGCTGGAGACATGCCCGGGTTGCGCTTTGGGCGGTGCTTCTTGCAGGAGCGATCGCTTGGTCGTTCTGGGGAACGATCGGCAAGCCGGATTGCCAGGACATGGATTTCGGAGCCTATTACCGCGCGGCCCTCGCGGTCCGGCAAAGTCACACTCCGTATACCGTCGATGAATATGGGCCGATGGCGGTGTATCCTTATGCGCCTGCCTTTGCGTATGGCTTTATTCCGCTGACCTATCTCGAATACCCCTGGGCGTGCCGCGGTTGGCTGATCGTCAACTGGCTGGCGACTCTGGCTTGCTTTTTCCTTGCCATTAAACTTCTCCGGCTCAGCGGCCAAGAGTTCGAGGAAATCGGCGATGTGATCTTGCTTGCGCTGGTGCCGACCAGCACGTATTTGTGGGCGAACTTGCGCGTAGGTCAGGTATCGATGATCATGGTGTTCGGCTGCCTGGGATGGGCGTACTACCAGCAGCGAGGACAGCGTATCCTGGGCGGCGCCCTGTTGGCAACCGCCAGCGCCCTGAAGTTGGCTCCGTTAGCCTTCGTCCCTTACCTGGTGATTCAGCGCGACTGGCGTGGACTGGCCGGGTTCGTCGCTGGAGGCATGCTCCTTTTCGCTCTGCCAGCCGGTTGGGTCGGGTGGGACGGAACCTGGCGGTTACACCATGAATGGTTCCAACACACCGCCAATACGCAGGTCCCGGTCCAGATCTATCGTCCTGGCAACCAATCCCTGCTGGCTCAGCTTGCACGCTTGCCGCCGATCAGCAATGGCCACGAATGCTTTTCTCCAGAGCACTTGACTCAGCTGACACATGCTTATCCCTCGCTGCTGCTCGGCCTGGGGGCCACGCTCTATGCATGGATTCTTTGGGACCGCCGACGCCACCGAGATACTGTGGCTCGGATACGAGGCCCAGACCGCGACCCGCTTCATGTTGCGCTGTTGTTGATTTTCTTGACGTTGGCGAGCCCCCGTGCCTGGCGTTGCAACTTTGTGGCCCTTGCGTTGCCCTGCTTGATGATGGCCCAAGTAGTATGTCGAAGAGGAACGGGCAGCCAACTCGGTCTCGCAGCCCTGGGCTTAGTGCTGCTGGCCTGCGTGGTGCCCACGAATGGGATCGGGGAGCAAGGCTGGAACTTGGGCGTATGGCTGCTGCAGGGCAAACACTTCTGGGCCGCGCTGGCGCTGGGCGGAGCTTGCTGGTGGACCTCGCGGTCCCCCATGCTCGCCGGCACGGCCAGGGGCTGAGGTTTTTCGTACTCCGGTGCTCGCCTCGCTTTTTTCGAAGAACCGTGGACATTCTCTGTCCAGGTCAAACGCGCCCAACTGACCCATGCTTTGCATGGCACACAACTTGCTCCTGTTTCCGAGGGTGAGCCGAGAGTCGGCATCAATCAAGCCTTCCGTACCGCGTCCCGTGATCGCTTCAGCGAAAGTGAAGGCCTTGGAACCGTTATGCGCGGAAAGAAAGGTGGGGCGATCATGAATTTGCAACAAATGCGGGCCTGGGACTCCGAGTCTGGGACGCTCAACGTTATCATCGAGACGTCGAAGGGGAGCCGGAACAAGCTCGATTACGATCCGGACCAGCAACTGTTCGAGCTAAGTAAGGTGCTGCCCTGCGGCATGGTGTTTCCTTTTGATTTCGGGTTTGTGCCGTCGACCGCGGGAGAGGATGGCGACCCGCTCGATGTCCTCATTTTGCTGGACGAACCCGTCCCGACCGGTTGCAAAATTCAAGCCCGGTTGATTGGCGTAATCGAGGCCGAACAGACGGAGGGCGGAGAGACCATTCGCAACGATCGGCTGGTCGCTCTGGCGGAGCATGGCCACGAGTACAGGGATATTCACTCCCTGAAAGATCTGGATTTAAAGTTGGTGCAAGAAATCGAGCATTTCTTTGTCTCGTACAACGAGATGGCGGGCAAGCAATTCAAACCGCTCGGCCGATACGGACCCCATCGTGCAGAAAAACTCGTGGAAAAGGCTGTCAAGCGTTTCCATGACCGGTAGGGACAAACACTAGAACCTGCCCAAAGCAACGGCAAATCGAGAGCATCCAGAGGCAACAAAGATCGGCCTGGACGCCATAGTGGGGTCCAGCCGACATCGGTGTAAAAGGGGACACGGAGTCGAGGGAACTTCGACTGCGATGTGCAAGCTCTAGGTCATCCAGGACTTACTGAAGCATGCTCTGGCCTCGCGGTGCGCTTCTTTCACCCGCTACGTCCAACGAGTTGGGGATTGCTTGATCGACTCGGACGCTGGCGCGCAGTTTGTTTCGCGGCGGTTGGCAGAACCGCGTGCGGATGCGCCCCGCATGGTTCTGCGCACCGCCGCGAAACGGATACAACCAACCGGACCATGTGTCGGAGTCGGTGTGCCAAGTCGCGGTAAACCATTAGAACACCAGCATTGAGCCGTACTTCTCGCACAGACATTCAATGCCATTTGCAGCTCTGGCATCGGCGACGCGCGTAAAGCCAGGGCACCCGATGTCGTGTTTCTACACGTATGTCGGCCGAACCCCACACTGGGGAAATGCCTGTTCCCGCGTGGGGCCAGCCGGGCTCTACCGAGGGGAAGCGGCAGGTTAGCTGATCCGGTCGAAGAGGTATTTGTGCTTGCGGATTCGGCGCGGGCGTGGGATTTGCTTCCTCGTCCCCTGGAAGGAGACAACCAATGACACGAATCCTAGCCCCAACACCAACGCGGGGTCTGGCGCCTTCGCATTCGCCGCCGGATACCCGGTATGCCCCCGG
>DATGIQ010000163.1:0-16224 GCA_035295665.1 Gemmataceae bacterium | reverse complement strand
ATCAATGGTCGGCGGCACCCTCACATCCTCAACGAAGAGGACTTCTCGTGGGTCCTCCGTGCGCGAAGCGAGGAGGAGAACCCGCTGCCTCCGTTGCGGCAGGCCGAAGCACTGGGCATCGACAATGCGGTAGGCCCACGCGAAGCCAAGCTCCTCTAGCTTCTGAGTGAGAAGCCGCATTGCCCTTCCCTTCTCCAACTGGAGCATGAAGGGAACGTTCTCAAGAAACAGCCAGCGAGGCGTGGAGTCAACTAAGAGCCGAAAAACTTCCTCCACAACTCCTGACTGATGACCGCCAATACCGGCGGTTTTCCCCGCCTGGCTCAAATCCTGGCAGGGGAAACCTGCGGAAACAATGTCTGTTTCGGGAATGTACGCTAGCTCACGCACGTCGCTCATAATTGGAATGCCCGGAAAGCGAGCTGAAAGTACGGCTCGGGCAGACTCATCGATTTCGCAAAGGAGCATGGTAGTGTGCCCTGCCAGGTGAAAGCCTTGCTCGATGCCTCCGATACCAGCGAACAATCCCACATTCCGCCAGAGCCTGGCGGAGTGTCTGACTTTCGTCTGCCGCAGCAACTTCGTCCGTTCCATGCTTCCAAACTCATTGCTTAACAGCTATTCAACACAACCGTGTCATAGCGCAGAAGGTTGAGCTTATCTGAACATGCGCCCATTATATCCGGTACAGGACCCAGTTCCAGATCAGTTGTTAGATTTCCAGTCCCGACCTTGGGGAGCGCCATTGGAGGTATCGACAAGATGCGGCGACTGAAGTGAACTTGTTTGGCTTGTGTAACTACGAACGAGGACCCACTGCGATAAACAGCGACGCAAGAAAGAGCTTTCGCCGCAGGTTTGGGACGTCAGCCTTCAGTTTGGCTGAGTTACAAGCTGCTGAAGGGGCTGCTTCGAAGCCAGTGAAAGCCGCCTCAGGTTCAAGGGTTCGGACACGGTCCGCGTACCGTTGGGCGAAAAGAGTCTCACACGCGGAACGATGCATCGGGTTCGCGGCTTCTGGCACAAATCGAAGGTCCGCCGTCGAGCGGCACGATGAGTTAAACATCTAGCGGGCTTACGCGGTCCCGCGCAAGTAGTCCGCTTGCGGGAGCGTGACAGGAAAAAGGCGAGATGCTGTCATGCAGTCCGTCAGTATCCCGTGACCTGCAACGTCTGGACGACACTCTGACTGGCTGCGAAACCTCCCTGGCTGGAGTAATTGGCCTGTAGGGTGTAGGTGCCAGCGGGAAGGTTGTAGAGCGTGTAGTTCGTCGTCCCGTTGGTGGGTAGGTTGTGCGCGAACGTCCCGAACCCGCTGAACGGCAGCTGAACCGCACCGGATGGAACGGAACCGTTCTATGTCGTGACGTTGACACTGGCGAATTGCGTCGTGTCGCCTGTGCGTAGCCAAGATAATCGATGCGAATTCCGCTGATTCTGATCAACTCCGGTGATGCGTCCAACAAAAATCCCCTCGCAGAGCCTGATCACTTGATCAAGGTTCCCGAGGGGTGTACTCCGAATGGTTTACCAGGACCACGGAGTACTCCATCATGTACCATGAATTGCCCCGCAGTGCCACCCTATGCTTGTTTCTTTTTTCCGTTGATCAAGACTTTGCGCGCATGGCGCGGGAGAAGGCCTGCCCGTGTGGCGGCCGCCTGCATTGCGCCAATTATCCCCGCAAGCCGCGCGGTGCCGAGGATCTTCCTGAAGACTACCGCTACCGCTTCAGTTTCTGCTGTGAACGGGACGGTTGCCGCAAACGCGTGACGCCGCCATCGGTGCGCTTCCTCGGCCGCAAGGTCTATCTCTTTGCGGTGGTCTTGGTGGTGGGCGCCATGCGGCAAGGGCCGTCGCCCCGCCGCGTCCGCACGCTCTCCCAGTTATTCGGCGCCGACCGGCGGATCATCGATCGCTGGCAGGTGTTTTGGCGCGAGCAGTTTCTGCAGACCTCCTTCTGGAAGAGCGCACGCCGTCGCCTACCCCTAACATCCGACATCGTCCTTGTGCCATGGGCCCTTCTGCAAGCGTTCCTCGGCGGCGACGATCCTTGCCAGCACTGGGGACAGCTGCTGCGCTTTCTGTCACGGATTACGACCAGGGGAGGCCTGGCGAGCGCGGTCACCTGACGGTTGTTCGCGGCCCGCAGAAGATGCACGTCGTCATCCGGGCGGGCCGGTGTATAGATGGTCAGCACAGTCGTTTGCACCTACTCTCCGAGGAGCTGTGATGACCAACACCCTCGTAGCGCGTAGTTCCTTGTGGGGCCGTTTTCGCTTCGCCGTGGTCGGTGCGCTGTTAACGGCGCCGCCGCCGCGCGGAGCGCTCAAGGAGGCCATCCGCGCCCTGGCCGCCAAGACCTGGACGCATCCGGTCACGGGCCGCGCGGTCCAGTTCTCGGCCGTCACCATCGAGCGCTGGTACTACACCGCGCGCCGTGCGCAGGATGACCCAGTCGGCGGGTTGCGCCGCGCCATCCGCAAGGACTGCGGCCACGTGTCGCTGCCCGCAGCCGTGGCCGACCGTCTCCGCCGCCAGTACCACGAGCATCCGCACTGCAGCTACCAGTTGCACTATGACAACCTGGCGGCGCTGCTGAAGGCCGAGCCGGCGCTGGGAGGACTGCGCTCCTATCCCACGGTGCGCCGCTACCTGCAGGCGCACGGCCTGGTGCGCCAGCCTCGGCCCCAGCCCAGTCATGCCGGCGAAGCCCGCGCTGCCGACCGACGCCAGGCGCGCGAGGTCCGCAGCTTTGAAGCTGAATAGGTCGGCTCCCTGTGGCATCTCGACTTTCACCACGGCTCCCTCAAGGTGCTCACACCCCGCGGTCAGTGGCAGCCGCCGCTGGCGTTGGGCATCCTCGACGACCACTCCCGACTGTGCTGCCACCTGCAGTGGTACCTCGCGGAGACCGCTGCCGATCTGGTTCACGGACTGGCCCAGGCCATCCAGAAGCGTGGCCTGCCGCGGCCCCTCATGACCGATAACGGCGCGGCCATGGTCGCCGATGAAGTCAGCCAAGGTCTGCTGCGCCTGGGGATCGTTCACGAGCGAACCCTGCCGTACAGCGCCTACCAGAACGGCAAGCAAAAGGCCTTCTGGGGGACCGTCGAGGGACGGCTCCTGGCCATGCTGGACGGCTACGCGGACTTGACCCTCGCCTTCCTCAACGAAGCGACGCAGGCCTGGGTGGAGATCGAGTACAACCGCGCCGTGCACCGCGAGCTATCCTGCGCGCCGGTCGAGCCTTCGCCCAGGCGGCCGACGTGCTGTGCGCCAGTCCCTTGACCGACGCCCTCCGCCAGGCCTTTCGCCTGGAGGTCAAGCGACGGCAGCGGCAGAGCGACGGCACCATCTCCCTCGAAGGGGTGCGCTTTGAGGTCCCGGCACGCTTCCGTCACTTCCGCGAGGTTGTGGTCCGCTACGCCCGCTGGGACCTGAGCCGAGTCGAAATGGAACCCATTCTCGCCGGAGTTGCCCAGTGAGGCCCTGCTGGTGACGGCCCGGGTCGAGAACTTCGCCTGGCGTGTCGAGCAACTGGTCCAGGAAGGCGGCTTCGCGCTGATCGCAGGCGAGTCAGGGAACGGCAAGTCGGTGACGCTGCGCATCGTCGCCCAACGCTTGGCGGCGCTGCGCGACGTGCTGGTCACCGCTCTCGAACGGCCCCAGTCGAAAACCGCCGACTTCTATGGGGAACTGGGCGACCTCTTCGCGGTCAAGCTCAGTCCGTCGAACTGCTGGGCCGGCTTTCGGGCACTCCGCGAGCGCTCGAAGGCTCGCCTGGCCGCCACGCGCACCAAGCCTGTGCTGCTGATTGATGAAGCGCAGGCGATGATGGCGGAGGTGCTCAGCGAGTTGCGCATCCTGTCCCGTGCCGACTTCGACTCCACAGCGCTGTTGACCGTGGTCCTGGCCGGCGACGGCCGACTGCTGGAACTGTTGCGGCATGAGGACCTCATCCCGCTGGGGACCAGGATCCGCACGCGTCTCCTGACCGAGGCCGCCTCGCGCGAGGAACTCAGCCAAGTGTTGACGCATGCCCTGGTCAAGGCCGGCAATGCCTCGCTCATGACCGCCGAACTCCGCGACACCTTGGTTGACCACGCTGCCGGCAATCACCGCTTGCTCATGACCATGAGTGCGGAACTGCTGGCCTACGGCCTGGCCCACGAAGTCCAGCAACTCGACGAGAAGTTTTACCTGGATCTTTCAGGCGAAGCTGCCTCGTCCCGTGGTCAACAAGAAAACGAGGGTGTAAAGATGCCCGCCGTGGCCGCCGCGGGTTGGCGACGCCGCGAGTGATCCCCGCAGGGCGGTTGCCGTTCCCCGCGCTCGAGGAAGGGAACGGAACGCTCCTCGTCCACTGCTGGAGGACGTACCGTGCCAGGTGTCAACTCCGACCGCTTGCGTGCAGAGATCACGATGGTACAGGTACTCGACTTGCTCGCGTTTGAGCCGGTGAGTCGCGCAGGGCCGCAATGGTACGGCTGCTGCCCCTTGCATGAGCCGACGTCCAAGCGGAGTCGTGCTTTCTCCGTGAACCTGGCGTTCGGCCGTTACTACTGGCATCGCTGTCACCGTCACGGCAACCAGCCAGAGTTGTGGGCTGCAGCCAGCAAGCTACCCCTGCATCGGGCGGCGATCGATCTCTGCCGACGGCTGGGACGGGAAGTCTCCAGGGTTCATTGCTGGTGACGATCAGTCACGCCCGCACCGGGCCAACGCACATCACCGCCTAGCACGATGCGATGGCGGTGAGGTTTGTGGAGGCTAGCGACGTGATGGATTACTCGCCGTTGAAATGACGAAGACCATTGAAACAGGTGGTGGGATGGTATATTTTCTCGGCAGAGGAGCAAGGCCGTGAAGCAAATCGTTTTCTCTCTGGTGCTGATAACGGGCATCATGCCTTGTTGGGGATGCAACCGCTCTCCTCGGACAATTGTTTATACCGACCACAGCAACACCCTGAAGTTTGAAAATGGTCGGGTTATCGGAAAGCTCCAAGGCTATTCCGTTGAAGTCCAAGGTGATGGATGGGGCGTAATGATAGGCCCATTTGCCCAGAACGGAGGCAACAAACTGGAGATCAGAGACGGTCGGGCCATCGCTAACGACAAAGACGGAGGGCAACTCAAGCCTGGCGACGAAGTGCTGCTCGACAAGGAAGGGCGATTGTTTGTCAACGGCCAGGAACGATTGAAGGCTCCGCCTGGTCCATCTCCATATTCTCAACCCAGCGGGATTGGAACGATTAAGAGATGACCGCTTTTCGGTTACGCCCGCACCGGGCCAGCGCATGTGACTGCCACACCGCCAACGGCATAGAAAAGAGGCCACCGGTACTTCAGTAGCCGTCACGGCACGGCGTTCCCATCGATTATCTCGATCGATCCTGCAGCAATCATCTTGATCGCTCTCACCAGCCAAAGCGGCGAAAGCAGAGTTCCAAGTCTCGCAGCAAGTAAAAGGCTGTGGCTCCTCCCGCCAACTCGCAGGAAGGCATTCATGACGTAAGCCTTTGCTTTGAAAATGGTTAGGATTACGGGATAATATGAAGATTTGCCGTAAGTCTTTAGTTCTCTAAGCTCCCCGAGTAGGACTCGAACCTACAACAAACCGGTTAACAGCCGGTTGCTCTACCATTGAGCTATCGGGGAAAATAGCTGCACGGCGTGCATGAGAACAGACTTCTTAAATTTATAGGATACTCCCATCGCCTGTTCAAGGGGAGTCCGCGCCTTCGCACCCATTCGCTGGCCTGCCTCCGTATATTAAACAAAGACTCGATTGATCCCCTGGCCAAGGTTCTGTTCCGCAGGAGCACGCATGCGCTTTGCAACCATCCAAACCTCCCGGGGTCCCCAAGCCGTTGTGGTCGATGGCCGGCAGTACATCGATCCCCACTCGGTCAACCCAATGGTACCCCCGAACCTGCGGCAAATCCTTGCGGCCGGGCCGCTCGGGCTCCGAGCGGTCCAGGAAGCGATCCAATCTCCGTCGGCCAAGCGATGGGATCTGGCCGGCGCCAAGCTTCTACCCCCCATTCCCGATCCGCAGAAAATTGTTTGCCTGGGCCTCAATTACGCGGATCATGCCAAGGAGGGCGGCGTGCCCATACCCAAAGATCCCGTTCTCTTCAGCAAATACGCCACGGCGCTCATTGGCCACGAGGACGCCATCGTCCTGCCGCCCGTTAGCCAGGAAGTCGATTATGAAGCGGAATTGGTGTTCGTCATCGGCAAACGAGGCCGCAATCTGACGGCGGACGAGGCGCTGGAGTATGTCGCAGGATACACCGTTGGCCATGATGTCTCGGCCCGCGATTGGCAGCTCAAGAAAGACGGCAAGCAGTGGATGGTCGGCAAAACGTTCGACACCTTTGCACCGACCGGCCCGGTGCTGGTGACCGCCGACGAAGTTTCCGACCCGCACAATCTCGGCATCCGCCTTCGCCGCAATGGCGAAATCATGCAGAACAGCAACACGAAGCAGATGATCTTTTCCGTGCCCAAGATCGTGTCGTACTTATCCCAGGTCTTTACCCTCGAGCCGGGCGACCTGGTCTTCACCGGAACCCCGCCGGGCGTTGGCTTCGCGCGCACCCCGCCCATTTTTTTGCAAGCCGGGGACGTGGTCGAAGTCGAAATCGATGGCCTCGGCATCCTCCGCAACCGAGTCGTTCAGGGTTGAGAGCAAACTTCAGCCCGGGCTTCCGATTGAGGCAGCGATGGACTCCACGATGGCCTGGCCGGTCGTTAAAAATCGTCGCTGTTGACCACCTGCCCATCATTGCGGACGGCGAGGCGCGTCAACACCGTGAGATCGACCGAGGTCTTGACTCCCTTCACGCTGCCATCGCAAAAGACAAACATGCAAACACCCGGGTGGGGTCCACCGAAAATGATATTGGAATCGTAAGCCCCCGGCGGAGTTGTGGTGGCCATGGTCGCATCCAGCTCATTCGAAGCCAGCGGATACTGCGTGACTTTGTCGGTCTGAGTGACGCCCGCCGGAGGGATACCCGCCAGGCGCGCGTAGTTGTTGGCATTGCAGCCGGAGAAAATACTTCGGTCTTCGTTCTTGCCGTCGCGCGAATTCGGTCGGATGTGCTTTTCGCCAATCAACAGCGTGTTGGTCGTTCCATCGGTGATGCTGGCGATGCTGGTTACGGACTGGAAGGAAGTGATCACCGTCCCGATGGGCGATGCATCAAAGTTTCCCGTTAAGATGGTCCCGGTGGGCGTGATGCCGCGCGCCCGAGAATAGGTCAGGGCCCCGCGCGGACGGTTATTGGTGGAATCGTTGCCGGTGTTGCAAGCATAGTCTCCAAGACCGCCGGGAAAAGGTCCCAGGGAATCCGCGGGCGCATTGGCGACATCGTTGACACTGAATCCGAGCCCGGCTGCCGAGCGCCGTGAAGGACAGAAAAAAACGCTCAGATTATGAGGACGCGGGTCGGGGTTGGTCGACTGCTCGGGCCAACGCTTTTGCAAATTCCACATTCGGTAAATGGCTTCTTGTTCGAGATACGGAAGAAGGAACACCGCCCACGAGGCCCAATCGTCGCGAATCGCGCTTGGGGGAAAAAAATGGTACACATCGTGGTAGCTATGGACCGCCAGCCCCAGCTGTTTGAGATTGTTGCTGCATGCACTCCGATTGGCGGCCTCGCGGACCTTTTGGATGGCGGGTAGCAGTAACCCAATCAGGACGGCAATGATGGCAATGACGACCAACAGCTCGATGAGCGTGAAGGCCGTCCGCTTGCCGTGAGTCCAGGCACCGTACATAGCAGGCCTCCGAAGCAAGGGAGAAGGGTCCCAAAGAGTCAACGCAGGACAGCCGGACCTGTCTCGGGTTGCGCATTGCTTATACGCTACCACAACGCAGGACACAAGGAAATAATCGAAACGGTTCGAGAGTTCGGAGGGCCAGACAGTTCATGGCGGAGATGGAAATTCATGCTGCAACCCATTCGGAAGATGAATTTGCTCGAGCCCGTTTTGTGAGCTAGGCTCCGATTGAGCACTCAAGTTGATGCGCGCAAGCGGGCCGGCGAGGATCGCCAGCCCGCTTGTGTGTTTTCGGGACACCCGATTGCGCCGCCCGGCCCCGGGTTTCAGCCGCCGGATTGGGCCTTGAGCCAGGGAAATGGCGTTACGATTTCCACCGGCTTGGTCGAGACCTTCTCCCCCAGAATCCGCTCGAAAATCGAACCGTAAAGCTTCTCGATCTTGGTCAGCGCGTGGCCGGCCAGGAGCATATGGACGCGGCCTTGATTGCCCAGGACCCAGGGGCGTCCGCGCCGATCCGCGATCGGAGCCGCGCCCAACGACCGGGCCGCCGACTCTTGGGCTAGCTTAAACGTCACGTCTGGTCCGTCGATGGGCGGCGGCGGCAATACCGGAGCCAATGGCCGGCCCGACGGATCATGGTAGGTCAAGGCACTGTTCTCATCCTGGGCCATCGGCGGATCAAACGTTACCGGCTCCACGACCAGCCCATATTCGCGCCGCAGGCGTTCTGCATGGGCTTTGCGGAAATATGCCTTAAACGCTGCCCCGTCCCCCGTGCTCTCGGCCATGGCCAATTTGGTCGTTTCGATGACCCATTTGGCCTCGTGGAGCAACGTGGCCGCATCCACCGGGCCCGCCACCACGTGCAGTACCCGGCCATCCGGCGCACAGAAATATGAGGCCACATTGCCCCCCTGCTTTTGGCCGCCGGCGACGATGCGGAAAGTCGCGACTTTCTGGAACGAGGAAACGAAATACTCGTTGAGGTAGGTGCCCACTTCTGGATGGGCCAGGGCGTTCACACGGAGCGCCTCGGCGTTGTTTCAGGTAAAGCGGGGATCTTCGAAGTGGCCGGATACGTGCAGCACAAAGACCAGTTTCTGCTCCCGCTTGGCCTGCCGGGCCGCTTCGGAAGGCGTGCTCACGAACTCCACCGTCGTGCCAAATTTTCCGCACGTACCCCCCGAGACGTGCTTCCCATCAGCAATGGGGCTTCCGGCAGTTGCCCCTCCCCAGGCCAAGGCCAGCCACATGCCGGCAGCCAGCAACCAACTTATTCGTCGCATGTTTCACCTCCTCGAGCCGACTCGGAGAATCCCCGCGAAACGGGGCCGTCTATTAGACGGACAATCGCTCGAAAAGTTTGCGTTATGGGCTCGGCTGCCATTCCAATCCTAGAGCCGTCAACTGTTCGCGCTTGGCCAGGACCTCCCACGGCGTGCCCGGATAATCGTGGATGACTTTGGCATACTGCTTCTTCGATTCGGCGGCCAGGTCTTTGACCTCCTTGCCACTCTGTAATTTTTCGCTGGAAGCCAGCCGCCAGCCGGTATGCACCTTCGGTTGGAGTTCCGGCAGCTCATCCTTGCGTATCTTGCCGAGCATCAGGTTGTACTCGCTGACGTAAGCGGTCCGGGCCAACAACTGGGCAAGGATGTAATCGAAGTGGGCCTGCCAGCGAAGAGACGGTTCCTTGTCACGCTGCTCCCCGGCCTTGCGCAGAGCTTCGAGTCGCTCCGTCAACTGCTCGTGGACCAGGGCCGGCTTACGTTGCTCCTTCAAGATTTCGGCCTTGATCCGTTCATTGCTGGCCCCCTGGAAATATTCGCGCAGGGAGCCCTGCGGTCCATTCGGGTCGAACGCCGTGCGCAGGAGCTGGATCGATTGGAGCACTTGCACCCGAAGAGGATATTTTGCCGCGTCCTGTTCGATTTCCCGGAGGGAACCATAATCGGGGCGATACCGTTCAAGCACGGCAGTAGAGAAAGGAAACCCTCCTGCCAAGGCCGCCGGCGTGTGTGGGTGATCGGTCCGTTTCAGCGCGGGAAGCTCGATTTCTTGCACAATGCTCCGAACCAGCTCGAGCTTTGCCACGCCGCCGGCCGGGGGCGGCGACGGGAGGTCCAGCGCTTGTGGCAGCGGTTCATCGGGATCGTAGGCAGTGCCCTGCTCCGCCGGCTGGCCGGTCAGGCGCGGAGTCTGCACCGCTTTCTGCCCGTCCACGGTGGAAATGCGCAGCGCCGCCTCCGTGGCCGTGGCGGGATTCACCACGTGGGCCAGGGCCTCGATGGGGAGCGGGTCTTGTGGCTGCTGTTCTTTCTCGAGCGAAGGCTTCAATGCCTCATCGAGCCGGTCAAGAAAAACCGCACTGCCGAAAGATACGTAGGAATACTGCCCGGCCGTACAAGCCGACCAAACCTCCACTCCGGCGGGCGGCTTCCCCAGCAGTGCGGCAAGCGTTTCGGACATCGGCCCGCTTCCGGGCCGCTCTTGGCCGTGAATCGGATCAAGGCGGCAGGTGTCCACGATGAACACCTTTTGCCGCGCCTTGCACCGCCCCAGTTGCTCGTAGAACCAGCCGAGAGGGATGAGCGTTTCCTTGGCGGTCAACTCCCCTTCCAGCGGCACCAGGAACGCTTCCCCACCGATCTCGATGACATGTCCGACAAACAAAATGAGAATTCGGTCCTGCGGACGCGAAGTTTCCAGGAAGGTGCGGATGGTTTGTTCCATCACCGGTTTCAAGGGGAGCGCCGGCTTGGCCCTTTGATCCGGCGGTTGCTCTGTACGGGCTGCTTTTCCCTTGTCCTGCGTTCCTTGCGACTTACGGGGCCCTGCATCACTCAGCTCAATAACCTGGCTGATCGGCACATGCAGCACCTTGACTAACCTTTCCACAAGCGCATGTGCATTGAGAGCGCCGACGGGGTTGGCGTACAGGTAATCATTCACGGAGATCGCCAAGATCCGGCGGGGAAATGGGACCATCTTTGCGACAGGGGGGAGGGAGGAATTCTTCTTCGGTAGTGCAGGAATCGTTGCGGTTTGCGGGACCGGCGGCCAGAAGCGATAGGCCATGGCAATCCCCAGGATTGACAGCAGAGCACACCCCAAGACGAAGGCACTGGTCCGGAAACCCCTGGAGCTTTGTCCCGCGGCGGGCAAGCAGATGATCGGACCATCCTGATTGAGAGCGAAGGCCTTTTCCTCGGGCACGGTTAGTTCAGGCGCGACGGTGCCCGACGACGGCTCAGTCGGCGTGGAAGAGACCGATTGCGTGATCTGAACGGTGGCTCCGCATTTCTTGCAGCGAAGCGTCTTGTGGACCCAATCGGCGGGAATTCGCAACGTTTTCTTGCAACCGGGACAGGTCGCTTCCACGACGGACGCCATTGCAAGATCCTCTGGGCAAACCGCGGAGGCTGGGCAAGCATCCACCCATGCCAGGTGCGGCTTTCGAGCTGGCAACCATTATTTTAGGGGCGGGGGTTTTGGAAGGATAGTTTGGGCAGTTCCCCTTGTTTTCCTCGTTCCCAAACTCAGTTTGGGAACCCACAGTGTGAAACTCCGTTTCACGCTCGCCTTCTCCCCGGGAAACGGAGTTTCCCCCCAGGCCGTTCCCGGACAGAATTGGGGAACGAGGAGAATGAGGAGACTGGGCCGGCCGATTGCCCATCTTGAGTCAAAGCGATTCGGCGGTTGGAATTCCTGCGCCCGGTGCCCCGTGCAGCCGATATTACTGCTAACGGCCGCACCTTTGGGTTGCGCTGCTGCGCCTGAGGACTGTCGCCGACGGAGAAACGCGCGGATGGCTCGATTCGCACAACGATGGCCTGGCTTGCTCCTGATCCTCCTGGCGGCCGGCTGCCTCCATCCGGTGCGCGAACAGGTCGATGCGGTGGTTTGCGACCTGGCGGCGCATCCGCTGGATACGCAGCCGGGCACGCCCGAGGAAGAGCCCCGGCCGATGCCGGCGGAGACTTTACCGCCGCCCAAGCCGACCCCCTCGCCATCGTCGAGCCAGAGGGTGCCAGTGGCGGATCCGGCAATCCACACCGCATCCTTCCAAGCGGGGACCCAAGCGCCCACAAAGCCAGCAACGCCACAACGGCTGCCCAAACTCGAAGAGCGAGTTCACCTGCCGGAGGAGCTGCCCGGTGGCAGGGCGAAACTGCCGGTGCCTGGACCGGAGCTACCGGAGGAGCAACGCCGGGAAGTACGCCGAGCCCTCTTCCCGCCATTGCCGAGGATCGAACCGGTTCCGCAGCCACAACCGGGCCCCTTTGGGCATCCCCTGACGCTGCAAGAATTGCAGCAATTGGCGATGGCCAATAGCCCGCTGCTTCGCCAAGCCGCCGCCGACGTGGAGTCGGCTCGCGGAGCGGTCAAACAAGCAGGGGCCTATCCCAACCCGAACTTCGGCTACGAAGGCGATACCGTCGGCACGAGCAGCACCGCCGGGTTTCAGGGAGTCTTCTTCGAGCAGATCATCAAGACCGCCGGCAAACTGAAGGTGGCCGAGGCATCCGCCCTCATGAATTTGCTGAATTCGCAATTGGCGCTGCGCCGCGCCCAAACAGACCTGATGGCCCAGGTGCGTGGCGGCTATTTCGCGGTCCTCGTCGCCCACCAAACCTTGCGCTGGAACATCGCCTTGGCGACGTTTACCGAAGAAATCTACCGCATCTTTGTCGACAACGCCGTGCTGGGCATCTACACGCCCTACGAGCCGTTGTCCTTGCGAGCCCTGGCCATCCAGGCCCGCGGTAGCGTGGCCCAGGCTCACGAGCGGTACCTGTCCGCCTGGAAGCAATTGGCCGCCGCCCTCGGCTTGCCGGGCTTGCCGCTCACTGAAGTGGCCGGCACGGCCGAAATGGTCGTTCCCCAATTTGATTGGAACGAGGCCCTGGTGCGTGTGCTGGGTACCCACACCGATGTCCTCATGGCCCGGAATACCCAGCAGCGGGCCCGCTACGATCTCCGCACCGCAGAAATCACGCCCATTCCTGACCTGGATGTGCGCGTGGCCGTGCAGAAGGACTTCACCATGCCGCCGTTCAACATCACGCACAACGTTCAGGTCGGTGTTCCGATCCCGCTCTGGGATCAGAACCGGGGCAAGATCCACCAGGCCCAGGGTGCGTTGCTGCGGGCCACAGAAGAAGAGCACCGGGTGCGCGATGACTTGACCACTCGCCTGGCTGATGCTTTCGAGCGGTACCAGTTCAACCGCACCCAGGCGGAGTACTATCGGCAACGGGTGCTGCCGGACCTGGCCTTGGTCTACACCCGTTCGTTGGTGCGGTATCAGACTGAGCCCCAGGCCGTGGCGTTCGTTGATGTGGTTACCAACCAGCAGCTCTACGTGACGGCCCTGGCCACGTACGCCGCCACGCTGACCGGTCTGTGGCAAGCGGTCACGGATGTGGCCAGCTTGCTGCAAACCGATGACCTGTTCCAGGGCATGGCATCGCCGCCGGCGGTTCCACCGTGTGACCTGGAGCACCTGCCCGGTCTGCCCTGCAGCCACCCGTGCAACCCGTTGGCGCAAGGGCCAGCGGACGGGTGCAGTCCGGCCACAGTCTCACGCAACCCCCTCCGATGATTGGTTCAAAGCCGGCGTGTCTCCGCCCGCCGATTTACATGGCTTCTTCCATCGCCGTCTGTCCCCGCTGCCTATACTGCATATAGGAAGCGCGATGGAACGCACTACCATCGCCAGGGCGGCCCTCTCCCATTGCCGAAGGAGGTATGCGTGTCTGCGCCAGCCGTCACGATCAACGGGCCGAATGAGCGGGTGCATCGGCCATTCCCCGTCTTTGAGAATTCGCCGACCTTTCGAATGGCCGGCCGCCAGCTCGAAATGGTGGCCGAGTACATGGATCTGGACCCGAACATTCTCGAACGGCTAAGCAAGCCGAAGCGAGCAATGGTGGTCAGTATCCCCATTCGCATGGACAGCGACGGCCGAACCGAGACGTTCATCGGTTTTCGCGTCCAGCATAGCCTGACGAGCGGTCCCTCCAAGGGAGGTCTCCGCTACCATCCCAGTGTCGACCTGGGTGAGGTATCGGCTCTGGCGATGTGGATGTCGTGGAAATGCGGCATCATGAATTTACCGTTCGGCGGGGCAAAGGGAGGCATCGCCTGCGATCCTGCCGAGCTGACCCGCGGCGAAGTAGAACGGCTGACGCGCCGATTTACCGAAGAGGTGTTGAGCATTATCGGCCCGCGCATGGACGTGATGGCTCCTGACCTGGGCACCGACGAACAGACGATGGCCTGGATCTATGATACCTACAGCATGCACATCGGTTATGCCTGTCCCGAAATTGTCACCGGCAAGCCGGTCGAGTTGGGAGGATGTGTCGGCCGCCGCGAGGCCACCGGTCGAGGCATCGTGTATTGCATCATGGAAGCGCTCAAGGACCTGGAATCCCGACCGGGAGACGCCACGGCCGTCGTTCAGGGTTTCGGCAACGTCGGCTCGGTGGTGTGCCAAGAACTGGTACGGCGTGGGATCCGATTGATTGCGGTGGGCGATCGGACCGGATCGATCAGCAACCCGCATGGCATCAACGTGGCGGCGTTGCAGGAACATCTCGCTGGCGGCAAATTCTTGCGCGACTTCCCGGAAGCCGAGCAGATCCCTAACGAGCAACTCCTTACGATGCCCTGCACGATCTTGGTGCCGGCCGCCCTGGAGCGTGTGATCACACAGAAGAACGCGGCCCAGCTGCGTTGCCGGCTGTTGGCCGAGGGAGCCAATGGCCCGACGACGCCGGAAGCCGACGCCATCCTGGCCGACAGCGACATCTTTCTCATTCCCGATATCCTGTGCAATGCCGGCGGCGTGACGGTGTCGTACTTCGAATGGGTACAGGATATGCAGCAATTCTTCTGGAGTGAGGAAGAAGTGAACCAAAAGCTCGAAGGCCTGATGCTCAAAGCGTACCGCCAAGTCCGTGCCCTGGCGCGGCAGCGGCAATTGCCCATGCGGATGGCGGCCTTGAGCCTGGGCGTGCAGAAAGTGGCTCGGGAAAAAATTCGTCGCGGCTTGTTCCCGTAGCGCGCAACTCACCGACGTGGTTTTTGAAGAGGAGATGTACGATGTCCGCACCAAGCACCGGAGACGACATTGTCCGCCTGGCAACCGCTACCAATCCCGCCGAGGCCCATATCTGGGAGCAGGCCTTGCAAGATGCCGGGATCTCGTGTCGGGTCGTAGGTGACTATCTGGATGCCGGATTTGGCGACCTCCCCGGGATGCGGGCGGAAGTCTGGGTGCACCGAAACGACCTGGCCCGGGCGGAAGAAGTCTTGCGCCAGGGCCAGGAAGTCTCCGATGCCGAGCCGAGCGAGGAATCAGAAGAGTGAGCGGCGGCGCTCCGGGATTCGGCGGCTCCACGCCGCACACGGCGACCGTGGACAAGCCGACTCGGGCGGGTTACTTGACCATCTCTTTCAGACTCTTGAGCGGCTGCGCCCGGACGATGGTGCGGGCCGGCTTCGCCTTAATCATCATCGGCTCGCCGGTGGCCGGGTTGCGACCCTGACGGGCCTTGGTGGCTGGCTTGTTCACCCGCTTGATTTTGAGCAGACCGGGCAGAGCAAATTGCCCGGGACCCTTTTTGCCGACGTCGCGGCGGATCAAGTTGGTCAGCTCATCGAAAACGGAGGCAATCTGCTTGCGCGTCAGACCGGTTGCTTCGGCCAGCGATTGATAGATTGCCGACTTGGAAGCCGGCCTGCCTGTCTTGCTTTCAGCCATCGAACATTCCTCCACGCTATCGAATTGGGCGAACCACAAAGTCAATGGATAGTGGGAAAGGTAGAAGGCCTCCACCCACTTGTCAATGCAATATTGCCCAGAAAACCCGCTTTTTTCAACAGAAATTGTGGTTTCCCGAAGGGAGATCGCGGAAGACGGATTACAAATGCCGAATCTTCCACCTGTAAGCGCCAAATGGCTCAACCGGTGGACCGAGCCATCGCCCGGGGAGTTAACCCACCGCTGGACGGCGGCAACGCGGCGGACTGAAGATTTCGTGCAAGATCACGGCAGTGCGTAGGTTATCCTCGGCACGGAGCAGTTCGACCAGGGGCGGCAATGTCTGCGGAGCCGGTTCGACGGCGACGGTGATTTCGGTTGCCACGGCGGCAGGCTGGGCAGAAGGAGCACTCGGGGCCAGGGGCGCATGCAGGACCGAAGCCACGGCCAAGATCTCGGCTGCCGCGGTTGTCTGCGTGACCGGTACGGTCTCGGGGATCTTTCCCGTCGGGGGCACTGTTTGCCGACCTGGCGCGGGGCGCGGCGAAACGCGCGGCCGAGTCGGTCCAGCCAGCGGGCTGATTGGTGCTGCGGCGGGCCGATCTTTGCCCGGCGGAACCGGCCGGCGTTCGGCTGCTTGGCGACGACGGC
>DATGIQ010000162.1:0-9655 GCA_035295665.1 Gemmataceae bacterium | reverse complement strand
CTTGAACTCCTTGGGGCGTGCTTTGCCGCTCAGATCATAACAGATCCGCAGGGTCGTGTCGGTAAGCTCATAAATGGCCGGGATCGTCTTACCCTGGTTCGGTCCCTTGGTGCCGGCGATGTCCATCGCGCGGGGATGCTTGGTTGGGTCCAGCTTCACGGTTCCTTCATCGATGGCCTCGCCAACCGTGACGGTGTATTTATTATCCGTTACCACCAGTTTCATGGTCTTCAGGATCTCTTCCGGGTATGGCTTCCCTCCGATCTCGGCCACCACGGGCTTCCAGGTGCCTTGCATCTTCTTGCTGTCTTCCTTCGCGTCCTTGGCTTCGTCCCCCAGGACGAACGGCCCGACGCACGCCCAAACCAGCACCGCCCAAACGAACAAGCATTTCACGGGGAATCTCCTCCAAAAGTCCACGGAATCTTATCGTGTTAGCACTTCGGCAGCGGCTTTACGGGCAGACAGCAGTCGATGTCGTAACTACTCCAGCCGATCTCCAGCGGGTGGGCATGAAACACTTCCATGGCCGGCTGCTGTGCCGGCTGGTAGCCGCTGTGTGGCAGCCACGTGAGAAACAGGTATTGCCAGGCCCGATCGACTTTATGAATGTCGCCCCGGCAATGCAGCGCGGCAAAGCGGCCGGCGGGGATCACACGGAGGTCGCCGTCGGGAGTCTGCGAGTCGGGGAGCACCAGGCACCAGTCAAAACGGTATTTCGCCATCGGGGTGATGTCGGGATCGTCCTGGCTCATGCCGATCAAGGTTGCTCCCGGCACCAGTCCATGCTGCCGGCCCCAGTCCATGAGGCGATGGAAACCACCCAGGATTTTTTCGGCGTTGTAACCGCCGATGACCCGGACATAGGCGATCCGCTGCGCGGGGCGATCCACCAACCGAACCCGAAAGCGATCGGGATTTCGTCCCCGCGAGAGTCTTGCTGAATCGTAGCGAGTGTTGGCCCAGAGGTCTTGTCGAATCTTGCTCGTTTCCAAAAACCGCTCCCGAGAGTAATCGCGCGGCCGGAATCCGTACGTCTGGCGGAACGCGCGGGAGAAATCGGAGGAGGAGCCGAACCCGCAGCGCAGGGCGATGTCGGTCAGCGTGGCCGCGGGACCGTGCGCCATCTGAAACACAGCCCGCTCCAGCCGTAGCCGGCGAATGAATGCATGGAGCGGTTCCCCGGTGAGGGAGCGAAAGATGCGATGAAAATGGAAGGGCGAGAAGTGGGCCAACCGTGCCAGCTTCTCCAGGGGCAAGGGATCGGTCAGATGGGCATTGATGTAGTCGATCACTCGATTGATGCGGCTCAGGTAAACCTGTTCGGATCGCTTGGCCTTCATGACAGCGTTGGGGAGCGCGAAGGTGGCCGAAGGTTGTTGTGTTCGTTAAACAAAAACAGACGCCTTCAACCGATTATGCATGCGGGACCCGTGAGAACATCTCATCTCCGATCGGCGGGTAACCTCTCCCGGGCATTCCACGACGGCTCGTGCCCGCCTACGGTGGCGAACTCCATCTCCGGGTCCTCCGATTGTACCAGACAGAGCAGCCGCCAGCCGAACAAAAGGTTGTCCCCGCTCGCCCCGGCCAAGATGTCCAGCACACGCCCTTTCGGCCACGATTACAGACTGTATTCGCAACTCATCCCGAACCCCTTTTCCACCGCCTTGGAGTATGCGGAGACGAGCACGGAAAATGCCTCTCGGGCAAACGCCAGCTCATGTTCCACCTGGCCGGCAATTTCCTCGTTATCCATATCCGGAATGGCGCGCCGGTACAACGCACCGCGGAACGGAACATGCTCTTCCCAGGCAGCCGGGTCCACGCGCTGCAACGCTTCCAAAATCACCGCGCAGGTTGGGGGTGGATTATACCCCGAGCAGCCCGGCTCATGGGACCCAAGGGTACGGATGATCGGTTCGCCAAGGTCGTCGTTCGGGTAAGGGCTTTCTCCCTGGAAGGCTTTGCTAAAGACCGAAAGCTTGGAATCGGCAACCTGGAGATGAAAGGCAGACAAGGGGCGATCCTCGGGTCCGGCAATGGGCTCGAGGAACCAGTGCAGCTCATCCCACACCTTATCGAGACTGTAAGAATGGCTCACCCAGCACCAGGTGCCGAGCAATTGGCGAAGCTCGTCCAAGGTCGCGTGCTGGAATTCTTCCGGCCGGTACGCCGCACCGTTGGCCAAATGAAGAAATCGCTCTTCATTCCGAATGATGACCTCTGGTGCACTCAGATCACGGAGCCGGGATAGCCGATCCGTGTGGAATTCGACTATCGCAGGATCGATATCAATCGGCAGTTCCGCGAGATAACGGCGCAATATTTCGGGATCGCCGTGACCGAGCGCATCGTGGACCACCTGGAGCCCCCGGACGGCAATGCGCTCATGATCAATGAGCCGAAGATCGAGGGTGATGCCCATGGGATGGTCGTCTCCATGAGATGCTTGTGCCAGGCAGCGCCTTCTGCAGCGCCCGGATTCCTTCGTCGCTGACGCGCGTTTCTCCCAATTCTAGCTTTTTGAGCGTCTTCAGTGCCCGGAGGAAAACGAGCCCGGCATCCGTGATCTGGGTGCGCCCCAGATTCAATTCTTCCAACGTTCCAAGATGCCTGAGGGAACGCAATCCGGAATCAGTGACCGGACGAGAGAAGAGATTGAGCGTCGTGAGTTCGCTACAGCGTGCCAGGTACCTCAGCCCGGCATCCGTGACGTCGGCAAATTGCAGAAACAAGCGTCGAAGTTTGCCGGGATCGTGCACAATCTTTAGATACCGATCACCAAAATCCCTGCATTGCCACTCCTCCAACTCCGGCCAGACTTCCGGATGATCCGATACGATCCGCTCTTCGACCGTTGTCGGGTTCCAGCACACCACGGGCTCCAGCCGCAAAACGGCTTCCACGGTAGCCGGCTGCTGCTTGCGGCCGCGGGCAATCAGCCAGCCCGTCTCACCGCTGCCCAGGCGGAAGGATGGCATGCGCCAACGCTGGGGAAGCATGGCGTGGCCGAGGACGGGCCAGCGGCCGGTGCGGAACGCCAGCAGGCCATGAACATGGGTCTGGATGAGGATCGTCTTCGCTTGCCGCTTGAGCGGACCGAATGCCATGCAGTGCCGCGACCGCAAGTGATACACCTCGATGACGGCACCGGCGGCATCCGCGCCGATGATGCGGCCGTAAGCGAAGTCCTGGGGCTTCAGCGGGATCGCGAAATAATCGCCGATACCATACTTGTGAATCTTCGGAGCTTTCTTGGTTACGATCTTGACCGAGGCCACCTCCTGGGCCGCCAGATCGGTGAATACATCCCGGCCGGTTGTGTGTAAAGCGTTCTGGAGCGAGAAAAGGAATTCGAGCGTGGTGGGCTTGCGGCCCAGTTCTTCGGCATAGCAATCGGCAAAGGCACGCAGCACCTCGTGAAGGAGATCGATCGGCTCATCGCCGAGCTTCATCCGCCTGCCCTTGCCATCCACGTTCCACCAGCCCATGTTATCCTCTCGATAGGTGCCCTTGCCATCCAATGGTCAGAACAGTCAGATGCTAAAAGGATAGCCTGCAATCCTCCGGCCTGCCGTCTGTTGAGCGGCGGTTCGCTGAACCGCCGCTCAACCAAAACGGACAACCTCAGCGGAATCGAGTATCAGAGAGAGGAACAACAGGGATAAGCCAGGTCAATGACCCAGGCCGGTCATCGTGGGCGGGTTCTGCAAACACACGATTCCCACCGCCTCCACAGGACTGCACACGCGAATGTGCCAATGGCGCCGAAGATTGTCTCGGCCGTGCTTGGTCAACAGCATGCGCCGGTCCAGTGTCACAAACCACTCATTGCCATGTTCTTGGTGCTCCAGAAGTTCAACAGCGGCCGGCCAGTCAGCAGCGGTGCCGAGCATGCGTTTCAATCGCTGCACGCGCTCGCTCAAGGCTGCGTTGACACGAACACGTGGATATCCGCCGCCGCGCGCCCACGAAGCCGTGACTTCCTCTTCGGGCAAGGACGCCCCCAGGCGCGGAAGGTGGGACAGCCACTCGGGCAAGACCGGCGGCGGGACCTCCGAGACCGGCAAATCGCTCTTATTGAAGACTGCTTCGTCCGCACTCCTGGAGGCCCAAAGAGAAACAATCCCTTCTTCGCCCCAGCGCCGCAGTTGCGCAAGCGCGGCCGGCTCTTCGGGCTCGACCTGTTGAAGGTCCAGTAGGCCGAGGAGGACCAGTACACAATTCTGTTCGAGCGTCATCGTCGGCATGCCGTCACCCAGGAGGTCAGGTTTGGCCATCGCTTCACGGCTCCTGTGGCCGTACCAACGCATCTTAGCGAGGAGCAGCAGAATCTTCCATTTGTTCGTTCCTGTACCGGCAGTATAGGGATGAACCGAGCGGTTCCCTGCGGTCCGGAGCGGACGCGCAGGCTGGCGTCGCCCAGTCACGAACTTCGAGGATGCCGGTCTTGTCTTGCGCAGAACATGCGCTCGCAGCGGTAGAATCTTTGGAAGACTGCTGTTTCCATTCTCTTTGATGGCGGCGCGAATGTTGGCAAGGAATCCTCCACTCCTTCGGAGTTCGCCGGATCTCGCTCTTTGCGATGAAGGAGAAAAGCACGTGGCGCAATCCAAAAGTAACTCGAAGAAACTGGCGAATCGGCGTTCCTTCTTGAAGAAGGGAGTTTGGGCAGCAGGCGCAACGACCCTGGGTGCAGGCCTCTTTACCCGCGGCCGCTCAGCCCGCGCTCAGCAAAGTGGTCCGACACCCGGAGACATTGCCATCCTCCAGTTTCTGGCGGCGGCCGAAATCATCGAAGCCGATCTCTGGGTGCAATACTCCGAGCTCGGTGGCACCCAAGATGCCGACGTCTCCGGAGCCAATGGCGGCAGTCCGATGTACATGGCTGCGCTACAGCTTCTGGATGGAGATATGCCCCAGTACATCCATGACAACGCCCACGATGAGCTTAGCCATGCCAGCTTCCTCAACGCCTATCTTCAGGCGAATGGCGCCAGTCCGGTGAATCTCGATCAGTACCGCACCCTGCCGAGCAGCACCGCGACCGGGGCCAACCAAATCGGACGGCTCACCAACCTGACCCAGCTTACGGTGGACACCAGCTGGTGGGTACGTTACCGCAGCAAAACCAACCCCGATTCCGGGGCAACATTTCCGGACGCCGTGCCGAGTTTGAACATGGGTCAGCATCCAGCCATTCCGCGCAGCGATGATGACCTGGGCGGCAATGATCCGACCAATATTTCCACCCACCTCCAAGCGATCGCGTTTACGGCGGGATTTCACTTTGCCTTTATCGAACAAGGCGGCAGTAGCCTCTACGCCGCGCTGGCTCAAAAGGTGAGCAGTCCGGAAGTGCTTCGCATCCTTCTGAGTATTGGCGGCTCGGAGATCATGCACTTCCAGATTTGGCAGGACAAGGCCGGAAATGCGCTGCCGTTGACCGACGTGGACCCGATCACCGGTGCGACCGTCACGTTTACGGACCTGACGAGCAACCAGCCCGATACGCTGCAAGCCAACCTGCTCATGCCGGAGCCGTGTGATTTCATCAACCCCAGCTTGCCTGCCTGCGCCATTCTTCGTCCCACGGACCCCGATCAGAGCGGTGCCGTGGCCGCCATCCAAAGCTTTGTCAACGACGGGCTCTTTATTGGCCAGCCAGATAGCTTCACGACCATGCTTCTCCAGCTGGCTGCCGCCGCCGACCAGGCCCACCGTTAGGAGTATCCGGCCGACTGCTCCCCCTGCTGTGGAGACCCAGTTGCAAGTGCGGTCAGCCCGAAGACAACGGGCCAACCGGGTCGCCCCAGGGGGCGGCAGACACTTGGCACACACACGGAGGATCCTCATCGTTTCGCACCGCTCTTGACAAGAGCGTCGTTTCCCGGCATAACGCCGTCCCTTCATCTTGATGCCCGTTGCTGGCTCCTCTGGGCTGTTGGCCCCGCTGGAAGGATTCCGGCATTCCATGCCGCAGGATGGACGCTATGTGGCGAAAGCTGATGCTGGCGTGGATCGGAACGTGCGGTGTCTCCACGGCCGGCTGCATGACCGCGCAGATTCTCGAAAACCCCATGCTGATCCGTCCCAATCCGGCCGTCACGGTCGACAATCCCGTCTGGGTTCCGTCTCTGGGAATTGACGGCGATGCTTACGCCAAGGTTTTCGAGAAGACGTTGGAAATCGTGGCGGACTATTTCGAAATCAGCTATTCCAATCGCTACGACGGCAGCATCGAGACGTTTCCGAGCATCGCGCCGGGTTTGGAGCGTTTCTTCAAGCCCGGCAGTCCCGACTGTTATCAGCGCCTGGAAGCTACGCTGCAAACCATCCGCCACCGCGCCCAGGTGTTTATCCAGCCTGCGGAAGACGGCGGTTTCTTCATCAAAGTCATCGTCTATAAGGAATTGCTCGATACGCCTTACCCGGTCCGTGTGCTCACCGGAGCAGCGGCCTTTCGACCCACGACGGACGTGGAACGGCAATTCGAGGTTATCGATCCGACGGTTTTCGAACCTGCCTCGTGGGTCCCGCACGGACGGGACAGCGAGCTGGAACTGCTCATCTTGCAGCGGCTGAAAAGTTGTATGTGAGCACGCGGGCTGGGTGCCGCGTGCCGATCACTCCTCGGCCGTATCCTTCATGGGCAGCTTGACGGTAAATGTGGACCCCTTGCCGACCACGCTTTCCACGCGAATGCGGCCATGATGCTGCTCGACGATTTGGCGGCAGACGCTGAGTCCCAATCCGCTGCCGCCGTGTCCATTCTCATCCGGTTCCTTGGTTGTGTAAAACGGCTCGAAGATCAAGCGGAGCTGGTCGGTCGGAATGCCAACCCCGGTGTCGCGAACGCGGATTTCGGCCATATTCGTCTGGCGATTCTCGATCAGCTCGATCCGGAGATGGCCGCCGCGCGGCATCGCCTGGCGAGCATTGATGATCAGATTGAGGAGGATTTGCTCGATCTGCCCCGGGACCACTGGAGCCTTCGGCCGATCATGGAACTGTGTTTCCACCTGGACGTGGTGCTTGCTGAGGTCCTTGCCGGCGAGGATGAGCACCTCTTCGACCAACGTGGCCAGGTCGGTCCGTTCGCGCTGATGCGATTGGTTGCGCGCGAAGCCGAGCATGCTGTTGACGATCGTGGCGGCGCGCTGGCTTCCTTTGAGAATTTTTTCCAGCGCCTCGGTCCGGCCACGCGGATCGCCTTCGGCCCGCAGCCCAAGCTTGGCGTAGTTGATAATGGTGGTCAGGATATTGTTGAATTCGTGCGCGACACTGCTCGCCAGGGCGCCCATGCTGCTGAGTCGCTGGGCTTGAAGCAGTTGTTGTCGTAGCTGCTCCGTCTCTGGGCTATGTGTCATCACGTCCTCGCTAATCATGCGCTCGCCTCCCTGGGTCTCGAGGACCGTCCTGGACGGCGGGGCGTACCAGGCCGGATCCGGGAAGCTGGCGGTCCCCCTATCGAGGCTGACCGCGGCAGGTGCGTTTCCCGATGGTTTCCACGAGGTCCGAAACATGGTATCGGTCACGCCGATCCACGCTCTTCATCGGAACTCCTTCCATTTCAAGCCATTAAGCTTCGCAAAGCGGGCAGCGACCACAGACTGCGGGGATCGCGGGATCGAGAGGAAGTCGGGAAGCCAGTTTCGCTTTCGCTCGCTTCCCGAGGCTTCCCAGTTTGGAGCAATTCGCCTCCTAACGCGCTCTTTCAGCAACCCAGTAAGGCCCTGCGCTTCGCGCTTGGAAAAAACGGCTAAACGCCAAACGCAAGCGGGCGCGGTCTCATTTGCTCTTTAGCTGGCTCCGGCTCCAACTTAGAATGGGTACAGGTTTTTGCGACTCCTCTTGAGGGGTAGGCCGTGCGCCGATGGTGGACGATAAACGGGGGATGGACCCTGGCGGTTCTAGGCATCGTATGCTGTTGTGGTTCGGTGCTGGCCGCGGGCACTCCTGTGTACGAGAAAGCTGCCGGTCCCCCCTTGGAGCGAATGGAAGCACTCCGGTTCGCGCAACAGCTCAGTGGCATCATCGAGCAGATCCGCGATAAGTATGTTCAGCCCGTGTCGCGCGCAGATCTGGCGGCCGCGGCCTTGCGCGGACTCTATGAGGTCGCTCAACTACCGATCCCCCCTGCCCTGCACGCCGAGATCCGGAAAGTCACTAACGATCCCCGCGCCTTGCAACAGCTCCTGGCACGCGCCCGAGAAAACCTGGGCAACGTGGAGTCGTTACGGGGTCCGCAGGCGATGCTGGTCAGCTTGCAGGGGATCGTCCAGGCGCTCGATCCCTTCTGCGGACTCCTCACCGGCGCAGAACTGGAACGCACCGACAATCCCAATGGCGAGCATGACAGCCTCGGCTTGGAATTGCAGGACGATCCTGCCGCGGTCCCGCTCGTGATCAAGTCTGTGGCACCGGGCGGCCCTGCCCAGAAGGCCGGGCTTCGACCCGGAGATCAGATCACGCGGATCAACGGTCAAGCCGGCACCGGCTCAGTCCTGCGCTCCGCCCCTTTGCCGAAAGGCAATTCACAGAGCATCATGGGAGGGGCCATCCGGCTGGGCGTGTATCGCCCAAGTACGCGCGCTTCCCGGAGCGTGACTCTCAAGCCGGAGAAGTTTCGGGTAGAGACCGTGCGCGGCGTGATGCGTACACCGGACAATTCCTGGGACTATTTCCTCGACCACGAACATCGGATTGCCCACGTGCGGATCGGTTCGCTGGAACGGGGCACGGCTGCGGATTTGGCGCGCGTCCTGTCCGAGTTAACGGAAGTGGGGATGCGCGGCTTGATCCTGGATTTGCGCTGGTCGCCGATTGGCTACCTCGAGGAAGCAAGAAATGTCGCCGACTTGTTCGTCGCGGGTTATTTCCTGCCCCGGCTGGTGCTTCCCGCGCCGGGCAATCTGTTAGCGGTCGCCGACCTTTGCCTGGGCGGTTATCCCAGAAACGCCACGGTCGTCTACCGTGACCGCGGCCTGGATGAGCATTACCCTTCGGGGGAACCGGGCTTCGTCGACTTTCCGATCATCGTGCTGATTAACGCGGAGACTTCGGGCGGAGCCGAGCTTGTCGCCGCGGTGCTGCAAGACAATCAGCGCGCCAAGATCGCCGGCCAGCGCAGCCGCGGCAAGGGGAGCGTGCAGACCATTCTGAGCCTTCAGGGGGACTTTCGAATCAAGGAACCCCTTCCCCGCGCGGCGTTGAAACTCTCCTACGGCATGATCATCCGTCCCAGCGGTAGGAACTTGCAGCGCTTTGCCGACAGCAAGCCGAGTGACGATTGGGGGGTTCGCCCCGATGCGAAACTCGAGTTCCGGGTCTCGGCCGATCTCAACCACCAGCTCCGCGAATGGTGGCAGCTTCAGGACCTGCGGCCGGGCACCAGTAACGAGAGCCTGCCCCTGGATGACCCAGTTGCCGATCCCCAGCGCCAAGCTGCCCTGCAAGTGTTGCGCGAATTGCTCAAGACTTCAGCACGCCCTTCTTCGTAGAACCACGAACCAAACGGTGTCTGGAACTCTCAGCCACGGTCCGGCTGACGGTGTCTGTTTTTGTTTCGCGGCAGTTTGCCAAACCGCGCGGGGCACACAACCCTGCGGTTCTGCGAACCGCCGCGAAACAGACAGCATGAACCGGACCG
>DATGIQ010000161.1:0-23251 GCA_035295665.1 Gemmataceae bacterium | reverse complement strand
TGGATCTTTTCAGTGGCAGAATCTACTGGGCAGAACTAAGGCCCCACCGAAAAAGGAATGCTCCGGAGCACTTGCCCCAGCAGTTTCTTCGAGCGGGGATCGCGCGGCTCCAGTTGAGCAGCATCGCGCAAATGCGCGAGCGCTTCCGCACCTTGGCCGGCTTGAACCAATAAGTCGCCCAAGTTCACATGCGCATCAGCATAATCTGGTTTACAAGTTACCGCGGCACGGAAAGCCCCAATTGCGCCGTCGCGGTCTCCCAGCCGCATCAAGCACTGGCCCAAGTTATTGTAGGCAAGGGCAAAATCCGGCTTGAGCTGCACGGCCTGCCGAAAATACGCCGCCGCTTCCCGGTGGTCGCCGCGGAGAAAGCGAACATTGCCGAGGTAGAACGGAATCTCGACCGAGTCCGACGCCAGCCGAGAAGCCGTGCGCAATGCCTCCTCCGCACCGCCCAAATCCTGTTTTGCCAACAATGCCGTTCCCAGGAGCAGCCAGCCGCCGCTGGAATCGGGATAGTCCTTCACCGTCTGCTGAAGCAAGGCGATGGCCTCGGCCACGCGGCCCGCGCGCATCAGCCGGTCAGCGCGCGCCAGGAACACCTGTCTGCCGGTCCGGAGCTGCTTGACTTCCTCATCAAAGCGATCGGGCCAACCTTCGTCCTCCGGCAGGGCGGCGGCCCGGCGGCTCTCCTGCTCGGCGTCCCCCTTGTTCCCACGCCGCTCATAAACCTCGGCCAACAGGAAATGCGCCGCCTTGCGTGTACGGCTTCCATTCAGGGCAAAGTTCAAATGGGCCATGCATTGGTCGAGGTTGCCACTTTGGTAGGCCAACCGGGCGAGCCCCAGGTGGGCCCGAGCGTGGGCCGGGTCACGGCGGAGAAGGCGCTGCCACTGGTCTTCCGCATCGCCGGGGTGGCCCTGCACAAGAAGAATTTCGGCCAAGCGCAGTCGCGGCGCATCGGGATCGTTGCCGCACCGCTTAACGGCGCGCTGCAGTTTTGGGATAGCTGCGTCCGGCTCGCCCTGGCTAAGGATCGTTCCCTGGTGATAGGGCCAGCGTGGCTCTCCGGGATCGAGCGCTTCCGCCTGGGCAAAGCAGGCCCGGGCTTCGTCAAAAAACTCATGGGCAAGGAAAACCTTCCCTAACCGGCCCCAGGCCTCTGCCGAACGGGGTGCTTTCACCACCGCCGAGCGTGCACCCGAAATGAGCCGCAGAACGGCCGGATCGATGTCGGGTTGATCGATGGCGGGCACCTCGGCGAGGGGGACATCACGGGCCGTCCCTCTCGGAGAGAACACCTCACGCCAAAGAATGACGCCAAGCGCCACCGCCAAGAGCGCTCCCGCCAACAGCGCCCGCCGGCTCAGCACAGGGCGGGTTTTCCGCCGTTTCCTACGCATCGAAGAGCCTCATAATCCAGGTGGCGCGGGCGGGTGGCGGGAACAGAAAGCCGAGCCATCGCTTGCGCATCCCTGTCTTCTTTTCCCGCCACGCGCCACCCGTCACCTTATCCGGGGTTTCCCTTCGCCCTTGCGCAGCACCACCAACTGATCCACCGACTGTCCAGGAAAGGCCTCGGCCGTTCCGTCCGGCCAGTTGACCTCGATAGCCTCAACACGCTCCGCCTGTCCCAGGCCGAAGTGGGCGCGCGGGTCGTTGCTACAGAGGTAACTATATCCGGGGTTAATGTAGCGCAGCCAGCGCCGTCCCCCGGCAAGGACCGTGACCTCGGCGCCGTAGGCATCCCGCCGCAACGCGGGATCCAGGGCGCGCACGAGCAGCCAATGACCGCGCTTCGGGGCCACATTGCGGTAGAGTCGGGCTGGACCGGCAACCGTCGTGACCAGCAGGTCCAGGGCGCCGTCTCCATTCAGATCGGCGCACGCCAGACCGCGGGAAACGGCCGCCGTCTGACAAAAGGCTGGGGCGTTTTCCGAGATATCCCGGAACCTGCCCCGGCCGTCGTTTACGAATAATTGGTTTCGCTGGGCATACCGGCTCCAGAACGGGCCAAGTGTCTTCGCTTCGGCCGGCGGGCCGCGCCCAATCCGGCCGTTGACGATGGCGAGATCCATGGCCCCATCCTGATCAAAATCGGCCAGAACGGTCCCAAACCCCGTTCCCCGCCAACGCGGACTCGCCAATCCCGCCGCGGCCGTCCGGTCCTGAAACATCCCTCGGGGCCCCTGCCTCCACAAGGTGTGGGTCTCTTCGGTGAGGTGGGTCACGAAGACGTCGAACAGGCCTTCGCCAACAACGTCCCCAAACGCAATCCCCATGTTGGCCTGTGGTTGCCCCAGACCATTAAACGCCAGGCCGCGCACGACCGCTTCTTCCTTGAACGTCCCGTTTTTTTGGTTGATCCACAGGTGATTCGGCTGTTCATCGTTGGCGACAAAAATGTCCGGCCAGCCGTCCCCATCGAAATCGGCGCAAATCACGCCGAGTCCTGGACCCGGCAGCCGGCCCAATCCGGCTTTCAAGGTCACATCCTCGAAACGTACGGTTTTGGCGTCGCCCACTGAGGAGCGTCCCAAGTTGCGATACAGCTTCGTGACGGTCCCCGCAAAGGATTTGGGAGGGCAGTAGTCGCGCTGGCCCCCAGGCCCGAAACACGCGATCGGGGCATAATCGAGGTAATTCACGATCACCAGGTCTAGCCAGCCGTCTCGGTCGTAATCCACGAAACTCGCCGACGTACCCCAGTGCAGTGTGTCCAGGCCGGCCCGCTTGGTTATCTCGGTAAACGTGCCATTGCCGTTATTCAGGAACAGCCGGGCCCCGCCAAATTCCGTGACCAGGACATCCGGCCAACCGTCGTTGTTGACGTCCCCGATAGCCACGCCCATTCCGTAACCGGCGATGTCCAGCCCGGAACCCGCGCTGACATCGGTGAACCGGCCATCGGCTTGTTGCCGGAAGAGCCGATTCGTAGAGCCGGATTTGGGGCCGCCGTTCTGAATCCGATAGATATCGAGCCGCCCATCGTTGTCGAAGTCGAACAACGCAGCGCCCGAGCCGATGATTTGCGGTACGAAATAGCTCCCCGTCGGACCGGCGTCGTGGACGAAATTCAGCCCGGATTCTGCGGTACTGTCCACGAACCAGGGCAGATGCTGGGCTTCGGCAGGGGCGGAGCGGTCGTCACCGGAGGAAACAGGGCCCGCGGCAGCCAGACAGGAGACTCAGGATGATCAGGAGAAAACAGGGGCCGCAAAATCGGTGGCGGGTGGCGAGTGGCGGGCAAAACCAAGGGCGTTCTCCCGCCAGCTGCCACCCGAACTTGCTCATCGCCGCTACCTTGGAGTCCGTCCTCACCCTCCGCGCTTCACGCTCTGGACTTGCCTAGATGAGAGCGGGCGGCGTCTAATAGATTCAAGGCAACAGGCCATTTTTTTCAGCAATAACCCTTGCGCATAAAAAGCAGGCCACCCCGCTCATTACGCGGTGGCCTTCTGCAATCGGCCCATGTTTTAGCCGGTCGCCACTACGGAGGGGGCATGCGCGTCGTCTTCAGGGTGTTAAGCTGGTCCTGGGTCAATACGGTATCGAAGATAAACAGATCATGGATCGTACTGTTGGAATAACCGGCGCCATCTCCGATCCAAGCGCCAATGGTGAGCGGGGCACTCGTATCGGGATTCAAAGTTACTGCCGAAGGGCTGCCGTCCAAGCTCCCGTCCAAGTACAAGTTTTGGTCGCTGGTAGTCCCGTCAAAAGTCACGGCGACAAAATGCCAGACGTTATCTCCCACGGGTGTTGCACCCACGGCGACGGGCCCGCCAGCACTGTAGGGTGCCCAAGTGAGCGTGCCCACGTTCGGGTCAGGGTCGCTGATCCCCAAGATGTTGTTTGAATATTTGCCGTTGGATTGTCGAGCGAGGACGATCCCGTAGCTCCGGCTGCCCGCGTAGGCCGTACCTTGTATCCCGGACCAGTTTACCCACAACGCAATGGTACCCCGCTTGAGGCCGGGGAGCCCAGCGCCGCCCTGCACGCTCACATAACTGCCGGTATTACTTTTACTGTAACCGCTTACATTATTGGGATCGGTTTGAAAATTCAATGCTCCGTTCGGATTGCCCTGGTCATCCATCGCGGGCGTAGGCCCATTGATTAAATCGCCGTCCACGCCGACGATTGCGGTCGCATCCCCGTGCAGTGGGTACCAAGCGATTAGGTCCGCCTCCGCGGTAGAAGCGCACAAGATCATGATGAGTAGAATGGCCGCCAAGCGAATCAGTTTGTGGTGCCGCATGGGCAACTCCTCCTATATACCGACCCGGGACCCCAACCGGCACGCGCCGCAACCAATGCAGCGGACCGGCCGCCAGTGAGTCCGAAGCTCCTAAAGTACGAGTGCTCGCAATCGAGGTCTTGGAATGCCTTACGGTAAGAGTGTTCCATCAGCTGCAAAATTCGAGCCGAATGGAGTTTAGATCGGCACCCCTGGAAATTGACGGGACAGCAGCCCCACGAACGGATGGAACGCCCATGACATATCTCGTTAAAGCCAAAGACATTGCGGATTGACTGTCCGGACCAGGCTGAATGGGATGAATGCCGGCGTATCAGCGGTCCGGTTGTTTTTCCCTCCCAGGGCGTTTTCCGGAGTTAACATGTTAACCCCGTCTGTTAACTCTTGTTAACACTTGCGCGCGGAAGAAGAGTGGCGGAGTGGTTGAAACCCAAGCGCCACGAATGGAAGTTTCCTGGCGGCGGAATCCGCTTCCGCTCCCTTTCCAAGGCGAATGAAAATGTACATTCCCACGCCCGGCCTAAACCTTGTCTGTTGCCGGGGCAGGAAACAAACCTTTCTCGCGGTTGGTCAAAATGGCCATCACCGACTTATCAAAGCGTCCTTGAAGCAATTCCAAAACGGATCCGACTTGGCCGGTGCATTGCGACTTGACCGTGCGCCAGCGTCGCGGATCGAGCTTCTCGATCGTGATGGTGATGTGGTAGATCAGTGAAGCAGGCCCGCTGCCATCGAGTGCACGAAGGCCCTTTCGGGGCGTGGAACTGCGGTGGACAGCGGGTCGCGGGAGTCCGCGCCTGGAATGTCTTCCAGGTACAAACACCCCTGCAGAGAAATCGCGATCGTCAGCGCCATGGTTTGGATCAGTCATGCACGTTGGCTTTCCCCAAGCTATCAGAGCGATAGCACTCGATCTACTCCATGCCTACGACCGCGGCTGCTGCGCGGTGAAGTCCGGACCGATCTTGCGACCAGCTTCCAGCAGCGTCTTCAGCCGCGTGTCGGTGGTTCGATCCCATCCGCCGCTATTTCTAAAATCTCCTCTCCCGCTGCTGTACAATGAAGCTCGCGCATCGGTTCCCCTCCGGGGACTGAATTCATGCGCCTCCTCGATCGTCCCTATCAAGGACCCCGATTTCATCCTTCAAAGTGGAGCATATGCATGGCTTGTCCGTTTCAGCCAACTGCACGTTTGCTGGCGATCTATTTCCTCGGTGGGATGGCCTGTCTGCCGGCCCTTGGGGCAGATTGGCCACGTTGGCGGGGGCCAGAGCTGGATGGTATCTCCCACGAATCCGAGCTGCTGCGGACATGGCCCCAGGGCGGTCCCCCGCAACTCTGGAACGCCAAGCTCTCCGGCGGTTTCGCTGCGGTGGTCGTGGCCGATGGCAAATTGTTTACCCAGACCAAGGAGAAGAATCAGGAGGTCGTCGTCTGTCTGGAAGCAGCCACGGGAAAAGAGATTTGGCGATATCGCTACGACTGCGATTACGCTGCCCACCCAACTTTTACGGGTGGCGGCATGCCGGCTTCACGGACCGGGCCTCGCGCCACGCCGGCTGTGGATGACGGCCGCATCTATACCATGGGAGCAACCGGGACGCTCCTCTGTCTGGAAACGAAGACAGGCAAAAAAATCTGGCAGCAGGATCTTCTCAAGCTCGCCGGCCGCACGTGCCCCACGCATGGCTACTGTGGCTCGCCGCTGGTCGTTGGGGAGCGAATCTACCTGGAGCTCGGCGGGTCGGAGGGGAAGGCCGTCGCCGCCCTGAACAAGAAGGATGGCAGCGTCATCTGGCAAGCCCTGGATGATACGCTGGGCCAAGCCAGTCCGATCTGGGCGGAGGTTCAGGGCGTCCCGCAAGTCATCTTCTTCACCGGCAAAGCAGCGGTGGGTGTTGCGCCGCAGGACGGCAAGCTCCTCTGGCGCTATCCCTGGACGACCCGTTTCGATCTCAACATCGCTACCCCCATCTACGCGGGCGGAAAGGTATTCATTTCCTCCAACTACGGAACCGGGGGGGCAGTCTTTCGCCTTACCGACCAGGCCGAGCCGGAGACGCTTTGGAAATCCTTGGCCATGCAAAACCACATCTCCACGTCGGTTCTCTACCAGGGCCATCTCTACGGCTTCAGCGACCAACGGCTGCGCTGCGTCGCGTTCGACACTGGCAAGGTCTGCTGGGATAAGATCGGCCTCGGGAAGGGAACGCTGACCATTGCCGACGGCAACTTAATCATCCTGGGCGATCATGGTCAGTTGGTCCTCGCCAAGCCGAATCCGGCCGAGTTCACGGAAATCAGCCGTTGCCAGGTCTTCGATCAGGGGACGTTGACCTGGACCGTGCCCGTGGTGTCCGATGGCCGACTCTTCATTCGCTCGGAGAACGCCCTGGTGGCGCTGAACCTGAGGATCCAAACGAACTGAAGATCCGCCATTACCGACGCCGGGCATCACGAGCCTTCCGCCTTGATCGCTGTCAACTTCTCCATGGGCGGATGCCGTAGGTGGAAGCCCGTGGCCTGCTGGTAGGCGTTTGCCAGGGCCAGCAGCTCCGTCTCGCCATAGAGCTTCCCGGTGAAGGTGAGGGCGATCGGCGTTTCCACCTCGCCACGCTTCTGGAAGCCATTCGGCAGCACAACGGTCGGGTGACCGGTCAGGTTGGTCACCAGCAAATCGTTGCCGCCCACGTAGGCATCCACCTGGGACATCATCTCCTCCATGTCCTTCATCAAGAGTGTCCGAATGCGGTTTGCCCGTAGATAGTCCACGGCCGGCACGAATTGGCCACGCCGGAAGGTCCCCGGCCATTCATTCAGTCCCTCGGTGATGCCCTGGCGCGTGATCTCGTCAAAGGAGGCCGCAGCTTCGACTGTCAGGATCAGCCGCAGTGCCCCGACCGGTTGCCGATCCGGCAACTTGATCGGAACCAATTTGACGCCAAGATCGCGGAGCACTTTGAGCTCGTCCCGCTCCTGGGCAGACTTCGCACCCTCCACATATCCGACCCAGAGCGAACGGAGATCGCGGCGGAGCGGCCAGGAGAAAGGACGATCGACGGCAGCAGGGTCCAAGCCGTCCGCCCCGTGGATCGCTCCAAAGATCACCGCACAGTCCTCCACCGACCGCGCGATCGGACCGATTTTATCCATGCTCCAAGCCAAACTCATGCAACCGTGCCGGCTCACGCGCCCAAACGTCGGCCGCAGACCGGTCGCGCCGCAGCGGGTGCACGGCGATACGATGCTCCCCAAGGTCTCGCTGCCCAACGCAAAACCGACGAGGCCGGCCGCAGAGGCGGCCGCGGATCCTGCGGAGGAACCGCTCGAACCCTGCTTCGGGTTCCAGGGATTGCGCGTCATCCCCCCGAACCAGAGGTCGCCCATCGCCAACGCTCCCAGCGTCAGCTTGGCAACGAGCACCGCCCCCGCTTCTTCCAGGCGCGTGGCCACGGTAGCTTTGCGTTCCAGAAGCTGATCCTTGTACGGTGTCGCCCCCCACGTCGTCTTGTAGCCGGGATAGGCGATGAGGTCCTTGGCTCCCCACGGAATGCCGTGCAGCGGACCGCGATATCGGCCGGCCGCAATCTCTTGATCCGCACGCTCGGCCTGTTTGAGGGCCAGTTCTTCGGTGTAGCTGACTACACAATGCAAGGCGGCGTCGTATTGTCGGAGGCGGTCCAGGTACAGCCTGGTCAATTCGACGGCCGAGAGCTGCCGTGTCCGCAGAAGGCTCGCCAATTTGCTCACCGGCATGAAAGCCAGCGTTTCCAGAGAATCTGGTCGCTTGGGGGCGGCGGTTTCGATCAAGCTAACCGTGCCGCGCTGGCCATCGCCGGGCGGTTGCCAGGGGGCAGGCTGAAAAACCACCGCGGGCAACACACTGTTATCCAGCTTCACACGCCGCAGAGTGAGGCAGTCGCGCAGGGTTTGCTGAACGCCCTGGGCTGTCGCCTTCCGTTCGTCTTCCGACAGCTGCAAGCCGGCAATCCACTCCGCTTGCTGGATCATTTCCGGTGTAACCTTATTGGCCTGCTCCACTTGAGCGGCCAGGGCACGCTGGAAAACGGCCGAGCCAATTCCCAAGGCCCCCAGGACCTGCAGAATCTGCCGCCGATTCGGCACCGATGATCTGGTCGGGAATGGTTCGCTGATGCAAGATTCTGGTTTATCGGACCGCGCCGTCATAGCCTTCTCCACAATCTCTTCGAGGCGGGGGCGAGCGTCACCGATTATCGCAGACTCAACGGCACTTACAAGAGCGAAGACCGCCGCCTTGGCAGATTCCAAACATACACAAAAGCCCCTATACTGAACGATACGGAACCGAGCTGTCGTTCCCCCTCGCAGCGGAGCACGATACCCATGACCCGCCTTGGCACCGCGAAGCTCGTGATTCTTCTCAGCGTTGCTTGCCTACTCCTTGTCCCCGGCAGCCGAGCGGACGACCCGTTGATCGGAACCAAAGCCTCTGATTGGGAGGTCACTGATTGGATCCATTCGCAACCGCTCACGTTGAAAGACCTGGCCGGAAAGGTCGTATTGATCCGCTGGTGGACCGCCCCGGATTGCCCTTATTGTGCGGCCACGGCGCCCGCACTGAACGAGTTCCATGAGCAGTACAAAGCTCGGGGGCTTGTGGTTCTCGGGTTTTACCACCACAAGGCGCGCACGCCACTGGAGACAGCCAAGGTCCAACGCTACGCCGAATCCTTTGGATTCCAGTTTCCGGTGGCCATCGATCGCGACTGGAAGACGCTGCGGCGTTGGTGGCTGCGCGACTCGAAGAGGAGCTGGACGAGTGTCAGCTTCCTAATCGATCGTCACGGGGTGATCCGCACCATTCATCCGGGTGGCGAATACGTGCGTGGGGACCGTGCGTATCAGACCCTCAAAGCCAAGATCGAGGAACTGTTGAAAGAGACGTGATCGGGAAGCGCCGCCGCGGCCCGACCGGAGAGGAGAAGCCCATGAGAAAACGCTGTGTGATCTGTGCGGTGATCGTATGCGGTTTGGTGGTGACGCTGCTCCAGGCGACTCCCGAGGCCACGCCCGCAAAGGTGCCGCAGGAGTTGGTCAAAGCGAAAATCGCGGCCGCACGCAAAACCTATGAGGTAGTCTGGAAGAACAACCGCGAGGGACTCGTTCCCTTCGCCGAGCTTGCCTACCGCTGGTCGAAGCGCTGGCTGGAAGCGGAGCTGGAGCTGACCGATCAGAAGGCGAACCGGGTGGCCATTTACCAGGCGCACAAGGACCGCATGCGTGAGCTGGCCCGGATCACGCGCGATCGCTACCGGAACCGAATCAACACAATCGAAGAAGCCACCGCGACCGAGTTTTACATTGCCGAGGCGGAAGTCTGGTTGGAGCAGGCAAAGCGGCAATGAAAGGAAATTCGGGAGCCACCGCGGGCGCGCGGGACTAGCTGCGCTTGGGCCCATCTGCTAAAACGGGGACAGGTGTCGCACGGCACCAGCACCCGGATCGTTGCCATATGCCTCCTGCACAAAGGAACTCCTCCCGTGAAATGCTGCACCGCTCTTCGCGCGTCCCTCCTCGCATCGTTGGTTAGCTGTTGCTGGCTTGGAATCGCCCACGCCGACAATTGGCCACAATGGCGCGGTCCGGACAACAATGGGATCTGCAAGGAAACCAACCTCCCGGCCGAATGGAGTGCGGCCAAGAACATCGCCTGGAAACTCGCTCTGCCCGGCATGGGCGGATCGACGCCGGCTGTCTGGGCGGATCGTATTTTCCTGACCAGCGAGGATGGCAACGACATCGAGCTCCTTTGCATCGGTACCGACGGCCGGCTGATGTGGAAGCAAAAGCTTGCTACCGACCGGAAACGATTCCGAGGCGATGAGGGCAATCAAGCCTCGCCTTCGCCCAGCACGGATGGCAAACAGGTCTACGCGTTCACAGGGACCGGCGATTTTGGCTGCTTTGATTTCGAGGGCAAACAAATCTGGCGATTCAACGCGCAGGAACGCTACGGCAATTTCCGGATCCAACACGGCATGCACACAACCCCGCTGCTGCATGGCGATCGGCTTTATCTGGCCCTGCTCCATGCGGGTGGGATGTGGGTCATTGCTCTGGATAAAGCAACCGGCAAAGAATTGTGGAAGGTTCCCCGTCCCACCGATGGCCGCGGCGAGGGTGAACACTCCTACGCCTCGCCCTGCCTGTGGCACAACGGCAACGAAGAATACCTCGTTGTCCACGGCTGCGATTATGCCACGGCCCACCGGCTCTCCGACGGTGGCGAAATCTGGCGGCTCGGCGATCTCAACCCCAAGAGCCACTATGACCGATCCCTGCGCTTCGTAGCCAGTCCCGTAGCTGTTGCCGATCTCATTGTCGTGCCCACAGCCAAGAACGGAGCCATCGTGGCTGTCAAGCCGGACGCCAAGGGAGCCATCGCCGCTGGCAGTCCGTTTGAGCTGTGGCGTAAGCCGCACAACACACCGGATGTTCCGTCGCCCCTGGTGCACAACGGACTGCTCTATCTGTGCAGTGAACGGGGCGTTCTGAGCTGTCTGGATGCCAAGACCGGCACGGAGCATTATCAGGAACGCCTTCACAGTGCCCGGTACCGCGCCTCGCCGGTCTATGCGGATGGCAAAATCTACTGCACGGCCCGAGACGGCACGGTCACTGTGGTCCAGGCCGGCCCCACGTTCCAATTGCTTGCCGTGAACGCGCTGCCCGACCAAATTGCCGCGTCGCCGGCAATCTCCAATGGGCGAATTTATCTTCGCGGTTTTGACGCCCTCTATGCGGTTGGTCCGCCGGCAAAGTAAGCGCTAGCGGAGAACGGCACAAAAGCCTGACGCGCCAGCGAAGCAAGAAAATAACCCATTCCCTCGCTGGCGCGTCAAGCTTGTCTGCCCTGGGCTGAAGCCTTTACCAGCGGAACTTCGTGCGCACCTCGGGGTTGACGATTTGCTCCGCCGGCCATTCCCCCTTGCTCAGAGCCACGATGGCGCGGGCTGCTGACAGAGCCATGTCATCGCGGGATTGCAAATCGACGCCCGCGGCATGGGGCGTCAGCACCACGTTGTCGAGCCCAAAGAAAGCGTGGGTTTTGGACGGCGGCTCTTGTTCGAATACGTCGATGCCGGCGCCGGCGATGCGCTTGTTCTCGAGTGCCTCGGCCAGGTCCGCTTCGTTCACCAGGCCACCTCGGGCAGTATTGATCAGGAACGCCGTGGGCTTCATGAGCGCCAACGTCTGGCGATTGATGATGTTTCGCGATTCGGTGATCAGGGGAATGTGCAGGGTCACGTAATCGGATTCCCGCAGCAGCTCCTCGAATGAAACCAACCGAATGCGGTGCTCCTTGATAAATTGTTGATCAGGGAACGGCTCGTGAGCCAGTAACGGCATCCCGAATGCTTCACCCCGCAAGGCGACCGCTTTGCCGATTCGTCCCAATCCCGCGATGCCCAAAGTCCGGCCCCGCAGCGGAAGATTGGCCTGGCGTGGCCAATGCCCCGCCTTGACCGCCGGGTGTTGAGCCACCAGGTTTTTGGCCAGGGCTAAAATGAGCGTGAAGGTATGTTCGGCGACGGCATCCTGGTTCGTGCCCGGGGCAATCGCCACGGCCACGCCATGCTCCGTGGCCGCCACCACGTCCACGGCATCATACCCGACGCCGGCCCGGGCAATGGCCCGCATCGCCGGATTGGCGGCAAGAACCCGGCGCGTATAAGGCTCGGAGCCGGCCAAGGACGCGCTAACGCCCCGGAGGGCTTGCAGCAATTCTTCCTCGGTCAGCTGGTGCGGCCGGTGCGGATAGACCAGCTCAAAACCGGCTCCGCGCAACAAATCGGCGTACGGACCCGTCTGGTCCGCCAAGGTCATGGGTGCGATCAAAACTTTCGGCATGGTGCCCTGGTTCCTTCATCATCAAATCGAGGTTCGTCAGTGCCTGTCATGGCCAAAGACCAATTTATGGGTGCCGGACGCAATGGACATAGGAAAGCTCACCGGCCCAGTGTTACCCGCAGCCGGGTCACCCACTCCTGTAGCTCGGCCTGCTTGCGGTGGTAGAGGAGTGCCGCTTCCTCCAGCGTCACCTTCACGAAGCGCACAGAATCTCCGGTGCGTAATTGGCCCAGCTTATCCAGGTCGGCCTTGATGACATGGGCGATTTTTGGATAGCCACCAATCGTTTGGCCATCTACGCCCAGGATGATGCACTGGCCGTCTTTGGTCACCTGCACTGCACCGGGGCTGACGGGCTCCGATACCAGCTCGCGTTCCGCCATCGCCAACGGCGTGCCGCTAAGGCGCAAACCCATGCGATTGCTCGCGGGGCGAATCGTGAATTCCTGGCCAAAGAATGCCGGTCGATCAAACCACTCCGCTTGAGGGCCATCCAACACATGGAGCGTGGCGGGTTCGCGATTCCACACCAAGTTGGGACGGGCATAGCGACCGTGGATGGAGCCGGTCGGACAGGGAAGGAGGTCGCCGGCACGGAGCGGCTCCAGCGCGGAGCGACTTCCGAGGACGATCTTCGCCTGGATCCCACCCTGGACGCACAGATACGCCCGCAGTGCTTCCACCGTTGCTTGGACATGAAGCGTTTCTTCGGGCCGCAGGGTGAACGTCTTGCCGGCGACCAGTCGCTGCCGATCGCTGTGCAGCCGGAACGGAGCCCCGTACACGACGCAGGCCACTTCCTGGTCCGCCCGCAGCATCGGCCCGGCCAAGCTGATTTCCACGGCGGCCGCATCGGGTTCATTGCCAACCAGGGCATTTCCGATAGCCAAAGCGGTACGGTCGGCGGCTCCTCCCACGGCCACGCCCAAGCTTCGGTAACCGGGACGGCCCGCGTCGACGATCAAACTGCAAAGTCCGGGATCGAGTACCTGTAGGGCCATGGCAAGAGATTATCTTACGATCTTCATCTGGACCGGGGTTGCGTGCTAAGTTAGAAGAGGAGGAAGGATTCACGGAAGGTACGCCGGTCGCCGACTCGGATGGAGGAACGTGACAACCGTTTCGCAGCTTACAATATGATGGGCAAAGCAGTAGCCAGTCCGAACGGCTCCGTTTGTCGGTCGCTCACTCCCTATGAGAGCATGGTTCGCGCCCTGAGCGAACGACTCGTGGAGGTGCAACGGCCGATTCGCATCCTGGATGCGATCAAGTGGGACGAAGACATCGAGCGGGCATTTTTCGATCGTGGCTGCCGGGAGCTGCCACCGGTCACTTCGGACTACTATCAGAATCGACCGCTTCCATTCGATCCCGAAGCGAAGCTCCACGAACTTCACATGATCGAGCGCGATATCCGCCGCCAACTCGGCGAGTTTAACGCCCCCGGACAGATCATGTCGCGCATGTGCCAGGAATATCGTGAAGTGGTCCACATGCTGACCCACCGCGGCAGCCGGGCCTTCGCGGAGACTTCTGAGCGGCTCTACGGCAGTGCCTCGGATAGCTTCCATGCCGGCGACCCGAACCTGGCGGACCTGGGGCACATGATGTCGGATATCCTCGACCACGTCTCCCATGAGTCGATTTTCTGCCGGGAGGAAGCAGCCTACGATGCAGCCCAAACGGTGGAGACGCTCTCGGCCCGCCTCAAGGAGTATTTTCACGATCAGGCAGCGGTGCGTGTGCAGCTGTCCGATGGCATCGTCGCCGATTCTGCTGCCGGCAGCGATTACATCAAGATTCGCAACAATGCTCGCTTCACGGCGAGAGATGTGCGGCTACTGGAAGTCCACGAAGGCTGGGTGCACCTGGGCACAACCCTCAACGGTCTCAATCAACCAATTTGTACCTTCCTGAGTAAAGGCCCTCCGTCCTCGACGATTACTCAGGAAGGCTTGGCCGTGATCACGGAGATTTTTGCGTTCGCGTCCCATCCGGCGCGGGTGCGGCGATTGACCAATCGCATCGAGGGGGTGGCCTTGGCGGAAGCCGGGGCCAACTTCCTCGACGTGTATCGCTATTTCCTGGCCGAGGGCTACAACTCGCGGGAAAGTTACCATCACACCATGCGCATCTTCCGCGGCAGCCTACCGGAAGGATGCGGCCCCTTTACCAAGGACCTCTGCTATAGCAAGGGTTTCGTGCTCATATACAATTACATCCGCCTGGCGGTCAGCCGCGGGCTGATGCGGCGCGTGCCGTTGCTGTTTTGCGGTAAGACGACCTTATCCGACATCAAGATCCTGGCCCAACTGGTGGAGGAAGGATTGGTCCTGCCGCCACGCTTTGTCCCGCCCCAGTTCGCCGACCTGCACGCCTTGTGTGCCTGGATGAGTTACGCCAACTTCCTGAACCGCCTATCGATCAAGCGGATCGAGGAAGACTACGCCGGTCTGTTTTAGACCTGCTGTCCTTTGCCCGCCTTGCCGGGAGACCGACTTCTATGGAATGCCGACCGCTGTCCGTGCGCAGATTCCTCTTCATCGCTTTGCTGGTAGAAGCATGGTGCCTTCCCGTCAACAGCCTGCGGGCCGCGATCCTCGACCTTGCTGACGCGGTGGTCCTTAGTTCGGCCACCGTCTCCAAGCAGGAAGAGAAAGCGTTGCAGATGCTGGTCGAGGAAGTTCAAAAGCGAACCCGAATTCGGTGGAAAATCACCAACCTCGTTCCCAAGGATTCGACTCCGGTTATCGCTTTCGGGCTACCTAGCCGCCATGAGGTCGTGAACTTCACAAAGACCAGCCAAGGGAAACCGGCCGAAGGCTACCAGATCGCCGTCAAGAAAATGGGGCCCGGCATGCCGTGGATCTTGGTCATGGGCAATGATGCGCGGGGAATGCTCTTTGCCGTCGGCCGGCTCCTGCGGGAATTGCAGATGTCGCCCGGCAGGGTTGCATTGGCGGATGATTTCAACGTGACGACGGCTCCACGCTGGCCGCTCCGGGGGCATCAGCTCGGCTATCGGCCCAAGACGAATTCCTACGATGCCTGGGACCTGGCTCAGTGGGAGCAGTATATCCGCGACCTGGCCGTTTTCGGCACCAACGCGGTTGAGTTGATTCCACCTCGTTCGGATGATGACGCCAATAGCCCGCACTTCCCCCTACCGCCGATGGAAATGATGGTGGGGATGTCGCAGCTGCTCGCCGATTACGGGCTGGCCGTGTGGATCTGGTACCCGGCCATGGACGCCGATTACTCCAAACCCGAGACTGTGGCGTTTGCGCTCGAGGAATGGGGCGAAGTGTTCAAAAAGTTGCCGCGGATCGACGGCATTTTTGTTCCCGGCGGGGACCCTGGGCATACCCGGCCCAAGTACTTGATGGCCTTGCTGGAGAAGCAGACGCAGGTGCTGCACCAGTACCACCCCAACGCGCAAATGTGGGTTTCGCCGCAGGCGTTTACCCAGGAATGGCTCGAGGAATTCTACGCCATCGTTCAGAAGCAACAGCCCAGCTGGCTGAGTGGCATCGTGTTCGGCCCCCAGGTTCGCGTGAGTCTGCCCCAGCTGCGTGCCGCCATTCCCAAGCAATACCCGATCCGCCGCTATCCCGACATCACGCATAGCCTGCGCTGCCAATACCCCGTGCCGGACTGGGACTTGGCGTATGCCTTGACCGAGGCCCGGGAAGTGATCAACCCGCGGCCGCTGGATGAAGCGAACATTTTCCGCCGGTTTCAGGATCACGCCATCGGGTTTTTGACGTATTCCGAAGGCTGCAACGACGATGTCAACAAGTTTGTCTGGAGTGGCCTTGGGTGGGACCCTGACGCAAATGTGCTCGACATCCTGAGGCAGTACAGCCAATACTTCCTGGGCAGCCGCTACCGGGAAACTTTTGCGCGCGGACTCGTGGCCCTGGAACAGAACTGGCAGGGGCCGCTCCTCACCAACGACGGTGTCTATACGACGCTGAAACAGTTCCAAGAAATGGAAAAGACGGCATCGCCCCAGGATCTGCTCAATTGGCGTTTCCAGCAAGGGCTCTACCGTGCCTACTACGATGCCTACCAACGGAGCCGGCTGTTGTACGAAACGCAGCTCGAAGAGCGCGCCCTGGAGCTGCTGCGATCGGCCAAGCGACTCGGCTCGCTACTCGCCCTGAAGCAGGCGGAGGCGCTTCTGGACCGTGCCGATACGCAAAAGGTTGCCACCGACTGGCGTGCCCGCGTCCATGAGCTGGCGGAGGCGCTGTACCAGAGCATCCGCATGCAATTGAATGTAGAGCGGTACCGGGCGATTTCGGTGGGACGCGGTGCGAATCTCGACACCATCGATGTTCCCCTGAACAATCGCCGCTGGCTGAAGCGGCGGTTCGCGGAACTCCGTCAGATGGATGCCGAGAGCGATCGGCTCCGAGGGATCAATGCGATCGTGGACTGGACCAATCCGGGTCCGGGTGGATTCTACGACGACCTAGGCAATCCAGCATGCCAGCCGCACCTCGTTCGCGGCCCCGGGTTCACCAAGGATCCAGCGTTCTTACAATCATCGCAGGTTGGATTCCACTATGTTCCGGATTGGCGGCTTTCCTGGTGCACGCATGCCGAATCGCTTTTCGATGCCCCTTTGCAGATGCGCTATGAAGGTCTGGACCCCACTGCGAAATATAAGCTCCGTGTGGTTTACGCCGGCGACAACTTCCGCGCCCGCGTTCGGCTCCTGGCCAACGATTCCGTGGAGGTTCACCCGCTGCAACCGAAGCCCGCGCCGATTCGACCAGTCGAGTTCGATATCCCGAAGTCCGCCACTGCAAACGGCGAGCTGACGCTCACGTGGTATCAGGAACCCGGCCGAGGTGGCGGCGGCAGGGGTTGTCAGGTGGCCGAGGTTTGGCTGATCCGGAAATGAGTCTCGTGCGGGGTCACTGGGCTCCGGACGGACAGGGGTCCTGGCGGGCAACTGCCAGGCCGGCGGCGCCGAGAAACACCGCCGCGGCAACATACACCAATGCGGCCGAGGAAATGGCCAGTCCGAAGCCATAATGTTCCGCCAGATACCCAATCACGACGGGTGCCGTGGCTCCGCCTCCGAGCCAGCCGACCATGTTCATGAAGCCGGCGGCCGTACCGCGTGCTTCGGGCCGAATGACATCGAAGACCGAAGCGAAGATGTTGGCATCGTAGAGCCCTTTGAAGAAACCCCAGGCAAGCAAGGCGACGATGAGCAACGGGACGCGGTTGGTCTGCCCGCACAGCACCACGGCCGGGGCTGCACCCAACACGCCCAACGCCTGCACCAACATTCGTCCCGCCCTTGTCCGCTTCCGCAGTAGGTCAGCCAGCCAGCCTCCCACGGGAGCGCCGACCATGCTGGCCACCTGTGGGAAGACCGTCGCCGTCAATCCTGCCAATGCCAGGCTGAAGCCAAAGTCGGTAGCCACAAAATTCGTGATCCAGAACAGAAGCACCATGGCCACATAGTTAGCACACAGAAACGCAGCCATCAGGAACAGGATGGGCGGGGACGATCCCACCCTTTGGAGGAATTCCCGCATCGGGACACGCCGTGTGGCCGCGACGGGTTCTCCGGCCTTCTGGGCCTCCAGATCATCGGCGTTGACCACCGGCTCGATTACCCAACGGCTCACCACAAGACCGAGCAGCAAGCCCGCACTACCAAACACAACAAAAGAAGACCACCAGCCGTATCGCTCGCCGATGAATGCCGCAAAGAATCCGCCGCCAATCGTACCAACATAGACGCTGGTCTGATGAAACCCCAGGGCGCGCGACCGAGTGGCCTTGCCGTGGTACGCACTGAGCATGGACGTGGAAGCCGGATAGTAAAACGTTTCACCCAGGCCTTCCGCGGCCCGGAAAACGAAGAGGGGCCAAAATCCGCGCAACGGAGCCGTGGCACACAGTGCCGTGGCCATGCAGATCAGGCTCCACACGTGCAGGCCGCTGAGGATTGCTGTCTTGCGGCGCACCCGATCCACAACGTGGCCGGCCAGCGGGGAGCAGAGGCCATACGTCCAGGCAAAAGCGGATCCGAGCGCGCCCAGTTCGATCTTGGACAGCCCCATCACGGTGGGGGATTCCAGCAGTTTCGAGACGGCAGACAGCGCTTGCCGGTCGGCGTAGTTGAAAAAGGAGATCCACCACAGGATCGCAACCAGATACCACTTGTATCGTGAACTCACTGCCGTGGCCACATCGTTGGGGCATGTCGTCGTGATGGGTTTCACCCTTGGGAGGCTCCGTCACGCAGCGGCCGCAAATCAATCTTGCGGAAAAACACCTCGGCACCTTCCGACTGAAACAAGATCTTGCCCTTGCTTGGATGGGCACCCTTACCGGCGTTGACGACTTTCCCGTTCAGACGGATGGTGATCGTATCTCCTTTGCAGATACATTCCAGCTGGTTCCATTCGCCGAGCGGTTTTTCCACATCGTGGGCGCCACGGAAGCCTTTCACGTCTTGCCACTTGGGATCGCGGCCAAACCAGTTGAACCGTCCGGATTGGAGCGTGACGGGTGGAGCGCCGGGCAAATAGTACGTCTGGTTGCCGCGTTTTTCCGCTTCCACGGTCAGGCTCGGTTTCGATTTGCCGCCGACCAGGATGAAATCGCCCGTGCCCCCTTCGATCATTTGGCATTCAATCGATTCCATCCAGACGCCGCCCGCGGCACCCTCTGGACCGGTGCAATGCAGCAGAATCCCGCTGTCCCGCGCTTTGTCTTGCCGCGGGGGCCAGGTTTTTTCGCCCCATTTGTATTCCGCGATGAGATGGTAGTTGGCATATTCCTTCTCGGTGATCAGTCCGCCAAACACCTTGCCGGAGACGTGAATCATGCCATCGTGCACCGTGAACACTCTTTCTGGGTCGTGATTCTTTCCATACGGCTGCGTACTGTTCGGCGGTGCCGCGAGATACGTGTAGAAATTTGTTAAATCCTTGCCATTGAAAAGATGAACGATGCCGTCATCCGCGTCGGCTGGCCTGCCCGGTTCGGCGCCGGCGAGAAGTAGGACCGACACGGACAGGAGGATTCCTCCACTACCGCACAGGGTTTTCATCGTTGGCAACCTTTCTCGGGGGAGTCGCCCCCGGAGCGAATGCAGGTTGACGCCGCAGCCGCGCAGGTTTACGCTGGTTCAACATCGGCATGCCCATTGGCCCTGGTAAGGAATCATCATATGAACCGAGCGGCTCAGATTCTCAGTGGACTCCTCCTTGTGGTCGCGTTCCCGGTCCATGCGGCAGATTTGGACCCGACCCGCGTCCTGGAACCCGGCCAACTTCCCCAAGACCGCCGCCTTGGCAAACCCAAGACCTTGGACGGCTACTTCCCCATGACACCGAGTCCCGATCGGGGCAGCTGGGAAGCCCGTCGGACCGAGCTTCGTAACCAGGTCTTGGTGGCCACGGGCTTGTGGCCGATGCCGGAGAAAGCCGCGCTGCATCCCGTTATTCATGGCAAGATCGCCCGGGACGATTACACGATCGAGAAGGTCTTTTTTGCCAGCTACCCCGGGCATTACGTATCCGGCAATCTGTACCGTCCCAAGGGCGGTCACGTGCCGGCGGACGGCAAGCATCCGGGCGTCCTCTGTCCCCACGGCCACTGGGCGAATGGCCGATTTTACGATGCGGGGGAAAAGGCTGGACAGCAGCAGATCGCCCAGGGAGCGGAAAAGACGATGGAAGGGGCTCGTTATCCGCTCCAAGCTCGGTGTGCCCAGTTAGCCCGGATGGGCTGCGTGGTGTTTCACTACGATATGGTAGGTATGGCCGACAGCCAGCCGATCAAACACCGCGAAGGGTTCACCGATGCCCAGGCTGAATTGCGCTTGCAAAGTTTCATGGGCTTGCAAACCTACAACAGCATCCGGGCGCTCGATTTCCTGTTGAGCTTGCCGGATGTGGATTCTCACCGGATTGGAGTCACCGGCGCCAGCGGCGGCGGCACCCAGACCTTCATTCTGTGCGCCGTCGATGACCGGCCCACCGTGGCTTTCCCGGCGGTGATGGTCAGCACCGCCATGCAGGGCGGCTGTGTCTGTGAAAATTGTTCGTATCTGCGGCGCGGCACCGGGAATATCGAGCTGGCCGCCCTCTTTGCTCCCAAACCGTTAGCCATGAGCGGGGCCGACGATTGGACGATTGACATTGAGCGGAAAGGATTGCCGGAGCTGAAAGCAACCTATCGCCTCTACGATGCCGAGGAACACGTGCTGGCACGCTGCTTTCCGCAATTCAAGCACAACTACAACCAGGTTAGTCGCGAATTGATGTACAACTGGTTCAACAAATATCTCCAGCTGGGCCAGCCCGAACCGGTAGTGGAAAGGCCCTTTGTCCCTGTGCCGCCGCGACAACTGTCCGTATATGATGAGCAGGATCCGCGGCCGGCCGATGTCAGCGATGCGGCCACGCTGCGCAAAACCATGTCCGAGGCATCGGACGGCCAAATTGCTGCGCTGTTGCCGAAGGATGTATCGAGTCAGAAGGACTTTCGCCACATCGTCGGCACAGCCCTGCGCGTGATGGTTGGGGACCAGATGCCCGCGTTCGGCGACGTGCAAGTGCAGGACGTGAACCGGCCCGCGGAACAAGACGGTGTGCGCTTCCAAAAGTTGCTACTGGGCCGCAAGGGCGAAGGAGAACAGCTTCCCGCCGTTTTGTTGCGTGGACCGAGCTTCGATGGCACCGTGGTGGTCTGGATCCACTCGGCCGGCAAATCCAGTCTGCTAGATGGGGGCCAGTTGGTCCCGGCAGCGAAGCAAATCCTCGCCAAGCACGCGGCCATCTTGGCCGTGGACGTTTTCCTGACCGGGGAATTCCAGGGTGCGAAGGCACCTCCCGTCGACGCGAAATACGCCGGTTTCACCTTCGGGTACAACCGTCCGCTCCTGGCCAATCGAGTGCACGATATCCTCACGGTCATTGCCTATGCCAAGGGGCTACAAGGCACAAAGAAGGTCGATTTGATCGGCCTCGAAGCAGCCGGTCCCTGGGTGGTGTTGGCTCGGGCGCTGTGTGGGGATGCAGTGGAGCGGACAGCCGCCGATTGCCATCAATTCCGCTTCGACAAGGTCGCCTCGGTCGATGATGAAATGATGCTGCCGGGGGGGGTGAAATACGGTGGCTTGCCGGCCTTCGCAGCCCTCTGTGCTCCGCATCCGTTGTTTGTGCACAATCACCAGGGAACGGGCACAGAGCAGTGGCTACAGGCAGCTTATGGACCGAACGGCGACAGCGCCCTGCGAAGGGCTTCGCAGAAGGCTTCCCCGGCAGAAGTGGTGGAATGGGTTCTGCGCTGATGGCGTAACGCTGGCGTTCCCGTTGGCAGAACTGCTCACGCGGTGGAGGCTGTTTGCGTCGGCAGGACCAACCATTCCCCGATCCGGGCAGCGCAAGCCTGTGCGCAGTGTAAATGAAACGCCGACCTCGGTCAGCATCAAGAATCGCTAGTCATTGTAACTCCCTACACTGTGCCTCGACGGCCTTCAGTAAGCTGCCCGAGCCGATCAACCGCTCGACCGCTTCCAGATCCCGATGCAAGGTTCGGTCGCGTCCCAAAGGCCGCACATGCTCGCGGATACGTTGGTAAGCCGCTTCGGCTCCCTTGCCCGGCCGCAGCGGCTTGAGGAACTCCAGCCCCTGGGCAGCACAGAGCAGCTCACAAGCCAGTACGCGCTCGGCATTGATCACGATGGTTCGACACTTGCGGGCGGCGGTAGTGCTCATCGAGACGTGGTCTTCCCGGTTGGCGGAAGTGGGAATGGAATCGACGCTCGCAGGAAATGCGGCGGCCTTGTTTTCGGAGACGAGCGCCGCCGCCAGCACTTGCACCAGCATCATTCCCGAGTTCAGCCCCGCATGCGGGGTCAGAAAACCGGGCAAGCCGCTCAGATCGGGGTTCACCAAGTTCTCTACCCGCCGTTCGCTGATGCTGCTCAAATCCGCCACGGCTGCGGCCAAGTGATCGGCGGCCAAAGCAATCGGTTGAGCGTGGAAGTTACCTCCCGACAGAATTTCGCCCGTATCGACAAATACCAGCGGATTGTCCGTGGCGGCGTTCATCTCGCATTCCACGATGCGTGTGACCTGGGTGATGGCGTCGCGCAGCGTACCATGTACTTGCGGCATGCAGCGGATGCTGTAGGCGTCCTGGACCTTGGCACAATCTGCGTGAGAAGGCATGATTGCACTCCCCGCCAAGAGCCCGCGCAGGTTGGCCGCGCTGGCGATCTGACCAGGGTGCGGCCGGATCGCTTGAATGCGGGGATCAAAGGGCCGGAGCGAGCTCTTGGTTGCCTCCACGGTCATGGCCCCAGCGATATCCGCCACCTTGGCCAGACGGCGGGTACGCACCAATGCTTCCGCCAGGATGGCCGTGCTCACCTGGGTACCATTGATAAGCGACAGTCCTTCCTTGGCCTGGGGCCGATGCGGCTCCAGACGGACGCGCTTCAGGGCGGCCCGGCCGCTGAGCAATCGCCGCCGGACCTTTGCCGTTGGCTGCACCGGATCGGCCGAACCTGTCTTGGTAACGAAGGCGTGCCCCTCACCCATGACGACGAGGGCCAGATGGGCCAAGGGAGCTAGATCACCGCTGGCACCGACGCTCCCCTGTTCCGGTATGGCCGGCACTACACCGCGGTTGAACATTTCAATGAGCATTTCGACGAGGGCCGGCGTTACTCCCGAATACCCCTTGGTCAGGGCCTGGATGCGCAACGCCAGGATCAGCCTGCTCACGCCGATACTGAAGAGCGATCCAACGCCGACCGCGTGGCTGCGGAGCAGGTTTTCTTGCAGCATGAGCACTTCATCGGCCCCGATCCGCTGGCTCGCCAGCTTGCCGAACCCGGTGTTCACGCCGTAAATCGTGGCCCCGGTCGCCATCAGGTCCTCCAGACAGCGCCGCGCTCGTTCCACACGCTTCCGGGCAGCCGGAGCCAAAACGAGGCGTTCCACCTGGCCGGTCAAAACGTGCTCCGCATCGTCCAGCGTAAAGCCTTCGCCATTCAAGACGACGGACACGAGGGTCGGAGATTCTCGGCTCATGGAGATATAATACGTT
>DATGIQ010000160.1:0-2760 GCA_035295665.1 Gemmataceae bacterium | reverse complement strand
CAGAACCGCGTGGTTCTACGAACCGCCGCTAACCAAACCTCCGCGTATCAACAATTAATACTCTCGTTTCAGCTTACCTGGCTGCGGTGTCGGATACTTTCCGTCCGGCCCGGCACGTAGGGGAGCCGGAGAGTCCATGGTCAAGCGATCGACCTCCGGCGCAAATTCGTGGTCGCTGTTGAGTATCTGATCCCGCGTGATGACCCTTCCCGTGTGGGCGGCCATTCGTCCCATCGCCGTGACCAGGCTGGCCTCGGCACCGCGCCGGACCTCGTTGTACCGCTTGTCGTGTCGGATGGCCGCGATCAGATCCTCCCATTCGAGCTGATAGGGATCCGGTTCGGGCGGTTGTTGCGGAAACGCCCAGACAATATCGTTTCTGCGGGTCGGGTCTTGACCCTTGCAGATGCGGCAGCGCGCCGGGGTGTGTCCCGACCGCGAGATGATCGCGGAGCCCTTGGCCCCATGCGCGTAGCTGGCGAACTCCGTGGCGCAGCCGGGGATGTTACGCCCTTCCAGATACAGCTTGGCGCCATCGGGGAACGTGTACTCGACCGAATAATGGTCGAAGTTCTGGTCGATGGCCTGTCCGCGATACTGACGGCCACCGGAGGCCTTGGCCTGGATCGGAAATGCATCTTTCATCCAGCAGCATTCGTCGATGTTGTGGATGAGGAAGTCGCTGAAGAGTCCGCCGCTGGCCCACAGGAATGAGTGGAACCACTTGATTTGGTAGAGCAACTCGCTGATGTTGTCCGGCTTGGGCGGAGCGAACTCCTTGGCCTCGACGCCGCTTTGCCGATAGGCCCGGAGCAGGACCAAATCGCCCATTTGGCCCGACTTGATCCGATCGAACAGCTCATGGCGGGCGACGCAGTGCCGGCACATCAAGCCGACGCCAACCTTGAGGTTGCGTTTCTCGGATTCTTCTCCCAGGGCAATCATCTTCTTGCTACTGGGCCCATCCACGGCAATGGGCTTTTCCATAAAGACGTTGAGCCCCTTTTGGATCGCGTAGGTGAAGTGGACCCAGCGGAACGCCGGCGGCGTCGCCAAGATCACCACATCACCCGGACGGAGACAGTCCATCGCCTTCCGATAAGCATCGAAGCCGATGTACTTGCGGTCTTCGGGAACGTCGATCTCTCCGGCGAATTCCTTCCGGGTTTTCTGGCGCTGAATCTGGGCGAAGCTGGAGCTGAGGCGATCCGTAAACACGTCGGCCATCGCGACCAGCTTGATCGGGCCTTCCTTGATGGAAAGCGCGTTCGCGGCCGCCCCGGTGCCGCGGCCGCCGCACCCGATCAGAGCCACCTGGATCGTGTTGTTCTCACCTGCGTACACGGACGGAACCACCATGCCGGCCAAAGCCGATGCCATGGTGAGGGCGCCCGATTGCTTGATCATTTCGCGGCGCGATAGGCCGCTGTTGCTAGAATTGCTCACAACGAGACTCCCAATAAATTGGAAACGGACCAGGGAACAGGTATGCTTCCTCCAGTTATCGTCATATTTGTGGGAAAAGTCAATGGTCCTGGTCCGAACTCTCCCGAGAGTCTCGAATCCCGGCACGGCAGATGCAGGTTTCAAAAGAGCGGCTCCCAGTCGCTCAAATTGCGCTGACCTCGACAGGGAAAAATCGGCCGAGGTGACCGGCATGCCTCGAAATCTCTGGGTATGGTTGTTGCTGTTGCCGCTCCTCCCCGCGTGTAAGGGGAATCCGCACGACCAAGGAGTACCAAGCATGGAACTGACAAGTACCGCCTTTGCGGAAGGGGCCACCATCCCGAAGCCGAACACGGGCGATGGCCAGGATATTTCCCCTCCGCTGCGCTGGAGCGGCGCTCCGGGGAACACGCAGAGCTTTGCGCTCATCTGCGACGACCCGGATGCGCCACGCAAAGAGCCGTGGGTCCACTGGGTACTGTTCAATTTGCCGGCAAGTACGCACGAATTGCCGGAGGGAACGCCGGCCCGCGAGACGCTCGCCAACGGAGCGAAGCAGGGAAAAAATGATTTTGGCAAGATTGGCTACGGCGGTCCCGCTCCTCCGCCCGGTAAGCCGCACCGTTATTATTTCAAGCTGTATGCGCTGGACACGGTGCTGAACTTGAAGGAGGGCGCCGCCAAGCAAGAGCTCGAGCAGGCGATGAAGGGCCACATCCTGGCGAGCGGGCAATTGATGGGCCGCTATGGACGTTGATGCGGCCGATCAATTCAGCTCGACCGCTTCCTCCCAATGCTCATAGAGTTGCTGTAGCCGGACCTTGGTTTCTTCGAAGGCACGCATCGTACCCTTGACCTGCTCACCGTCGCGGTATAAATCCGGCGACGCCAACCGCTGTTCCAGTTCGCGCAACTGCGTTTCGCTCTGCGCGATCTCCGCCTCCAGGTCCTCCACCTTCCGGTAAGGAAATCGCCGCCGGCGCTTCTGTTTTCCGGCTGGTGCCGAGCCCGCGGCGTTGGTCGAAGCTGCCTTCTTCTCCAGGTTCGGCTTGCTCTTCTCGGCCGCGGCAGCCTGCTGCTGAGCCCGCATCATTTCATAGGTGTCATAGTTGCCATGAATTAATTGGCAGCGGCCATCGCCCTCCAGCACGATGAGTTGATCGACCACGCGGTTGAGGAAATAGCGGTCATGGCTGACCACGATCGCCGTGCCATCGAACTCGAGCAGGGCTTGCTCCAGGGCATCTCGGGCCCATAAGTCGAGATGATTGGTCGGCTCGTCGAGCACCAGAACGTTAACTCCCAGAGCCACCA
>DATGIQ010000159.1:0-5679 GCA_035295665.1 Gemmataceae bacterium | reverse complement strand
CCGTTGGTCGAGTAGACACTGTGCTGGATAGCCTTGAGTGCAGCCTGCGCCGGCGGGAGTTTCACCTTCGCTCCGAGTGTTTTGTAAACCTCGGCGCGGGTTCGCACCGCCGCATTGATAAAGCCGGGAAAAAAGGAATGTTCAAAGCCTTGGGGGTGGCCAATGATTACGATCGGCTGATTCCCCGGGTCATCGTTCCCGCCGACGAGTTGGAGGGCGCGGTTCCGCATCGGATTTCTCAACTCGACGGCGTAAAGGTTCACACCCCGGACAAGAGAGATGGACCGCATTTGCCATCGAAGCTAGCTTCCACGGCCTCTATCATCCAGGAGAGTACATTCCGCTTTTGCCTCCGACAGGTTTCCACCACCGTCAGCAACCGCTCGACAAGCCGGCTCCCCTCTGCGGACTGCGTGCCGAACGACAGCTTCCGCCAAATTACCGCCTGACGCAACGCCCGCTCCGCAGCATTGTTCGTCGGCTCCACTCCTTCTACTTCCACAAAGGTCCACAGATTCTGACGATGCTCCCACAAACCCTTGCAAAAGCCCCGCACACGCGGGTTGAAGTAGCCGCGCAACAATAGGCTTTCCATCTCGGCGCGGATCGGCTTCATCTGCTCGACAAATTCAGGCCGACTCAGCGTGCCATCACGCGCCTTCTGCCACAACTCGAACAACCCCTTGGTCGGACGCATCAAGTCATGGCCCAGGCGGCGAGCCGTGTGGCAGCGACCGTCGATCAGCCCCTGGAAGTCTCGTTTCAGATGCGCCCAGCACCATTGCAGCCGCCCGAACGACCAGTACATCCGGGCACGGTCGCAGTGGATCACCCCCGTATAAGCCTCTCCCAGCCAATCCGCAAGAATATCGGCAGCGCGTGAGGTCCGGGTGGCGAAGAGCGTGAAGGTCGCCGCCACGAAGGTCCAGATCCCGCTCTTGGTTTTGCCTTCCTTGGTCGGCGACTCATCGATGTACAGCACGGCTTGTTGCGGCAGTTGGAGGACCAACTCATCATAAGCCGGTTGCACCGCCTCGGCGGCCAGCTTCTGCAACGACACCATCCAGCCGGGACAGGCTGGTTGATTAAGAATCATACTCAAGAACAGGGCAGCCCGCCGCTTGGACTGGCGGAAACAGGACATGAGTAGACCACTGAAAGCGATCAGACGTGGCCCGGCCTGTCCGGTTGGGACACCGGTGGGCAACGCGCCACAAGTGACGGTGCCACAGCGACAGGTTAGGCGATGCCGTCGATATTCGGTGACGCTGGGCTTGATCTCCGGCAATTCCCAAACCTGGTGTCGTAGGGGTTGGGGATCAGCGCCGGTCAGAGAGGCAGCGCAGCGACGGCAGGTCGGCGGCACGCAGGGGATGACCTGTTGGCATTGTTCGGTTGGCAGCAGAAGTCGTTCGTGCTTGGCGTGGCCGGGCTGGCCGCCGGCTCCGCGTTGCGACTTGGGCGTGGGGCGGGCAGGCTTGGCATGCGGGTGTCCGGACGAGGGCGGTAGGGAGGAGTTCGTCGAGTTTTTGGCCTGTTGGGATTTAAGTTCGGCCATCTGCGAGTGCAGGTCGGCAATGGTGGCATGCAACTGCTCGATGTAGGCGCGGACGTGAGGAGGGGTTCCCGCGAAGAAACTTTCCGGTGGCCGCGGCATCCTGTCCATGCGAGATAAGGTAGGAAGATGCGTCTTTCAGGCCAGACCGACACCTGACCGATTACATCGCATTGGGATCGCCTCAAGGCTTGTCACGTTTCAAGACATACAGGGCCTGCTTGGACTTGGCCTTTGCCGTAAACTCCTTGGGACGCTCGTCGGTATCCCCAAAACAGATTTTGAGATTATCTCTCTCCAAGGCGTAAATCCCCTTCTGTGTCTTGCCCTTGTTCTTACCGTCTGCATGGGTCATGTCGAAGCTGGCCGGCTTCGTGCTTGGGTCCAGCTTAATGGTATAGTTCGTGAAGCCGGGTTCTCCCGGTGTGAAGGTGAGCTTGTTGTCCTTGAAGACGAGCTTCAACTTAGCGACGATCTCCGCAGGTGCCTGTTCCCCGTTAGCTTCCAGCTTGACAATCTTCCAGGTTCCCTGGATTCTCTCCAAATCCTTCTTTGCTGAATCTTCTTTGGGGTTGTCGGCAGCAATCAAAAGTGTCCCAATCAGGATGATTAACCCTCGTGAGTGCATGGCACGACTGAGGTGTAGTGGGTTTTGTGGACAGTCGAACTGCTTACTTTTGAGATAGCTCGAACTCACGTGGGGTCAAGTAGTCGAGCGATGAATGCCGCCGTTTCGTGTCGTAGTAGCACAGGTAATCGTGGATCTCCTCGTAAGCAGCTTGCACGTTCGCGTACACCTCCATCTCCAGCTCAGTCTTGATGGTGCCGAAACACGATTCCATGAACGCGTTGTCGTAGCAGTTGTCCGGACGGCTCATGCTCTGACGCATCCGGGCCCGCGCCAGCACCCCGCGGTACGCGCCCCCGGCATACTGGCCGCCCCGGTCGGTATGGTGGATCAAGCCCGGTGTCGGCTGCCGCTGGCCGATCGCCGCGCGCACCGCCGCCAGTACCAACGCCTCTTCCATGTGCTCGTCCAACTGCCAACCGACGATGCGGCGCGAGTACAGGTCCATCAGCAAGGCCAGGTAAGCGAAGCGACTGCCTGCCAAAGGGACGAACGAGATGTCACCCACCCAGACCTGGTTGATGCCCGTAGGGGGCGAGGTCTGCAACAGCAGGTTCGGGCTGTAGCCGAGGGGGTGCCGGCTCTGGGTGGTCCGCGGGCGAAACGACCGCGGCTGGATCGCCTGCAAACCGAGTTGTTTCAGCAGCCGAGCCACCCGACCGGGGCCACAGGCCTCATCCCGGGCGGTCAGCTCCGCGGCGATCCGCCGGGCCCCGTAGCGCCGCTTGTGCTCCCAGAAGATTTGTTGCACCAAGGGACGCAGCCGGGCGTCCTGCTGTTCGCGGAGGCCGACACCGCCCTGAACCTGAGCGTAGTAGCCGGCGCGACTGACGCCGAGGGTCTGACACACTAGGGCCGTGGGGAAGCCTTCCTGCACCAGTTGCGTTATCACGGGATAGACCTCCTTCAGGTTGCCTGGCTGAAAATGGCCAAGGCTTTTTTTAGGATGTCGCGCTCCCGTTCCGTGCGGCGCAATTGCTCTTCGAGTTGGCGCACGCGGGCCTCCAAGGTGGCGGCGGCCTGGCCTTCCTGGCCGAGGGTATCGGCCTTCCAGCGGTACAGCAGGGAGGTGTGCGGGATGCCCAGGTTCTCCGCCCCCTCGGGGGCGGAATGGCCATCGAGCAACATCTGAACCGCTTCCTTCTTGAGTTCGTCGGGGTAGACGCGACGCTGACGTTTGTGTGGCTGTTTATCGGGTTTCATGGCTCACTCCTGGTTGCCTGGTTAGGGCTCATCGTAGCAGTCGGAGTGTCCACAAAAGCCCCTACACGTCAGAGTTCGGTAATTTCACGGGCAGGGAATCCGCATCGGCAGTAGTGAGGGGAGCTTGCTGGGCGGGATCCGGTCGTATGATCAGGGCCGACGCATTAAACTCCCCACCATTCTTCGCGGTCTCTTGATTTCGTCAAGAGGCGGCTCCTACGATTCTCCGCGGAGTCGCCCGCACCTCACGGAGGAGAATCATGGCTCGTTCTCGGCTTTCGCTCCAGCAACACATTCGCCGCCTCAAAGATCCGCGTCTCAACCGCCGCAAGCGTCACCTGCTCCTGGACATCCTCACTATCGCCGTCTGCGCCGTCCTCGCTGGCGGCAACACCTGGCCCGACATCGAGACCTCCGGACACCGCCGACACGACTGGCTGCGTCGCTTCCTGGAATTGCCCAACGGCATCCCCTCGCACGACACCTTCGAGCGTGTCTTCGACCGCCTCCAGCCGCAAGCCCTGCAATCCGCCCTGCTCGGTTGGCTGCACGAGATCGGTGCGGTGTTGGGTGTGCGGCATATCGCCATCGACGGCAAAACCCTGCGGCATTCGGGCGGTGGGTCTTCGCCGTTGCGGCAGTTGCATTTGGTGAGCGCCTGGGCTACCGAGGCCAACCTGACCTTGGGCCAAGTAGCCACCGAGGAGAAATCGAACGAGATCACGGCCATTCCCCGTTTGTTGGAATTGCTGGACGTGCAGGGAGCGTTGGTGTCGATCGATGCGATGGGTTGCCAGAAAGAGATCGCGGCCCGGATCGTGGCGGGTGGCGGAGATTACCTACTGACGGTCAAAGAGAACCAAGAGCATTTGCACGCGGACATTGAGGACTGTTTCATCAAGGCGTATGACAACGACTGTCAAGGATTGCGTTATGAAAAGTACGAGGTCGAGGAGAAAGGTCATGGCCGCCAGGAGAAACGCATTTACGAGTTGATCCATCAGCCGGAGGGCATCCGGGGCCAAGCGGAGTGGGCGAATCTGTCGGTGATCGGCAAGTGTTACAGCGAGCGGACGGTCAAGGGGGTGACGCGCAGCGAGATACGGTATTTTATCGGCAGTCGTCGTTGCACGGTCGAGCATTACGGGGCGGCATTGCGTCATCACTGGCGGATCGAGAATTGTCTACATTGGCAATTAGACGTGACCTTTGGGGAGGATGCCAGCCGGATTCGGAAGCGTCACGGTGCGGAGGACTTCGCCCTGTTGCGACGGTTGGCGTTGGCGTTGTTAAAGAGGCACCCAGGCAAGGGGAGCCTGAGGACAAAACGGTATATGGCGACCTTAGATGTCGCCTTCCTGGAAGAAATCCTCCAGAAGGAGTTGAATGTGGAGAAGCTTTAATGCGTTTGCCCTGCTCCTACTACGGCGGCTACTCCGCCCGCTACGCCTCGCCCTACGGCGGCACCTATGGCTACGCTTACCGTCCTTACTATGCCGGTTACGCCGCTCCGCGGGGATACATACCCTACTACGGCGGCTACTCCGCCGGGTATGCCTTACCCTATGGCTCCGCCTCGCCCTACGGCTACGGCCCGTATTCCCCCGGCTACCATTACGGTTGGTAGTGCGCGCCCGAAATAGCTTTATCCGGGGCGGACGCAGCTCGTCCGCCCCTTCTCTCGTTCTCATGCTCCGCAGGGGAACGAGAGACAATAAGTCATAATGAGGCTCGGATCACAATTGCCCCTTGTTTTCCCTGTTCTGAGCGCTATAATGATTAATGGAGTTGCAGTTCGCTGTTAATCAACTCTGTGAAATCGTTGGATGACTAGCTAAAGGGCAACCCAACTGTGCTGGGGGGTCCGTTGACGAGTAAGCCGACGCGGCGGAACACCATTCCGGGTGTCCGCCGCGTCGGCTTTTTTTATTGGCCGAAAGGATGCGATGGACTCAACCACCCAGAGAGGATCGAGGGACGGGAACACTTGCGAACAAGCAAGCTCGCGGGTGAATGCTAACAGCCCAGCGGTGCCACCGCCTTTGCTGCCCCTGGCGCCGAAATTGATGCTGGTATTTTGGATGCTCCTGGGAGCCGTTGCGGGGGTGAAGCTCGCGCAAGGTGTGTGGCGAATGGCCGGCTGGAACACCGGTGCCATCGCCATCGCGGTGCCCGCCGGGGCGGTGGCCGGGTCCATCGTGGGAGGATTCATCGGGCGCATCAACCGTCCTTCGCTGCTCGTGCTCATCATGGCGCTGCTGGCCGGCTGGTCCTTGGGAGCGCTGGCCGGAGG
>DATGIQ010000158.1:0-38656 GCA_035295665.1 Gemmataceae bacterium | reverse complement strand
TTACGGCTTACCGTCGCACAAGGTCCAGCACAGCGTGTGAAAATGAACGCAGCCACCCAAACCTTCCCAGCGAGGTCGGTGCGATGAACAATCTGGCCGCTGCGTTCGGTTAACGAGAAGTCGGCGACCCAGCCGTAGCGGTCATCGGGAGTCGCTGCCGATGCCCAGGAGCTGCCGATCAAGCAAAGGCATGCGCCGAGGAGGATTGCACGCAATGACTGGAAAAGCATGGAATGAATGGCACAATGCAAATGGCAACGTGCAAATGCTAACTTTGCATTTTGCCATTTGCTTTTCTGCTCAATGGTGCCACGCCAGGACAATGTCCGGCATAAGCACCGTGATAAACATGGCCGCCAGGATGAATGTGGGGAAGATCAGGTAATACAGCTTCCCCCAATCGACTACCAAGTGCATGAAATACATGCCGACCAAGAACGCCTTGACCACGGCGACGCCCAGGATGATCACGAGGCCGGTTATGTTCCGCCCCACCGTCAGGTTTACCACGAACGAAATGGCGGTGAAGCAGCTTAGCGCCAGAAAAACGACCATGTAGGCCTGGAAGCCCGGGCCTTCGTGGTGCTCGGAATGATGGGCTTCGGACATGGAACCAACTCCTCCAAAGCGGCGTTTCGGCCGGTGTCCTTTTTTGGCATTAAACCAGATAGAGCAACGGGAACAAGAATATCCACACAATATCGACAAAGTGCCAGTACAACCCGGTCAGTTCCAACATGAGCGCGTGCTGGACGCCGAGGTTGCCCAGCAGGGCCATCACAAGGATGATAACAAAAATGACCAGCCCTCCTAACACGTGCAGGGCGTGGAAGCCGGTCATCGCAAAATAGCACGAGGCCCACAAATTGCCAAACGGAATCACCGGCGACAAATGCAGATGCTCGTCCTGTTCCAGCAAATGGTTGACGCGTTCGCCGACTTCGGTCGGAGTCAACCGGGCTCGGCCATTTTCGAGCTCGAGGTCTTTGACCAGTTGTTGGCAGCCCGCTGCGGCTGGGCCGGCATACTTTGATTCCTCAATGTGCTTGAGCTGTTCCCTGACCTTCTTCACGTATTCCGCTCCCGTGCGGCCATCCACATGCTCAAAAACATGGCCCGGGAGGATATCGTGCTGGATCTTGGAGTTGTACTCGATGCCCTTGATCACGAGGAACACGGCACCGAGAGCCAGGGTGACGCCGACGTACTGGACCGCGCGCCGGACATTTCCGCGTGTCAGAGCAAAATGGGCCAGCACCACGGTGACGCTGCTGCAAATGAGCACAAACGTGTTGAGTGCCCCGACCCATTCGATGAGGTGCACCTGCTCGGGAATCGGCCACGGTTCGCGCTCCGTGGGCGTGCCGTTGCGCAAGACAATATAGGTACCGATCAGACCCGTAAAGAACATGATCTCCGTGGCCAGGAAAATCCACATGGCCAGCTTGCCGTTCGGCACCGGCGCGCCCATGTGCAGGACGGGTTCATCGTGGACTGCGTGTGCCATCATCGATTCAACCTTCCTTTTCGCAGACTAATCAAGCAATCCGAATCCAGGCCCCTTCAACGGGGCAGCGCGTCAATCAGGAGCAAAGCCAGCAGGGCCGGCAAGTAAATCAGCGACGCCCGCAGCACCCCCCGCGCCCGCGCCACCGAGGGCATATGCCAAAACGCCAGGGCGAGACTAAGGAAGCCCGCGCCCAACACCACCGCCCCGGCCAGATAGAGGAGCCCCGCCCGGCCAATCAGTAGCGGCATCAAGCTGGCCGGCAGCAGCGCCAGACAATAGCCTACCATCTGCCGGGCGCTCATGGTCCCATCATGGTCCACGACCGGAAGCATGCACAAGCCGGCCCGGCCATATTCCTCACGATAAATCCAGGCAATCGCCAAAAAATGGGGCACTTGCCAGAGGAACAACACCACAAACAGGCTCATGATCTCCAGATCGAAGGAGCCACGCACCGCAACCCAGCCGATCACCGGCGGCAAAGCTCCCGGCACGGCACCGATCAGCGTATTCAGTGTGGTGCGACGTTTGAGCGGGGTGTACACAAACACGTAGCTCACGAACGTGATCGCGGCCACGACTGCCGCCAGCGGCTGCCGCACCACCAGCGCCAGATACGTAACGCCGGCTCCCCCCAGGGCGGTACCAAACAGCAGCACTTCCATCGGCAGCAGCCGCCCCGCCGGCAGAGGCCGATTCTCGGTCCGCCACATCAGGCTGTCGCTGTCGCGTTCCAGGAACTGGTTGAGCGCACTCGCTCCACCGGCAACCAGGGCTGTGCCCAGGACGGTATGGCCAAGGACCACCCAGTCCGGAGCTCCCGCGGCTGCCAACAGCGCCCCGCAGGCGACGGTGAAGAGCACCAGCACGGCCACGCGCGGCTTGGTCAACATCAGGTAGTCGGCCAGGCGGGAGCGGACTAGCGAAGGTGCGTCGGGACAAACCGTGGTGGCAGCTTTCATGCGGCGCCCTCCAGCCGGCCGGTCGTCGCCACCGGAAAACGAACCGCCACCCCAAGCCCTCGTCGCGACCAGAGCAAAACGGTTACGGCCGTCCCAAAGATAAGGGACCCCAGCACGAAGTGAGCCGTGCGAACAATGGCCTGGGGAATGCTGGTGATCTGCAAGTCCGGCAAGCCCGGCACGGCAAAGCGAATCCGCAGCGCTTCCACACCGAGGAGCACTTGCAGGGCCACCAGCCCCGCCAGCACGCCGACGAAGACGGCCAGGGGTTTGTCGCCTTCGTGCTGGCCGAACACGACCTGAGCCAGCCAGGTAACGATCGCGACCACGGCAAAAGCGACCAGAAGGTGGCCGGTCTGCCCGATCGGCGAGCGCGTATGCCGCAGAATTGCTCCGAAAATCAGCTGAAGGAAAACAATCGCTACGGTCAGCACCGACAACCGCCAAATCCGGTCTGCCGCCGGGGTCGATCCATGAATCTGTGCCGCATTCCAGCTCGGTGAGGTCAAGAGGGCCAGGCTTACGAGCACGCCGAAAACCAGCTGGGCGAATAGGCCATGAATCAGGGCAAGGTCGGTTCCGACCAGGGCGTTGAGCAGGACCCGGAAGCCGCCAAGCAAACCCTGCACAATCACGCCGGCCAACGCCACGATGCCGAGCCAGCCCAGGGGGCGGCGAGCGTGACAACGCCACATGCTGATCGCCAGAACGATGCAGCACAGGCCGAGGACGTAATCGAAGAGGCGATGGGTGTGCTCCACGATGAAGCCCGGGCTCGGCTCCCTCCAGGAGATGAGAGCCAGATGCCAGGGATAGGTCGGCCAGATCGGATCGGCCATGCCTACCCGGAACGTGGTCACCACGGCCCCCGAGGTCAGAGCCAATAGGACCATGCAGACCGTCAGCAACGCCAGGCGATGCAGCCATCGCGGCGAGGCAGAGGACTCAGGGAACGGTTCGGCGAACGTACTCAACCAAAGGCTCCCTTACTGGTGGAGGACCGGGGCGACGGAACCCACCTTGCCGCTGACCTCGGCGGTTTGGGGCAGATAATCCTCCTCGCTTTCCGGCGAGGCATACTCGTAGGGTCCGCGGCGGACGATCGGGATCTTTTCGAAGTTGCCGTGGGGCGGCGGCGACGGGGCGGCCCATTCCAGCGTGTTGCTGTGCCAGGGATTGTTCCCCGCCTTTGAGCCCCAGAACAGGCTGTAAAGGAAATTCACCAGGAAAATGATTTGCGTCACGCCCAGGACAAAGGCGCTGATGCTCATGAACTGGTTGAGTCCCTGGAGGTTGCGCAGCCAATCGAAATCGGTCGGGTAAGCATAACGGCGCGGCTGCAAGGCGGTGCCGATGATGTGCATCGGGAAGAACGTGCAGTTGCCGGCAATGAACGTCAGGGTAAAGTGCACCTTGCCCAGCGGTTCATTCATCAGCCGTCCGAACATCTTCGGATACCAGTAATAAATCCCGGCAAAGAGCCCCATCAGGCTGCTCGCAAAGAGCACATAGTGAAGGTGGGCGACGATGAAATAGGTATCGTGAATGGCGATATCGACCGGCGTGGCCGCCATGAAGATGCCGCTCAATCCGCCAATCACGAACAGCGAGACAAACGCCAGGGCAAACAGCATCGCCGTCGTGTACTGAATATTGGCCCCCCAGATTGTGCCGAGCCAGTTGAAGGTTTTGACGGCCGAGGGGAGCGCGATCATGATTGTGGCGATCATGAAGCCGGTGCCCAGCCGGGGATCCATGCCGCTCTGGAACATGTGATGGCCCCAAACGATGAAGCCAAGGCCCGCGATTCCTGCCAGCGACAGGTACATGGGCTTATATCCGAACAGCGGCTTGCGGCTAAACGTGGCGATGATATCCGACACGAATCCCATGGCCGGCAAGATCATGATGTACACGGCCGGGTGCGAGTAGAACCAGAACAGGTGCTGCCAGAGCAACGTCTGGCCGCCGCCCGGATTCGAATGCCAGTTGCCCAGCTCGGTGACGCCCGGAGGTAGGAAGAACGTGGTGTTGAACGTTTTGTCGAGCAATTGCAAGATCAGGGCGACCGTAAGCACCGGCAGCGCGAAGGCTTGTAAGATTGAAGTGATGAACAGCGCCCAGATGGTCAACGGGAGGCGATTAAACGTCATGCCCGGCGCACGCATGTTGATGATGGTAGTGGCGTAATTCACCGAACCCATCATGGACGAGATCCCGACAAAGAGTAGAGCCAGCAGCCAGCAAATCTGTCCATGGCCGGTGCCGGCGCCGGCGGGCGATTGCATTCCTTGCCCGGCCGGCATGGTCAGGCTCGATAGCAGGGCATATGAGGTCCAGCCATTGGCCGGAGCGCCGCCGTCCACGAAGAAGCCGACCAGGATGATGACGAAGGCTGGCCACATGAACCAGTACGACAGCATATTCAGCTTGGGGAACGCCATATCGCGGGCGCCGATCATGAGCGGGATCGTGAAATTCCCGAACGCCCCGGCCAGCATGGGGATGATCACGAAGAAGATCATGATCGTGGCGTGCATGCTGAAGAGCATGTTGTAGAATTCCGGCGGCATGCGCTGCCCCCAGTTGCCCGGCCAATTGAGGAGCCGGCCCAGCCAGGCGTGGCCGGCGTTCGGCCAACCGAGCTGCAAACGAACGCCCATCGCCAGCGTTCCGCCGATCACCAAAAAGATCAGCGTCGAAAACAGGAACTGGATACCGATGATCTTGTGATCGGTGGAAAAGATGTACTTTCGGACAAAGCCCATCTCGGGATGATGGTGGGCCTCGGCTTCATGGGGACGGCTGACGCTCATACGGAATCCTCGTTCAGAAAACACGAATTAATGATGGTTCTGGGCCGCCTCCGCGTGTTTCAACCAATCCAGGAAATCGGCCTCATCTCTGTGGACGTACAGCTTGCCGCGCATCAGGGAATGCCGTGCACCACAGAATTCGGCGCAGGCCAATTCCCAGACCATGCTGGGCTGATTCGGGTCCTTCACCTTGCCCGTCGTCGGATCGTAATTGATCTCTACCCAATGCTTCTCGTTCGTTTTCGGATCGACGACCGGTTCGGTGTTGTGCTCGGTGACGGCAAACCAGACGGGAATGGTCTTGCCGGGCAGCGCGTCCTGCTTGAGACGGAGGTTGGGTAAGAAAAAGCTGTGGAGCACATCCCGGGTTTTGAGATGAACCAGCACACGGTGCTGATCCTTGGGATCCTTGCCCCCTTTCCAGACGTGGATTTCATTGGGAATGTGCACATCGTCCAGGTGCGGATTGCTGGCAAAATCCTGGGCTAGCTTGGGATTCGTTTTCCAGGACTGCATCCGCTCCGCGCTCGGATACCGAACGCGCCATTCCCACTGGCGGGCCATCACTTCCACTTGCTGGGTGTTGGCATCCGGGGCGGGCATGTTTTTCTGGAATTTTACCTCGGCCCAGACGTTGATTTGCACGACAGCCAGCAGGAAAAGGATCACACCCGGAACGAGCGTCCAGATTACCTCCAGCTTGTGGTTGCCATGCACATAGGACGATTTCTGGCCGGGCCGAGCGATGTAGCGAAACATGGCGTACACCAGGATCGCTTCGGTGAGGACGAAGAAAAACCCGGTGATCGCCAGAATGAGATAAAAGAGCCGATCGATGCCGCCGCCAAAGGTGGAAATGTCCCGGGGCAGCCACCACCCTGACACGAACGGCGAAACGATGAACAGGAGCAACGCCGCCAACATCGTCCCACCGAAGAGGATGCTCCAGAATTTCTGCACGAAACGACTCCTCGATTGCGTAATTCACCAAGCGGGATATTCACCGCCGGATCGCTCGCCCTGGCTGGTCCGCTCAGGGGCGGGCGGCCACCTGCGTGGGTTCCTTGCTTTCCAGTTGGATGCCATAACTTTCGCGCATCGATCGGTACGGCAGCACCTGCAAGAAATTCACCAGGTCCCAGATCTCGTTGGGATTCAGATTATCCTTGGAAGCCGGCATGTTGACACCGTTGATGCCGGAATGGATCCGATAATACAAATCGATCGGCCGGCGGCCGCCGCGGTAGATTCCCGTGGTCAGATCGGCCGGCCGGACAATCGTTCCCCACGCGTCATACTTGTACGCGCTCTGCCGGCCAAAGTCGGTGTGGCAGCCCAGACAGCCGGCCGACTTCTTGCTCCCTTCCGCCTTCGCCCGGACGAACATATCGAAGCCACGTTGCACTGAGGCGCGCATTTCCTGATCGTTCGCAAATTTGGGATACGGGCCCGGCTGGATCGCGTTGTTCGGTGTTTGCGCGTCTTGCCATTGGTTAACCACATCTTCGAAGAACGCATTCACCGCCTCGTCGACGCTCTGGTCCAGGCCCTCGGCGGAGAGGGCCGATTTGATCACCTCGAACTCGGTTTGGCCGCGCACACTCAGATGGATCACGTAGCTAACCAGGGCTTCAAGATCTTCATCTGGGAGCAGCCGAAACGAGGGCATGGAACTACTGTCGATTCCTTCCCGCAAGGTCCGCAGCAAATCCTCGCGGCGGGGCTTGCGGCGGCCTTCCTGTTGGCTCGACGAGGTGAACTTGAACCGGCCCTGGCGGTAATCACGCGGATGCGGATGGACCCAGGGAGCTGTCGCCCCCCGGCCGTCGCCGTTGAGCCCGTGGCAATGAAGGCACTGATGGCGATAGAGCATGCTGCCCCGAGCCAGAGTCTCCTCGTCCAGGTACAAGTCCTGGGTCAGCTTCTTCACGGAGTCCGATGCATCGCTGGAACCGACACGGGGATGAGCCGGCGTACCAAACAGGCGGGTCAGGGACTTCTCCAAGGCCTGGTGTTGGTCTTCCTTCAATTTGGCCGGGTACACGAGGAGCTTGCCCCGTTCGTCGGCCGCCATCCCGGCAAAGAGAACCTCGGGATACTCACCCGGCCGGTCAAACGCCGGCGCGTCCTTGTCCGGGGGCGTGGTCGGGAGCGGATCGGTGCGCGGTGCGTAAACCAGGTCGTCGGGATAGCCTTCGCCCTCGCAGCCGGACAGCACCAGCAATCCGAGGAATACCGAGACGAAAGCCACCGACCGAAGTGCAAATTTGCCTGGCAAACCAGCAATCACGCGTGTTGCCTCCCAATTCGATCCTGCGTCGGAATCGGCGAAAACATCCGGTTCGCCTCTGTCTGTTCGCGGTTTTTGGAACCGGGATGACGGTCTTTTTAGTTCCAAGGTGGAGGATGTCAAGCAGATTTGCGAAAGCCTGCTCCATCCCACGAGGAAGTAGATCGTGGTAGGCAACTCCTGTGCCGGGCGCGTTCCATCCCTAGAATGTCAGCCTTCCCGCACGGGGGATAGGCGGCAGCGTCCCGCACCGGCTGGATCGCTCCCGCAATTGAGAAACGGGGGCACCGCCATTCTTGGATTTGGGAAACCGGTCAGCTGGCAAAGAGACATCGCTCATGCTGTACAAACTCGGACGGCTCTTGCAGTTCGCTGGTCTCGTCATTCTGCCGGTCGCCATCGCTGGCGACATGTCGGGGAAGGTGGAGTTCAAGCACTCGCTGACCATGTCGTTCGTCGGGATTGTCGTCTTCTTTACCGGTTGGCTGTTGCAGCAGGTTGGGCGACCCCAATAAGTTCCTTAAACGGACAGATGCAATTGGGCCCAATTTGCCAATTCGGTCGGGCGGCGTAAGATCAGCCTAGCGATGCCCGCTCTTGATCTAGGCGTAAACGGACTTCTCGATATGCCCCCATCCTTGCAGCTATTTCAGCTCGACCACAGTTCGGTGATCATCACCGATGTCGAGCGTAGCCGGCACTTCTACCGCGATGTGCTCGGTTTGACTGAGATCAACAAACCGCGCACATTCGATTTCGTCGTACTCTGGTTTCAGGTCGGCGACCAGCATCTGCATCTCCTGCTGAAGGAAAAGGCCGATGCAATCAGCCCGCGTCATTTTGCATTACGTGCCCGCGATGTGGCCGCGGCCCGGATTTATTTCCGTCAGCAAGGGATTCCCATCGAGGAGACCACACCCATCCCAGGCGCGGACCGCTTCTTCATTGCCGACCCGGACGGCAACCGCATCGAAATCATTCAGTGGTTTCGACTGTACAATTCGGAAGAGAATGCACCCAACCCTACCAAACGGCGAGAAACCTGATCCCGTGGATGCACTTCCATGCTTTAGGTGTCGCTGGAAGCGCCAGCCATCTCGGCGTGGGGGCGGACGGTTCCTGCACGGATGGCGGAAACCGGAAGACTTGGCCGGTCGGTCCGTTCGACCAGGCGTTCGAAATGCCGGATCAGCCATCTGCGTACCCAGATGATGTTCACGGTCAGGCAAATCCAGTAGCAGCCCAGCGGGTCCAGCCAGCCAAGCCCCGGGAACCACCGATGCGAATCCCCATCGAGCGGTTGAATCGTCATGTACGCGGGATGGATAACCAGGATCGGGTACTCTTCGCGATTGGATAGCGTCCAGCAGGAAACCAGGCAGGCTAGCGCCACGTGAACCGCGATGAAATAGCAGCCCACCGTGGCCGCGGTGACTCGCCGACGAATGCTCAGCCAGGATGCGATCAGGAACAGTGCACTCAGCAACCACAAGACGGGTCCGGATCCATGCCCGAAAATCGGGATCAAGAATGGGATGCCCAGGTTGAGGAGCAGGGGAAACGCGAAGGTCAGCACCAGAGCTCCGGGGAGCGTCTTGGCCATGAGCGAACAAGCCGTGCCATGCACGGCCAGCAGAATGCCAAACAGCGTGGCCGTGATTATGGAGCAGATGACGCCGAGAGGCGTAGACGATCTCGTCAAGGAAAAAAACAGGCCCAGCAGCAACGGCAGCCAATAGATCCGCTTCACGTGCTGCCAAACGGCTAACAGGGTGCCGTCGATCACCTCACGGGGCGTTAGCGGCGTCATCAGGACTAGATCGAGGAACCCGCGGCGCCGGTCGCCCACGAAGCTGCTGCCCGCAAAAATCGCTGTCAGCGCGGCCAAAGTTAGCCAACTGGGGGCCAGGAACGCGATGCCAGCTCCACCGCGTCTCAGATTACGCGGATCGAAGACGAGCATTAGCAGCAGGAAAAAGCACGCTGTCCCCCACGCTAGCCATTGAATGCGCCCAATATAACCTTCACGATCATAGACTCGGACTAACCGTGCCCGCAGCCAAAGGGGATTGTGGACCCGCAGGCCGAACCACAATCGGCTCGCCCGGCGTTCGCGCCCCAGAATTCGTAGCTGCGCCGTTTCGTGCAAATCGCGCCGGAGCGTGCGGATGAGCGGCAACTCTCCGAGCCGGAGCGCCCAGGGACTCGGAGCCAGACGGAGCCGCCGGACCGCCCGCCAGAGTAAAAAGCACGACCAGCCGGCAGGAGCCACGAAAGTCACCGGAAAGAACCAGCTGCCCAATGCGGAAGCCATCTGCTTGTACGAGCCACCATCCAGGGTCATGCCAAACCCAAACACGGGATCGATCATGACGAGGATGCCCGCGCAGATACGGACGACACGTACCGTTGGATTCACGGCTGTGGCCGGGATCATCACGGCCATCGGCAGGGCGACAAGCCAGACCGCTAACCACCAATAGGTCCGCACCAGCGCGCCGATGGCACTCTTGGTGACGGTGGAAAAATAGATGGAGCAAGCTCCGGAACAGAACGTGGCCAGGAGAGTAGAGCTAAAGGCCCGCCAGACAGCTTGGGGATCAACGCCGCCAAACAGCATGATCAGGCTAATCACGGGCAGGGTGAGCAGAAGCAAGAGGAGCACCACCGCCACCCGGCTGCCGAGCTTGCCGAGGACAATTTCGCGATCGGTCAGCCGCGTCGTGAAGAGCATCTCCAGGGTTCGCTCCTCTCGCTCACTGGCAATGACTCCACACAGGAAGAGAGGCACGAAGACAAATACCGCACCATACTGGACACCGCTGACTGCGATAAAGAGCCCCCCTGCCAGGTCGGCCATGGCATGGATGGACAATCGGCCTTGAAACTGAAAGCGCGCGCGGAAGTTATTCCAGACGATGAACACCGTGAAAAGAAGGGCCAGGCCGTAAAGGACCCGATTAACGAAGTATCGCTTGCGCCGAGCGATTTCCAGCATCTCCTTGGCGAACATCGGGCCGAGGAGCGAGGACAGCAAGCCGTACATAGCCTTGGCATCTCCGAATCAGCCAAACGGAACTACCGCTTCATATTATGCTCTTCGTCTTGCACGGGGCCTTATTGCCCCCATTTACAGTGGGGAAATGGGAGAGTTAGCCAATGCTCGGGAGGGACCTTGGGAGTGGATCTGTTTGTAGGATTTTCGTGCTTTGCAGGGTGTGGACGGTAAGTCTTGCAATCATTGCCGTGCCGGGATTTGGGTGAGCACGCTCTCTAACTCGCGACGGACATAGGGTTTAGTTTCTCCAAAGCGCACGAAACCGGCTGGCGAATCTTGGCGGCACAGGACTTGCTCCCCTATGGCTCATCGCAGGAACCAGAAAGTGGAGGTGAACCATGTCGCAGCTTGTGGAAGCCCATTGCGTGAGCCACAATCCCCGCCGTTTATCCTTCTCTGCCCCGGTGCGTAAGAAGCCATCCCGTAACCCTGCAAACTTGCGTTCGGAGGCCGAAGGCATCCTCCGCGAATTGGCCCTCGTGTACCACGCCGTCCGTTGCGTGCGCGAATCGATGATGGCGGATGCGCTCCCAGCGGAATAACTTCCCGCAGCCCAGCGGCTGGGCGGTTGCTAGCGCTCCATCAGGATCAACACGCCGGCCACGATGGCCAGCAGATGGAGGATTTCATTTCTCATCGGGAAGCTAATGTTCAGGAGGGGTAAAAGCCCCTCCAAGATGAGCCAGATGCCGAGGAGGAGCATCCCCCAATTCCTTCGCCGAAAAAATGCCATCGCCCTCCCTCCATTCTCACGACCCTGTCTATCTTTCGTTTTTTTCCGCGTAACAACTCTTTCGAAAAACCTTCGAATCGCCTGATTTGGCAGAATGGGGCCCGTTCTGTCGAACGGGCTTATCCGTCCCGTCGGGGATGCAGCTGCGGAGGAAAGGGCCTCCAAAGAAAATGCGACGATCGGGCCCGACCGCCCTCTATAAAGGTAGATGCAGCACGTCCCAGGAGAGCGCAGGACACGGCCAACGAAGCACCATGCACGGTGATCCAGCATCTGCACCGGGTGGCCGGCGTCCAGGGTGGTGGCAGACCCAGCGATGCGGAGTTACGGAGCCCCGCCCGCCTCTCGAATCAGCTGCAAGTACCGCACCGCGATCGGCCGGCTCTCGAAGCGAAATTGTTCGCGTTCGCCTGTGCCGAGTGCCTCCTGGAAAAACTTGGCCGCCACGGCATTATCGCCCTCCTCCACGGCCAGCATGCCACGCAGGACCCGCCAGTCCGCTAACTCCCGGACCCGATTCGGCAATTGCTCAATGCCATAAAGGGATCCCGGACTCAATCCGCCCCGAAACGTCTGCACCTCCAGTAGCCGCACGGCGCCTTCCAAGTTCGTTCGCTCCGCAACCTGGATGTAATCTTCGAGATACTGGCCGGCTTCGCGGTAATTGCCGCAGGCGGCGCCAATCAGGGCGTTGTACCAATCGTAATTCAGCCCCAAAGCGGGTCGTAGATTCTCCGTCATGCCGGCCCGTGCCTGATCCGGATGCCCCGTCGTGAGTAGGAGGTCAAACAGCAGGTCGATCTCCGCCCGGCCGAGCTGTGCGGAATCGGCTTCGAGCAACAATGTCCGCGCCCGCTTGACCAGGCCATTCTGGAGAGCTTTGTTCACCTTGGCGCCCAGCGGCTTGTCCCGGGCATCCACTTGATAATTGTCTTCCCGGCTCTTGACATCGCCCTTTCGTTTCGCCAACTCCTGCTGCATCTGGTCGAGCCGGCGCTTGAAGTCCTCCCGCCCTTCGCGCCGCCCTGGTCCGGCCGCGGCCAGGGCTTCCGTGGCCACGCGGAGATGGTCCAGGGCCAGGTCCAGGTATTGCATCTGGGCATACATCTGAAACAGGCGGAAATGGGCTTCGCCATCGTTTGGCCGAAGGGTGATGTAAAACTCCAGCGCCGCCAAGATCTGCGTCTGCCGAAGCTTTTGCCTCGGCGGCGATCCCATCCCAACCGATGTGGGACCTACCCAATGATCCTCCTGCTCTCCCGACAACATGGTATACGCTTCGGCTAATGTGTAGAAACTGGCCGAATACTCCGGACTCTCGGCAATCCCCCGCCGCGCAGCCCGGACGGCCAGGATCGGCGCTGCACTGGGACCATACGATTTGTCACGCAAGAAGAAATCGAGCGCGCGCGGATTGAAAAACGCAAACAAATTGGGATCCGAGTCCAACGCCAAGGTCCCCGCGGCTGCGATGGTGCCCGAGCCCACGACGGCCAGGCCGACGGTGCGCGACCAGTTGGCGATTTCCGTGGCCGCCACCGCCGCCAGCGGCCACTCCTGTTGCATCTGGTTGAAATAACCCATGTACCGAGCCGCAAGGTCCGTGTCCAGCGGCGGAACCGGGGCACGCTGGAGCCAATGCGCCGCCAGGTCGCGCTGCGGCGGCGACTGTTCCGGACTCGTCGCCGGCGCCCGCTGCGGTTGTGGACCGAACGCCAACGTCCGCAAATCCAAGGGCGGAATGGCAGGCCGGCCGGGCGCGAGTTCGCCGGAGGCTCCGTTCCAGCGAAAGATACTGCATCGCCCATCCATGTAAATCAGCGTCCAGCTCCCTGGATCGAAGAGCATCCATACGGCAGCCTGGAGCGAGTTCTGCACCCCTGGATTCAACGGGCTGGTATCGGTGCCGTAGAGCACGACATGGCTGATGCCATAATCACGGAAAAGCTCTTTCCAGTCCGCCGGTCGCCGGGCTGTGTCTCCGGTCGGTGGCGGATTGCCCCGAAGCGACTGACGAAGGTCGACGAATTCCTTGGCCAACTTCCGTGAGAAGAGATCGAGGCGATAATCGAGGAAACCCTTCTCCTCGGGACAGAACCAGGCACAGTAATTCGCCACGTCCGGTGCATAGTTGAAACCATGGTCCTCCGGCCGTAGCAATCCCTGCTCGCGCCACGTCCGCAGCTGCAATGCGGACTTGCGCAGGGCGGGGTCGACGTCGACTGCCCAGGCAACCCGGCGCCCCTGTGGTCCGCTGGCCGGCATTCCGTTGATCCAGGAGACAAACAGCCAGCCCGACCAAGCCCCTGCCAGCAATGCCACGCCCGCGAGCACCGTAAGTAGCCGTCCCGCCAGAGCCCATGTTTTCCATAACCGGCTGACCCGTGGCTCCGTACCGAATCGGGCGGCCAAGACGTCTTGCCAATTGAGTGCCGTGATCGGACCGGCCACGACGGCAAAAAATGGGATCGCCCGGATCTGATATACGCTCAGGAGGAAAAAGGCCAGCCAAATGGTGAACCGCCACCACCGCCAGCCCGTGAACAGGCTGAACGCAAACGATGCCAAACCGAGCACGAAGAGCGGCCAATACGCTAGCCCGGCAATCGTCCAGGCGGCTGCCGATTGCAAATAGTCATCCTGGAGCAACCAGTAGAAAAACTGGCGGAACAAATCTTCCCGTTGGAGCGGGTCCGCAGCGGGGGTCAGGGGAAGTTGCGAAGGCAGAGTAAAGGCGTGGTAATGATGCGGATTGAGCAGGCAGGCAACCAAGCCCACGACCAAGACCTTGACGAGTACCCGCTGCTGACTCGGCTCCGGCGCATCGGCTCCGGTACGAATTGGGGAGAAGAGCCGTTGTAGCGTCTGACCTAGCAGGTAGAGCGCCAAGGTGATCGGCCCGAGAAGGAACCAGTTGTCAAGGTTTACCCAAAGCACAAAGAGCGGCACCAACAGCCAATAGACCGCCAGCGGGAGTCCGGGCGTCTGTCCTCGGCCGAGGACGTCCTCCTCCGAATGTCGCGGCTTTTGAAGGATGTAGAGCGTCAGGCTCAGAAACAGTAACGAGATCAGCGTCGGTTGCAGCAAGAGGCGTGGGCTCATCGCGACAAGAGCCAGGCCGGCACAAACTGCGGGGATCCATTGGCTGCGACCAGGCCGGCGCGTTCGGACCATGATCCAGGCCAGCAGCGTTACGAGCAAGGCTTTGAGCACGACCAGGACAATCCCCGCGGGCTCAGATTCTGGTCCCCCCGCTAGGCTGGTCAGCACATACAGGATCAGATCAAAGAACCACGCATGGTTCGCCCAGTAGTCGGTGCTCGTGTACGAAAACGGATCGACACCGAAGTGGTACTCCCCATGTGCAAGGAGCCGGCCGGTGGCGAGGTGCATCCAGAAATCGCTGTTGCGAACGGCCACCGACGCCAGGAGAAATGCCAATGCCAGGACGACCAGCACGAGGACGCGGTCTTGCCGGGCGATCTCCGCGGCCAATTGTTCAGGGCTTGTTTGCTCGGGCGGTGGAGGAAGCGGCGGCAACGGGATGCTCGGTCTCTCTTCCTCGCCCACACCAGCGGCCGGGGGTACGTCGGTGTGCGGAGGGACGGACGGAGGGGTTGCGGTCGAATTCTCAACGGGGGGAGACGACCCGGTGTGCGAAGGATCGTTCGCGGTTGTCATATCGTTCGTTCCTGAACCTGCGGCACAGACAGGGTGTTGCACCGCCCAAAACAAGACTTTCCCGCTTCGTAACCACTCCGCGGCTGCGCGGAACTCCGGGCAAGGGGTTTCGCGCAGCCGCGCAGAGAAGGCCGAGACAGAAGCGGGCAAGGACTTCGACAAAGCACAATGGCATCAAAAAGGGGAATGGACCGCTCAATTCTCCTTCGTGGCAGCGGGAACCGAAGACTTCGCCGAATCCTTCAAGTGACGCTTTAGGATGGTGTACTGCACGGCCATCGAAAGGCCAAGCTCACGCGTCCAGTAGGGACCCGTATGGCCGCCGGGGGATTGTGCGTAGGTGAACGGAATCTTCTTCTCCATCAAAAGCTTTGCAAACTCCTGGGCACTCGCGATCAGGCGGTCCTCCGTGCCACAGTCGAGGTAGATGTGCGGTAGCTGCTCGCGCGGAACCTGGAGAACGAGCTGGAACGGATCGCAGGCGGCGCAGTCCTCCACCTTTTCGAAGATCTTCCCTTTGGGAGTTCGCTCGGCCTGGCTGGTAAAGCCCTCGATGCCGATTTCCGGTACCGGTGTGGTGGAAGGTTCCTTGCGGGGCGGCGCCGGCTGACCCGAGCGAAGCCGTTCGCCCGCCGACTTGGCAAACGACAGAGCACCGCTATGGCTGCCAATGGAACAGAACAAATCTGGATGCTTCAATCCCAGCATGATCGCTCCATATCCCCCCATCGAGAGCCCGTTGATCGCCCGCCCCTCTCTCTTGGCAATGGTTCGATAGGTGGCATCGATGTGATCAATCAGGTCCTTGATCATGTAATCTTCCCAGCGGTTTTTCTGCGCATCCTCACTCACGGCCCAGTTGACATACCACGAATTGCCCACATCCGGCATCACCACAATCAGGTCATAGGGACGCGCCGCCTCGCCAGCCCCCAGCCGGGCCCACGCTCGGTAATTGCTCGAAAATCCGTGCAGCAAGTAGAGCACGGGATAGCGGTCCGACGACTGGTCATATTTCGCCGGCAGGATGATGTTGTATTTCATCGTTCGGCCAACCGCATCGCTGGAAAAGGCGACCGTCTTGACCGGCAATGGCTCTCCAAATCCGCACGGCGTTAGCCCGAGCCAGAGGACAACAAAGGTAGCAAGGCCCACGCAGTAGTTCTTCATCATGACGCTCCTTGGCAGCAAAACTGTCGAGACCGCTTCGTTCCCGGGTTAGCTTGGCAGTCGCCGCACCGTTTGTCAACTCGCCGCGGTGCCGTGAAATGCGCTTTTGGACACCCACTCGGCGGGGTACGATAGGAGACAGGGGAGCCCATCGCAAACTTCCGATCATGAATGGCGGACAAGACCATGAGCGTTTGGGACAAGTTTCGGCTCGATGGCCGACGCGCCCTGATCACCGGCGGCAGCCGCGGGCTAGGTCAGGCGATCGCCCACGCCTTGGCGGAGGCCGGCGCAGATTTGGTGCTCGTTGCCCGTGAAGAGGCCAGTTTGCAGCAGGCGCAACGAGAGTTGCAATCGCTGGGCCGACATGTTGCCACCGTTGCCGCCGACCTTGCTGTCCCGGCCGAGGTCGAAAAGATGTGCGCGACCGTGCTCGCCGAGCACGGACCGATCCACATCCTCATCAACAACGTCGGTGGCCGGCGCATGAGCATCGCCACGGAAGAAATGCCGCTGGAAGATTGGCAACGGCTCGTCGATCTCAACTTGACCAGTGCATTCGTGTGTACCAAGCGGATCGGCGGTGCCATGCTCGAACGCCGATCGGGGCGAATCATCAACGTGGCCTCCATCTGCGGCCAGATTGCCACGAAAGGAATCCACGGCCGGCATTACGAGACGGCCAAGGCCGCCTTGATCGGGTTCACGAAGGCCGTGGCCGCCGACTGGGCGTCGTTTGGAATCACCGTGAACGCCATCGCTCCGGGCGGATTCATGACCGAGCCGAACCGCCGCTGGTTCCGTGAGCGGCCCGGCTTCCAGCGCGAGATCGAAGGCTACATCCCGATGGGCCGGCTGGGAGAGCCTGAAGAACTGGGCCCGCTGGCGTTGTACCTGGCGAGCGATGCATCTAGCTACATGACGGGCTCGGTCGTGTTCATCGACGGAGGCTACACCTTGTGGTGAATCCTGCGACGCCAAACCGGCAGCCCATCCCACGCCTGGCACCGGATCGGCCGTTCCCCTCCTACACGTATGTGCCGGGCCGCTCGCCGCATCCGGTCAGCGACCCACGTGGCCACAGCTACGGCAGCAAACCGGACCGGCCGCAACCACCCAATCCCGAACGATGGCGATCGTGCCAGCCGTACCTTTTCGGCATCGATTTGTTCAATCAGGGCTTTTACTGGGAAGCTCACGAAGTCTGGGAGGGCCTTTGGCACGCATGTGGTCGATCCGGGCCGATGGGCTGTTTTTTGAAAGGTCTCATTCACCTGGCAGCCGCTGGTGTGAAGGTCCGCGAAGGGATCTTGCAAGGTGTAACCAGCCATGCCCGGCGTGCTCTCGAACTCTTCCAGCAGACCGCCTCCCACGTCGGTACAGCGGATACACACTATCTGGGACTCCATCTTGGCGAGCTGATGCGGTGGGCCCAGACGATCGCAAGCGCAGCGATCGCCGAGAAGGGAGCGGTTGGCCCGGCGGCATTTCCAGTTTTTGATTTTGTTCTCTTCCCGGCATAGATGGGACCAGGCGTGGCTGAGCCGTGGAAGCCAACTCGACAACAGCTCTTGGCCGCTCATGAGAAGACGGTCCCCGACATCCTCGCGCCCGGGCTGAACGTTTTGTTTTGCGGAATCAATCCAGGCCTGTACTCCGCGGCCGTGGGGCACCATTTCGCCCGTCCAGGAAATCGTTTTTGGCCGACGCTCCACGCCGCAGGCTTCACGGAACGTCTGCTGTCGCCGTTCGAGGAGCGTGAATTGTTGGCACGCGGATATGGGATCACGAATCTCGTTGATCGTGCGACGGCAGCCGCAGACGAGCTGTCCACCGAGGAACTCATTCGTGGCGGCCGCCGGCTGAAGCGGAAGGTGCTCACGTACCGACCGACAATGGTGGCTTTTGTTGGGATGAGCGCCTATCGCACGGCATTCAACCAACCACGAGCCATTGTGGGCAGACAACAAGAAAAAATTGGCAATTCCGGTATCTGGCTCTTGCCCAATCCAAGTGGCCTCAATGCACACTACCGTTCGCACGATTTCGCACGGCTGTTCAGAGAGTTGCGCTTGGCGGTGGAACGGGCGGAATAATCCGCGCCGTGTCAAAAGTATGGGCACGGTGTAGAAACTGATGGATGGGAGGGAGCTTGCGGGCGATGTGGGCCACCTGGACGTATTACTTTGGCGGTACTTGATTAGCGCCTCCGACCCTTGAGCCTTGCACCGTGGGCGAAAGGCGCGCAGCTGCTCTGGCATTTTTTTGCCAACCTGGAAGTATGGCCGTTTTTGTTTCGCGGCGGTGCGCAGAACCGCGCGGGGCACATCCGCACGCGGTTCTGCCAGCCGCCGCTAAACGGATACAACCAACCGGACCAGGTAGAAGAGCGACGCCATGCTCACCGCCGAGTTGACCGAACCGGACGAGCGGGCGGAGCCGACCAATCCGAAGGAGGGAATCTACCGAGTCGTCGATCCCGCTCGGAGCCACGAGGTCATCGAACTCCATTTAGCCAACCCTGCCGACTATCAGGTTGCTATGGCGGCTGGATGGGCGGGGCCGGGGCCACACACCCCACATGTTCATGCCGAAACTGTCGGATGCGCAGGTGTATGCCCTCGATGGCGCGCTCACATTTTATGGCCGCTCCGCCTTCTCTTCTGCTTTCGCATCTCCCAGCGCCCGCTGGATGAAGTCGACAATCAGCCGCTGATAATGCCGGCCGGAAATCGGATGCCGGGCACGCGGATAGAACATGATCTCGAAATCCTTGTCGGCCCGCTGGAGTTCTTGCATGAATTGCACGCTATTCTGCACATGCACATTGTCGTCCATCAGGCCATGGAGGAGCAGCAGTTTGCCGTGGAGGTTACGGGCGGCCTTCACAACAGAGGTGGCGTTGTAGCCATCCGGATTCTCCTGCGGCGTATTCATGTACCGCTCGGTATAGATCGTGTCGTAATTGTGCCAGTCGGTGACCGGAGCGCCCGCAATGCCGGCGGCGAAGAGCTTGCTGTGCGTCAGCGCATAGGCCGTCATGAATCCGCCGTAGCTGTGCCCACTCATGCCGATGCGAGACGCATCCACGAATGGATGCTGTGTAAGCCACCCGATTGCCGCCTCGATGTCCTTCAGCTCCTGGACGCCCAGTTGGCGGTATGCGGTCCACGTGGAGCAAGCGCCTTTACCGCTGGCGCTGCGCGGATCGCTGCGAAACACGAGGAAGCCGAGCTGCGCCAGGACCTCGTCACCCGCACGCCTGGGATTCCAGCTATCGTGGATGGTTGGGCTATCGAAGACGCTCGGTACGTGGGGACCGCCATAGGTCATGAACCACACCGGATAGCGGCGCTCGGGATGGAAATCGGCCGGCTTCAACAGGCTCCCTTCCAGGACAAATCCGTCAGGGGCCTTGATCTGCACCAGTTCGAGCGTGCCCAACCGATACTCGTCCAGCGCCGCCACAGGATTGGTGTCGAGTGTCCGTCCGAGGGAGCCGTCACAATGGAACACGTGAACCTGAGTCGGTGTAGTATGGCTGCTGTGGGAATCGATGAAGAGATTGCACTTGGGACTAACGGTGACACGATGTTCCCCGGCCGAATGGGTCAAGCGTTCGAGTTTGCTCCCGTCCAGGTGCACGCGGTAAAGATTGACGGCGATGGCACTGTCAAGCGTCCCCGAAAAGTAGAGCCAACCTTTCTCCTCATCGCAGCCGTGCAGAGTGCGCATCTCCCATGAACCGCTCGTCACAGCCTTCGGGAGATTGCCGTCCTTGCTGAAGTGGTAAAGATGTCTCCAGCCGGTTCGCTCGCTCGCCAGCAAAAAAGAGCCGTCCTTCAAGAACGTCGGTGGGCCGGGGTTATCCACCCAGGCGTTCGTGGTTTCGCGGAACAGGCGTTTCGGCTCGCCGCCATCGCTCGAAACCGTACAGAAATCGAGCCAGGTCTGAGCGCGATCCTGGATATAGAAATACGCGCGCTGGCTGTCCGGAGTCCAGCCGACGTGGACGATCAGGGAAGCCGTTTCTGAATAATTGCTCAGGTCGACCCACCGGATGGGACCGCCCGCCACGGAGACGATACCGAGCTTGACGAACGGGTTCGGATCCCCCGCCTTCGGGTAGCGTGTGGTCTCCACCCTTTGGTGCGTGGGAATTTGATCGAGTACGGTGAATGGGTGCACCGGCTGATCATCGAAGTGGAGAAAGGCGAGCCACTGGGAGTCGGGACTCCACCAGTAGGCCCTGCGATTGCGATCGAAAACCTCCTCGAAATAGACCCAATCGGCCAGGCCGTTGGAGACCAGATCGCTGCCATCCGTCGTGAGGACGCGCGTGGTTTGAGTCGCAAGGTCCACCACCGCGAGGTTCCGGTCACGAATGAAGGCGACGAATTTGCCGTCCGGGCTGAAGGAGGGCTGTTCCTTTTTGCCGGGCATCTTGGTGAGCCGGATGGCTTGGCTGCCATCAAAGCTGCTAAAGTACAGATCCTCCTCGTGCTCAAGAAGGGCACCGGTGCGCTGCCGGTTCATGCGAAAGGTGCTGGATCGAGCCAGCCGCCGGGCAGTCGCCTTGCCCATTGTGGGCAACTTGGCCAACCCTTCCGCCATTTTTGCCGGGTCGTGAAAAGGCTCTAACCGTCCCGTCAAGGCGTGCACCTTGTACAGTCGGCCGGCCTTGACTTGAAGGAAGTGTTCGCCGTCGTCGAGCCAACTCTGCACCGAAACGGGCGAACCATTGAAGTTGAGCCGGTTGGCCGAGTCGTACACGGCTTCGAAAGTGATCGGCTTCTTGAGAGTGCGTTCCTCGGGCAGCGGGCGGATGCGCCCCGTCGGGATGGGCACCTCGGCGAGAAGCCGAACCACGGGGAAATCCGCGCCTTCCTTGAGGCTGTCATCGAAGAAATTCCACGTACACAGTCCATCCTCGGACTGCGGCTCCAGGAGATAAATGGCGAGCGAGCCGAGAGACTGGGCCGTCCGCACCAGGATCGAACCGGCCCGGACGCGCCGGCCCTCCGTGCGGACGGTCGATTGCACCGTTACCAAACGATGGTTCTGAAAGGGACGCTCTGCGCGCGTAATCTTCTCGATCCGGTTGACTTCGACATCGAGTTCGATATCCTCGCGAAGCTGCTCCGCCTCGATCCCGTGCCGCTGAAGGACTTCCGTGACGTTGTGCAGGGAGGCAGGAAACAAATACGCATAGGGACGGCGGACGGAAAGCGTCGGCTCGCAGCCGCCCATGTACTGCACATCGTACTCGCGCAGTTGCGCCGTTGCGGCCCGTTTGCCGTCCTTTTGTTCTTCGACAAAGCCCAAGAGCTTGCGGGGGCCTCCCACCGGAACGGCCCGATGCCGCAGCGCGACCTGATCGGAAGCTTTTGGCTTCTTCCCAGCGGTGCGCGTCGCCCCCCGCGCTTCGCTCAGCAGGCTGCGAATCTTCTCCTTGTTCTGGGATGCATACTCGAGGATGCTCCAGACGAAATCGCGCGAAGCGAAAATGCGGTCCCGATACGGAGCATAGGAATACGATTCGGAGAGGATGGCAATGCGGTTGCGCAATCCGACATAGTGGATGCCGTAACGCGGGGTCCCGGGGACTGTCTCCCAGCGTGTGCGGTCCGGGGAAAAATTCCCATAAAAAAAGGATTTGTACCCGCCCCGCTTTTCCAGACGCCGGCCGACGTCCGGCAACATCTCGTCACGCACCAGCTTGACGATCCGTTCGTCCCCGGCCGGGCAGCGCGGTCCCTCATAGGTGATGGTGTACCGATGGTACGAACCGTTCGTCGTATGGGTATCAATCACGATCGCGGGATCCCAGCGATTCAGGAAACGGACGAGGGCGCGCACCTCAGGACTTTCGAGTTTCACAAAGTCGCGATTAAGGTCCAGACCCTGAGCATTTTGGCGAATGCCCATTCCTTCCTCGGGACCGACCTGGCCGGGACGATTGGTCTTGGAGATCCGCTCGTTGCCGTCGGCGTTGAAGATGGGCGCAAAGACAATCACCAGGTCTTTCAATAGAGGCCGCTCTTTGCTCGTCGCCAACTCCCGCGCCAGCATGAGCAGGGCTTCTTTACCGTCCACTTCGCCGGCATGGATGTTCCCTTGGGCGTAAACGACGAGCTTTCCGCTTCGTGCCGCTTGCTCCGCGGAGGAAATGGGCGGATCCGCCACGATCACCAGCGGCAGCTTTCGGCCCTCGACACTCGTACCCAGTTCGGCCCGACGCACGATGGGCGACTGTTTGGCAAGTTGATTGCAGAAATCGACAACGTCCTGATGTCGCGACGTGGCTCGGTAGCCGCTCTTCTCGGCCACCGTGAGCAAGGGCTCGTCGGCTGTGGTTTCGATCGGAGTCCAGAGGCAGGACAAAAGGGCGAGCAGCAGGAGTCTTGGAGTCGATGTTTTCACGGGAGTTCCTGAGCATCAAGAGGAATGGAAAGAGTGAGCGCTCTCGGCATATCAGCTATTTCATCCAAGCCCCAACGCGTCGGCAACGGGTTGCACGTTGCAATGTTTCGTTAACCACGCACCCAGGCGTTCGTAACGGCGGATCCAGAACTCGCGCTGCGAGATCCAATCCCCCTCCGACAAGGGCGCCAATCCACGATTCTGACGTAGCGTCGCCACCAGGGCCCGGCTAAACCGCGCGTCATCGAACAAGCCATGGACATACGTGCCATAGATGCGGCCGGTCGCGCTGACGGCCCCGTCTTCGACTTGATCGCCTCCCGGTTGCCGCGTGAGACGAAGCCACGGCTGCACGCCCTTCCATCGGCTACTGAGCCCCTGGTGAATCTCGTAGCCAACAATCGGACAACCGTAGCCAAGGTTCGCGCTACCGATCACTACCGCTTCCACCCGGGCGAGCACCTTGCCTGGCCGAAACTGCGTGTCCACATCAAGCAGACCCAACCCCGACACCGAACCTTCATTCCCCTCCACATGATCGGGGTCGGCAAGCGCTTGTCCAAGAAGCTGATAACCCCCGCACAACCCGAGGATCACGGGCCCCTGGGAATGGGCCGCCAGTCGCTTCAGGGCTTCATCCAACCGTCGGGCCCGCAACCACGCGCGGGCCCGGAAGGTCGTCCGCGTCCCTGGCAGCACGACCAGGTCCGGCCGCCCTAACTCGTCGGCATCCGTAACATAGCGAACACAGACGCCCGGCACCCGGCCCAGGGCTGCAAAGTCAGTGAAATTGCTAAGACCGGGCAAGCGCAGCACCACCACGTCGATGTCGCCCGCCGCCTGGTCTGCTTGCGGAAGTCCGAGGGAATCTTCCTCTGCCAGCTGTACTTCTGGAGCAAACGGCAAAACGCCCAGAACGGGCCGTTTCGTTCGCCGCTGGACATAAGCTAATCCGGACTCCAGAAGACTCGGATCGCCGCGAAACTTGTTAATCAGAAAGCCAAGCACCCGCCTCCGCTCCGGTTCTTCGAGCAACTCCCAGGTACCGATGAGCTGAGCAAACACGCCGCCCCGCTCGATGTCAGCAAGGAGGACTACGGCAGCATCGGCATGGGCCGCCATTCGCATATTGACCAGGTCATTCGCCTTCAAGTTAATTTCCGCCGGGCTGCCCGCCCCTTCGAGCACCACGGCGTCATAACCCGCGGCCAAACGCTCGTACGAGGTGGTGATCGCTTGCCAGGCGCGCGGCTTGTAAGCATAGTACTCCTGTATCGACATCGTTCCAATCGCGTGGCCCTGGATGATGACTTGACAGCCGTGCTCCATGGGCTTGAGCAGGATCGGATTCATATCCGCGACGGGCTCCAGTCCCAGGGCCTCGGCTTGCATGGCCTGGCTACGAGCGATTTCCTCGCCGGCCAGTGTCACAAAGCTGTTCAGCGACATGTTCTGGGCCTTGAAGGGCGCAACGCGGAGCCCTTGCCGGCGCAGCCAGCAACCGAACGCGGCCGTCAGGACGCTCTTACCTGCGTGCGAGGCGGTTCCCTGGATCATGAGCGCACGCCCCATGGCCGGTTCCCCTTCTCGTCCAACAAGGAATGCAATGCGCCAACGAGACGGGAATTCTCCGCCGCCGTGCGCACGGCAACGCGGAAATCGCCCGCTGCCAAGCCGACGAAATTGGAGGCGTCCCGAATCGAAATCCCATCCTCTGCCAAAGCAGTTGCCAACCCGGCAGACGAGCCCTGACGGAGCCGCAGCAAGAAGAAATTGGCTTCGGAAGGAATGATCTGAAGATGATGCGACAGGCCCTCGAGGGCCTGGTGGAAACTGGACCGCTCGGCCCGAAACCATGTGCGGGTTCGAGCCAGGAAATCATGGTCATCCAACGCCGCCAACCCCGCAATTTGGGCCAACCGATTCACCGACCAGGGGGGAAGTTCCGCGCGAATGGAATCCGCAAACGGCCGGGCCGCGATTGCGTAGCCGAGACGCAGACCGGGGAGCGCGAACAGTTTGGTTAGGCTCCGCAGCACAATCACCTTTGCCGAACCGTGGACCAGGGGGACCAGAGAATGCTCTGGCTCACTTTCAAGGAACGGCAAGAAAGCCTCATCGACAACAAACCGCGTCGCGGACTGATTGCGGATCCAGCGTGGTAAGCTGCCGGGTGGCCAAAGTCGACCGGTCGGATTATTCGGATTACACAGCCAAACCAGGTCTGCATTCCCCGGCTCAAACGGTTCGAGATCAATTTGGCTCCCCTGGGCCAACCAGTGATCGACGGCCGCTCCTACGAGGCGGGAAGCGCGCAGGTACTCCGTGAATGTGGGCTCGGCGATGGCGACCCGCTGCGGCCGGCACGCCCGCGCGGTGGCATAGATCAGTTCCGTGGAGCCATTGCCAACGACGATCTGCTCGGGGGCCACGCCGTGCTGGGCCGCCAGGCAGTGCGTCAGGGCGGTACAATCTGCATCGGGATAGCGGGCAACTTCCGGCAGTGCCCGGCACAGGGCATCAAGCACGCGGCGAGGCGGACCAAGCGGGTTGATATTGCTGCTGAAGTCGAGCGCTCGCTCCAGGCCCGGTAAGCCGCGCCCTCCATGTTGGAACAGAGCGTTTCCTTCGAGATCCCGGCGGGGCAGTTTACGCATGCTGAGGTTCGGTGGCCGAGAAGAGAGCAGAACAAACACAAACGGGCGGCAACCGTCGACTTGCCCGCCGCGGTTCTACCTGCGCACGCTGCCGGGGGGTTGATACGATTGCCGGCTTCGCAACGGCCGCTGCTGAAGGCGTCGTCGCACGGAATTGTTCGGCGATTCGCCAATGACGCGCATGGCCTTGAGTGCATTGGAGACGCGGAAGATGCCCAACGTTTTGCCATTCCGGCCGCCGGAGCTGCAATAGGCATATTCGATATTCACGTGTTCCGCCCCGAGCAGCTCGCAGACGTGGGCCAGCTCGCCCGGTTGGTTCCGCAGCTCGACCAGGAGGACTTCGGTCTCGGCAAAGGGGGTCCCCATGTCCTTCAGGGTCTTGCGCGTTTTGTCGAGGTCATCGGCAACGAAACGAAGCACGCTGTGTTCGTGGCTATCCATCACGGTCAAGGCGGTAATGTTGACTCGTTCCCGGGCCAGCGTCAGCAATACATTCGCCAGACGCCCCGGTTTATTCTCCAAGAACACCGAAATCTGCTTGGAAGTTGGCACGTGAAGACCTCCGTAAAATGACATCCGCCGTCAACTGGTCTGGAGTCAGGCATCGTCACTGGGTCAAGATTTTTCGAGTCCATCAACAAGCCATTTTAGTCCGCTGCCCGCCTCGGTCCAGCCAGGGCGGTGCAGTTTCGTTTCTCTGCCCGGCGCTGTTGTCGTTGCGTGCTCGGATTTGCCATATATTGAACAGAGTCCGGGCGCAAGTTACAATTGCGTCAATCCGCTCGATCAGCGGACCGCGCTGCCGCGGCGTGTGCTCGGAACGAGAAGGTAGCTGGGGCCATCGGGCTATCCACTCCAGGTCCGGGGGATTTTGGGCAGCGACGCTGAAAATACTCCCTGCAATGAAGGAGTTGACTCTGTGCAAATCAAAGTCTCGGCACGGCATGGGCATCTCAGTGAGGCGACACAGGAGTTCATCCGAGAAAAAGCAGAAAAGTTGTTGCACTTCTTCGAACGGATCATGTCGATCGAAGTCACGGTGGATCTGAAAAACGACATCAAACTGGTCGAGATCTTGGTCTCGGCGGAACACAAACACGATTTTGTCGCCCGCGAGAGCAACAACGATATCTTGGCAGCAATGGATCTGGCGGTAGATAAATTGGAAGCCCAATTGCGCCGCTATAAGGAAAAGGTGCAAGACCGACGGCGCACGCCCTCGGCTGGCGAGGTGACCAGCATGCCCACGCTGGAGGAAGCAAGCGAAGAGTGAGGGGAGGTCCGGCATGCGCATGACTGATTTTGTGGTTCGCGACGCCATCATTCCTGAGCTGACCGCCACGACCAAGGAAGGCGTCATTCGGGAAATGGTCGGCAGCCTGGCCAGTACGAGCCAGTTGAAGGCCGCCGAATCGGAGGAGATTGTTCGGGCGGTGCTCAAGCGTGAGCTGCTCGGTTCGACCGGAATCGGTCGGGGGGTTGCGATTCCCCATACCAAGCACAATAGCGTCGAACGTCTGATCGGCACGGTGGCGTTGTCGCGCCCGGGTGTCAGCTTCGAGAGCTTGGATGGTGAACCGGTCCATGTGTTTGTGTTACTCATTTCGCCGCAGGATCGGCCCGGGGATCATTTGCGCGCCCTGGAAAATGTGTCGCGCAGTCTCCGGGACGATGGCTTTGTGCGCTCCCTTCGCCAAGCAACGACGCGCGAGGCGATCTGGGACCTGCTGGGCGAGCTCGATCAGCAGCCGGGTTGAATGTGGTCGGGGTCAATTTTTCATCGTCACTCTTGACGCCGGCACGATTCGGATCGACAATCAGAGGTCCCAATAAGGGATTCGTGGCGTGGATCCTCGCGAGGTAACAGCGATGGCTTGCGAGACGGTAACGGAATCCTCCTCTCCTCCCAAGCAGCAGAGCCAGCGTGCCATGAACGGCGAAAGTCTCCGGCGGAAGGTGGTAGTGCAAGATCCCATGGGATTCCACATGCGCCCGCTGACGGCCTTTGCCCAACGCGCGAGCCAGTTCCAGTGTACCGTCACCGTGGAAAAGGAAGGCCAGCGTGTCAATGGGAAAAGTCCGCTGGAATTAATGTTGTTGGCGGCCGAGCAGGGAACCGAGCTGACCCTGGAGGTGTGTGGACCCGATGCAGGAGCGGCCATCGACGTTTTGACAGAGTTGCTGGCAGCTCCCGCTGCGGAAGAACCGCCGGAGCCGCCCTTGAAAGGGTGAGGAGTGAGGATAGCTGATCGATCGAAACCCGAAGAGTTGGCGCGGCCGCAGCAGCTGCCCCGCTCCGGTCGGGCTTCGATCGGTCCCTTCCCTCAGTGATGGAAATCAAACGTGGCATAGCGGTTTCGGCAGGAATCGCCTATGGGCCTGCCCTCGTACTCGATACCGAGCTGTTCCGGATTCCGCAGCGTTTCGTCGCCGGCGATCGCTTGGCGGACGAGGTGAAGCGGCTGCGCCAGGCGATTGCCGCGGCGGCCCAACTGGCGCGGGAAAAGCAGCGCGCGGTCCAAGAGAAGCTGGGTCGGCAATATGCTGCCATTTTTGAAGCGCATGCCTTGTTGACTGAAGATCCTGCCCTGGGCCGTGAAATCGAGAGCCTCATCCAGGAGCAGGGCTACGCCGCCGAATACGCGGTCAGCCGCGTGATGCGCCGCCATGCCAAGACCCTCGAAAGCCTCGACCGCGGTCATTTTGCGGCCCGCGCCGCCGACCTGTTCGACATCGAGAAATCCCTTCTGAGCTGTCTGCTTGGGCATCGCCGCGAACAACTCCAGCAGCTCAAGGAAGCCGTCGTTGTGCTGGCGCATGACCTGACCCCCAGCGAAACGGCGGTGCTCGACCCCCGGAAGGTGTTCGCCTTTGCCACGGAAGCAGGGGGGAGAGCCAGCCACACGGCGATCATGGCCGGGGCTCTGGAAATCCCCGCCGTCGTCGGTCTGGGGAAGTTCATCACCGATATCTCCGGTGGCGACATGGTCATCGTGGACGGCAACCGCGGCGTCCTGATCCTCAATCCCGACGAGGAAACGCTTGAACGCTACGAACGGGCGCGCAGCAATCTCCGCTCCTTCGAAACCCGGCTGGGAGAATTGCGGGAATTGCCGGCCGTGACGCGCGATGGCACGCGGATTTTCCTGCTAGGCAACATCGAGTTCCCGCATGAAGCAACGCACTGTCTGGAAAAAGGGGCGGATGGAGTCGGACTTTATCGCACCGAGTTCCTGTATCTCGGCAAGCAGGGTGATCCCAGCGAGGCGGAACACCTGGATGCCTATCTGACCGTGTTGCGGCTGCTCGGCTCCCGCCCGCTCACCATCCGGACGCTGGATCTGGGTGCCGACAAGTTCTCGGCCAACATGGACTATACGCCGGAAGAGCGCAATCCGTTTCTCGGCCTCCGCAGCGTGCGGTTATGTTTGCGGAATTTGGCCTTGTTCAAAACGCAAATGCGTGCAATTCTAAGGGCCAGTGCTTTCGGGGACGTTCGCATCCTGTTCCCCATGGTGAGCACGGTATTGGAATTGCGGCAGTGTAGAATGATTCTGGCGGAAGTAAAAGAGGACCTGGAAGAGGAAGGGATTGCGTTCAATCGCAACCTGCCTGTGGGCACAATGGTGGAGGTTCCCTCTGCGGCAATCTTGTCGGAGCAGATGGCACGGGAAGTCAGTTTCTTCTCGATTGGTACCAATGATTTGATCCAGTACACATTGGCGGCGGATCGCACGAATGAGGCTGTTGCCTCGCTGTACAGTCCCGGAGACCCCGCCGTCCTCCGCTTGATCGAATTGGTGGTAAATGCCGCCCAAAAACATCGGATTGAAGTCAACGTTTGCGGCGAGATGAGTGGCGAGCCCATCTATACGTTGTTGTTACTGGGTATGGGTTTACGGCAACTAAGCGTGACACCGCACAATATTCCGGAGATCAAAAAAATCATCCGCTCGGTGACGCTGGAGGAAGCCCAGGAAGTTACCCAAGAGGCGATGCGCCTGGAGACGGCTCGTGACGTAAATAGTTATCTGCGGGAGAAGACGCGGCGCCTCCTCCCGGAGGTGATCGGCTGAGATATCCTGCATGCCCGGCGTCGACCGCACTTATGATGACGGCGACGCTCGGAAACCGAAGCTCGTGCACTGACCGCCGGGCGGAAAGCGATCCTTTCCGTTTCGGGATTTCGGCGAACTCTGTGCCCGACCTTCTGTTCATCGCGGTCATGCCTGATATCCGGATTCCTTCTGGAATGCACCCCTGGCAGCGCCAACGACAGCCGTCGTTGGCCGCCGTGAGCCCCGCTCTGTTCTCCCTGCTCAGGAGGTGATGGATGATTGTTGACGGTCGATGCTAGATCGATCCGTGACAATCAAACATCTGGGCATGGTTCGAGCGAAAGTTCGAATTCGATTCCGCAAAGATGGCGACTTACGCCAGATCGGTCACCATGACCTGATGCGGTGTTTTGAGCGCCTGTTGCGTCGTGCCGCCCTGCCTTTTCACTCCACCCAAGGATTTAATCCCAAGCCGCGTCTCCTGTTTCCTCTCCCTTTGCCCCTTGGCATTGTCGGTTGCCAGGAGGTTGCCGAGCTAGAGCTGGATAGCGACATTTCGGCCGAGGAAGTACATTCTCGCCTGGCCCAACAGACGCCGGCCGGGCTCGAGATTCTCGACGTGCGCCGCATCGACGGAGCCGGAACAACCCACGCCCGGCTGGCCTGCTACCGCATCGCCATGCCACTCGGCCAATCGGACACTGTGCCCCAGCGCCTGGCCGCGCTGATGCAAGCAGCCTCCTGCTGGGTCGAACGGCAGCGCCCCGAGCGGCGGCGCATCGATGTGCGGCCGTATCTTAAGGATCTCCGCTTTCGGGACGGCGCCGTGGAAATGGACCTCGTAGTTACCCCCACGGGCACGGCAAGACCCGAGGAAGTGCTCGGGCTGCTGGGGCTCGCTGACCTGTTGGAACAGGGGGCCGTGTTTGAGCGAACGCATCTGGTGCTCGATGATGAATGCATCGCGGCCCTTCCTGCTGCGCCGGCCGTTAGCGTCGGATGAAACACGGATGGGAATATCCTCCGTGATCTGGAAGGAATCATTCGTCTGTTGTCTCAGACTGGATTACATAGAAGGGATCGTATGAAAAAAGAGATGCTCATCAACGTCCTGCAGCCGGAGGAATGCCGGATTGCTATTGTCGAGGACGGCATCCTGGAAGAGTTGTATGTCGAACGCACCAGCCAGGAGAGCTACGTCGGCAATATCTATAAAGGGCGAATCGTCAATATTGAGCCCAGCATCCAGGCTGCATTTGTCGATTTCGGCATTGGACGCAACGGCTTCCTCCATGTGTCCGATGTCGAGCCGGCTTATTACAGGCACTTGGAGCATCGGCGCGGGGACGACGCCGGCCGGCGCGGGCAGCGCCGCCGCAATCAGGGACGCCCCGCGCCGGCGTCCCCTGAGGAGGAACCGGATTTCGAGCCGCTGGAATCGCCCGCAACACACCAAGGTTCGGCCGCCCGGACTTCGTTAACGAGCGAACTGCCTGAGGCCGCAGAGCCTGAGCCAGGACGTGGAAAGCGCCCGTCGAAAGAGCGGCCCCGCTCCCGTGGGCGTTCGCGCCGGCGCTCGTCCAAGCGAGATGCGGAGCCGCCGAGCGAGTTCGCGGATAGCGAGACCGCATCCGATGCAAGAAGCGCAGCGCCCGAAGTCCCCCTTGATGAAGCAAAGCAATCACCTGCACAGGAGATGGGGCCCGAGCCCGATCAGGAGCCGCCGCGCTATATGGAATCGGCGGAGCGGCGCACCGAAGAAACGGGCGCTTCCGAGGACGTTCCGGACGACTCCACAAGCTTGAGCGATGAGGATATTTTCTTCCCCCGCTCGGAACCCACGACCGCCGAGTCGGCCGCGCAAGCGACTCATGCGCCGCCGACCCAACATTCATCGGGAGCGATGGAGGAGGAAACCTCTTCCTTGGCAACCAATGAAGAGGAGGAAACGGAATGGGCCACCGCGCCGCCGCAGGAGCCTGATCAGCCAGTCGGCCCCGAACTCGTTGAAGAAGGATTTTTCGAAGAAGAGACGAGCATCCAGGAAGAGAGAATGCCGTCAGACGAGTACTCGGGGGATATGCCACGTCGCTCGGGTCGTGAGGAGAGAGAATCGCCGCCCTTCCATGAGGACGAATTCGCGGGACGGCGCCGCCGCCCCCATCGCGATGATCGTCGGGGACGCCCGCACCGCCGCATGATAGGCCGGCCGGGCTCCGGCCGTCCGAAACCGCTCATCCAGGACATTTTCAAGCGCGGCCAAGAAGTGCTGGTCCAGGTAATCAAGGAAGGCATCGGAACCAAAGGGCCAACCCTGAGCACCTACATCAGCATTGCCGGCCGGTATCTCGTGCTGATGCCCGGGCTTAATCGGATCGGTGTGTCGCGGAAGATCGCAGACGATGAAGCCCGGCACCGCCTGCGCGAAGTCTTTCACGAGCTTCAGCCGCCCAAGGGCCTGGGTTTCATTATCCGCACCGCCGGCATCGACAAGACGAAGAAGGAGCTGCAACGCGATCTGGCTTACTTATCGCGGCTCTGGCAGGTGGTCGTGCGGCGCATTCGGAAACTGAAGGCGCCAGCCGAAATCTACCAAGAAAGCGACATGATCACGCGGACCATCCGCGATACCTTCACCAGCGACATCGACACGATCTGGGTCGATGAGCCGACGGCGTTCGAGCATGCGCAGGAATTCCTGCAAATCGTGATGCCGCGCTATGCCAACCGCATCAAACACTACACCGGGTCAGAGCCCTTGTTCCACAAATACGGGATCGAGGAAGAGATTGCCCGCATCCAACGGCGTCATGTGCCCTTGACCAATGGCGGCTCGATCGTCATCGATCAGACGGAGGCGTTGGTGGCCATCGACGTCAACAGCGGCAACTTCCGAGCGGACAACAACGCCGAGGAAACCGCGTACCAGATGAATCTACTCGCCGCCAAGGAGATCGCGCGGCAACTCCGGTTGCGCGACCTGGGAGGCGTGATCGTCAATGATTTCATCGATATGCGGGAGGAGAAGCATCGCCGCGATGTAGAACGGGCCATGCGCGACGCGGTCAAACGGGACCGCGCCCGGACCAAGATCCTCAAGATTTCGCAGTTCGGCATCATCGAGATGACCCGTCAGCGAATCCGTCCTTCGCTGAAACGCAGCGTCTACCAGGATTGCCCGCATTGCCACGGCACCGGACAGGTCAAAACTTGCGAGAGCATGAGCATTGACGTGATGCGGATGCTCCAGCTGGCCGCTCACCGCGATGACATCCATCGTATCGAGGCGCGGGTCCACGAAGATGTGGCCAACTATCTGTTGAATAAGAAGCGCAAGGAGATCACGCGTCTGGAAGAATCCGGGAATTTGCAAGTAACCATATCCGCAGCACTGGGCGTTTCCCCCGAGACGTTGGAGTTCGTCTATTACGACTCCAACAATACACCCCACAAGTTCACGCCGTACGATGAGCATCGGCTGCGACGGCGTTAAAATGCGGGACACATCAAGTTTCGCTCCGAAGCTGGATGTGTCCCCATTTTCCAAACAACCTTGACAGCCGGCACACCCTTTTTATAATCCGCCCCCCGCACGTCGAAGTTGGGTGGCGTATGCAAGGAGGCACTGTGGTAAGCCCAGGGAAGTGGCGACGCTTGGTGTACGGTCTCGGGGCACTTGGGATAGCGGCTCTGTGCTGTGCCTTGGTCGCGGCCGCAGATATCCTGCGACTGACGTACAATGTGCCGGGCGATTCCAAGCCCATTGTCTTCCATGCCGATCAGATGACGACCTGGATGGACGGGGGCAAGCGCATCGTCCTGCTCAAAGGCAAGGTCCTGATTGAACACGGCGTTGTCGAAGCTCGTATGCAGCAGGCCGTCGCCTGGGTGGACCAGGACGGCTACCGCAAGACCGGAATCATGCGCGTCAGCGTCTATGCGGAGGGGGATGTCACTCTGGAAAATGGTCCGGAAAACCGCTCCGGCGAGAAAGCCCTGATCGATCTCAGCACGCGCGGGGAAGTCAAACTCAAGGCCCACAACAGCAAGGTCAACCAGCAATCGCGTCCAGATGATCCGCTCTACCGAAGGGCTCAGGAAATTCGCGCGCCGGGACAAAAGAGCAGCTCTGCAGCCCCCCTTAAACAGGTGTCGTTCCAGGAGCTGGCACAAGCGCAGCCCAGCTTGCCGCCGGACCAGAACCTCTTGCCGCCTCAGCGCCCCGTCGGACCACCCGCATTAGGTCCGCCGCCGACCGCGGCGCCGATTTTACCGCCCAGTTCACCCGTGAATCCCGTTCCCCCACCCGCAGCCGCAGCTTCTCCGACGCCTTTGGGCATATCTCCGCCGGCACCATCAGCGGCTGCCCCTCCAACGGGAACACCGGCCGCACCACCCACAACGCCGCCTCCCGCCCCGCGCGGAGGGCCGGCCAACGTATTCGACGGGCAGCCGAAGAGTTTCAGTATTCTGCCCCGCACCGCGGCGGGATACGACGTCCGGAATTTTCTCCTGGCCAATGGCGAGCATGCCAGCGCTGTGACCGGCGGTGTCATCCTCGTGATTCGCAATCCCAACAACACGCCGTTGGTCGATATCGAAGCGGACCGCTTGGTTTACTGGACCCGGAACAACCCCGAGCAGTTGTTTAGCAACATGAGGACTGCCCAGGGGCAAACCAGTAGAGACCTGGAGTTCTACCTGGCCGGCAATGTCGAAATCCGGCAACAGGACAAGCAGGGCACCCGCACGCTGCGCGCCGATGAAGTTTATTATGATGTCAGCCGCAATATCGCCGTTGCCATGCAGGCCGAGCTCGAGTTCAAGCAACCCAACGTGCCCGATCCGGTGCACATGCGAGCCCAAGAGCTGATCCAATTGTCGCCGACTCTGTTCAAAGGCCTCCGTGTCGATGTCTACTCCAGCCGGCTCCCTTCCGACCCAGGCCTGAAAGTGGGAGTATCCGAAGGGATGCTGGAGGACAAACAGATACCGAAGCGGTCCATTTTCGGGATCCAGGTGATCAACCGCCAGACCGGTCAGCCGGAGACGGAAGAGGAGCGCCTGTTTACGGGTAGGAACGCCGTCATTCGCTTTGATGACGTGCCGTTTTTTTATTTTCCCTACGTCCGGGGGGACGCCAATGATCCGCTGGGACCTCTTTCCAGCATCGGCATCAACTACAATGCCATCTTGGGATTTCAGGTTTACACGACGTTCAATGCGTACAACCTGTTCGGGATTGATCCTTATCCGGGGACGCGCTGGAAGCTGTACCTGGACTACCTGAGTCTGCGCGGTCCGGGGCTCGGCTCCACGTTTGAATACTCGGAACCCGATTTCTTTGACATTCCGGCCAAGGTGAGCGGGTTGGTGAAGGCGTACGGCATCTACGACACGCACATCGACCAGTTAGGCGGCCCCAACCGATTCGGTCTGCCGCGTGGCAGCGAGGATGAACACCCCGATGCCCGCGGGCGCTTCCTCTGGCGGCAAAATATCCAGGATTTGCCGTACGGTTTCAGCGTGCAATCCCAGGTTTCGGTCCTGAGTGACAAGAATTACCTGGAACAATACTTCAAGAGCGAATTCGATAACGAGATTAACCAGGAAACGTTTTTGTACGTCAAACAGCAGCAGGACAGCTGGGCCTGGACGCTGCTCACCGAGCCGCGCATCCGCAATTGGGTCACGGAGACCGAATGGCTGCCGCGGGCCGATGGGTACCTCATCGGCCAATCCTTCCTGGACCTCTTCAACTACAACGCCCATGCCAGTGTCGGCTATGCCCAGCTCCAACCGTCCCAGCGGCCGCCGCCCGTGGAGCTGACCGATCAGCGCGACAACACCGGCCGCTTCGACCTGATGCAGGAGTTGAGTGCTCCGTTTTCTCTGGGACCGTTTCGGCTGGTTCCGTACGGCGTTCTCGATCTGACCCAATACACGGAAGACCTTACCGGGAGCGAACGGGGCCGGTTTTATGTTGGCGGTGGACTCCGTAGCAGCATTCCGTTCACCCGGCTTTATCCCGATGTGCAAAGCGATCTGTTCAATCTGAACGGCCTCAATCACAAAATTGTGTTGGCGAGCAACTATTACATTGCCCATTCCGATACTCCGTTCACGCGCTTGCCGCAACTGGATCGGCTCAACGACGATGCCACGGACCAGTCGCTCCGCGACATCAAGCCTCGTGAAGCGGAGTTTAACCCCGCGCACGGCACCTTCATCACGACCTCGCCGATCTTCGATCCACAGATTTATGCGATTCGCCGGCTGCTGGACAACCGCGTTGATACGCTGGATACAATTGAGGTCTTCCAGGGCGAGATCGACCAACGCTTACAAACCAAGCGCGGCTATCCTGGTCAGCAACACATTGTGGACTGGATGACGCTCGACCTGTCGGCGTCGTTCTTTCCGCACGCGGGGCGTGACAACTTCGGGCAGAACTTTGGCTTCCTCGAATATCGGTGGACATGGAATATCGGCGACCAGACGCAGCTCTATAGCAGCGGACTGGCCGATCCGGCCACACATGATGGGACTCGGTTCTTCAGCATGGGGGCTTCGTTTTACCGCTCGGACCGCACCACGGTTACGCTCGAATACCGGGAAATCGATCCCCTGGAGAGCCAGGCCGTCAATACCAGTTTGACCTATGTCTTCAGTCCCAAATACGCCATGACCGCCGTCGTGGCGTATGACTTCGGCACGGGCTCGCAATTCAATCAAGTGACGCTGACGCGCATCGGCACGGATCTCCAGGTGAGCGCGGGCTTCTACTATGACTCCGTTTTCAAGAATTTCGGCGTCAATTTTGAAATCCTGCCAGCCATTCTCCCCCCCTCCAAGCGCTATCAGGGCGTAGCAACTCTTGATCCCTCCACGTTCGGCAAGCGCTAACGAGTCCGGATGTACCGGCTTGCACAATCTTGCTGGTTGGAGCGCGCTTCGACCTTCCCACTCTGGGCGATCCCAGCACGCCGACCGCAGCCTCGCGCCAACCCCTGTCGAATAATGATGGTAGGCCAGTCGGGCCATGTCGGAGAAACTGCGCCTGGTTTGAATCCACGAGCAGGGACCTTTACGCGCACACTCGAAACACAGATTGCCGCCTCCTCCGGAGTTGCACCATGATCAAGCGCTGCCTTCGTTCCGATCTGGCGGGTTGTGGCTTACTCCTGGTGGGGCTGATGCTTTCCTTGGCCATTTTCAGCTTCGATCCGGCGGACCCTCCAGGCACGACGGTCTATCCACCGCATCGCGACGTTGCCAATCTGCTGGGTCCCGGAGGAGCATGGTTGGCCCGGACTTTGTTGGAAGCGTTCGGCACCGCGGTGTATGTGTTGCTCACGAGCTGGTTTATGCTCATCGGGTTGCTATGGGTGCGCCGGCGTTTTTTGGTTTGGTCACTCCGGGTTGCCGGCTGGTTCCTTCTGATCCCCTGCGCTGCCGTGACGGCCGATGTGATCAATCCCGATTTCGTTGCCGGCGCCGCCGGCGGCAGCGGCGGTACGGTGGGAGCCTGGTTGCATGACTGGCTTGAGGCGACTTTCTCGGTGGCTGGAACCCTTGTCTTTCTCGGCGGCTGCATTTGCGTGGCCTTGGCCCTGGCGCTGGACTTCCTCTTCGCACCACTGGCCCGTTTACTTGGAAACGCCATCCGCTGGCTATTTCGGCGGCTGTCTCCAAGCGGACGCGGCTCTGTTCCTACTCCGCGCCGGCGACCACAGAAACCGGCCGAACCGCAGCCTTCTCCCGAATCTCCCATCATCGAGCCAACGGGGGAAAATCCCGAAATCCCCATCCGTCACCACGATGAAGCCGGGGCTTCGGTGGGACAACGGCCTGACGTCGCGGAAGAAACGCCGGCTCCACGCCTGGTGCCAATCATCCGCCCCGCCCCTGAACTGGACGAGGAACGCTTTGCGGATTACGAGTTGCCACCTCTGTCGCTGCTCGACGAACCGGAGCCGTTCCCTTACGAGGAACATGACCATCATCTGCGGGAGCGGGCCAATCTTCTGGAAAAGACATTTGCCGACTTTGGCTTGAATGTCCACGTCGTGGGAATCAATACGGGACCGGTCATTACGCAGTATGAAGTCGGCTTGGAAACCGGTCTCCGGGTTCACAAGGTCACTGCCTTGGCGGATGATCTGGCACTGAATCTCAAGGTGCCCAGTGTCCGCATGGTCGCGCCGATTCCCGGCAAGAATACGGTCGGCATTGAGATTCCGAACGAGCACCGAGGCGTGGTGCGCCTCAAGGAAGTGATCCTGTCCGCCGGCAAGCGTGCAGCCAAGTTCAAGATTCCACTGTTCCTTGGTAAGGATACCGAAGGCCGGCCGCTGGTGTATGATTTGGCGGACATGCCGCACTTGCTCATCGCCGGCCGCACGGGCACCGGGAAATCCGTCTGCATGAATGCGATCGTGCTGAGCATCCTCATGACGCGCCGGCCGGATGAAGTCAAAATGATCATGATCGATCCAAAGATGCTCGAATTGAGCGAATACGGTCGGATTCCTCACCTTATGCACCCGGTCGTCAAGGACATGCGGAAGGCCGAGGCCATTCTCGCCTGGGCGGTCGACAAGATGGAGGAACGCTACGACTTGCTCAGCCGAGCCCGCGTCCGCAGCATCGCCGCCTACAACGAGCTGACGGCCGCAGAAATCCACCGCCGCGTCCAGCCGGCCGACGAGGAGGAACGTGACCGGATCCCCTACCACATGCCTTATATTGTCATCTTCGTTGATGAAATGAACGATTTGATGATGACCATGCGGAAGGAAGTAGAAGGGCACATCATCCGCCTGGCCCAGAAATCGCGTGCGGCCGGCATCCATCTCGTCGTGGCCACACAGAAGCCCACCGTCGACGTGATCACCGGCCTGATCAAGTCCAACCTGCCGGCGCGCATTTGTTTCCAGGTTTCGAGCCGATCGGACAGCCGGGTCGTGCTCGACGAAATGGGCGCCGACAAGCTGCTCGGCAAGGGGGACATGCTCTTCCTTCAACCCGGTACCAGCACTCTCATCCGATCACAAGGCACGTATGCCAGCGATGAGGAAATCACGCGCGTCGTCACCGATCTGGGGTGCGAGCCGTGCTACGCGCAGGAGCTGGTCCAGCTCAGTACCGCGCCGAAGGAAGGGAAAGGAAGCCTGACCGAGACCTTGCGGGCCCGCGATGACCTGTATGAGCAGGCAATCGAGGTAATCATCCGTGAGGGGCGTGGCAGCGTTTCGCTGTTGCAACGGGCCCTGGGGATTGGTTATGGCCGGGC